>CAZPMG010000083.1:0-8546 GCA_964587785.1 uncultured Clostridia bacterium
GCTTCTTTTCTTGTCAAAGAAAAGAAGCGGGGTGCAGGGGCAGCGCCCCTGTTACGTCGGCACTCCGGTTACGCCAGCGCCCCTGTTACTGCATACTTGTTACGCCAGCGCCCCTGTTACTGCATACCTATTACGGCAGCGCCCCTGTTACAATAGAAAGTCCACAATTACATATACCAAAACAAACGCGCCCGGGCGGCTGTTGTGCTGCCCGGGCGCGCCGTGTTTAAACTTCAGCCGCTATTTACTTCATTGAAGTATCGTGCTTGACGCGGTCGTGCTCCTCGGCGCGCTTGGCGTTGTTAAAACGCTCCAGCGTACCCACAAGATAGCCGGTTATGCGGCGTATGCGCTCAAAGCCGGGCTGGCCCTCGGTGTGCTCAGGCCGGCCGCACTTAGGGCAGTTGTCGCCGATTATGCCGCTGTAGCCGCACACAGGGTCACGGTCAACCGGATGGTTGATAGAGCCGTAGCCTATGCCCGATTCCTTCATGGCGCGCACGATGGACTCAAACGCCTCTATGTTGTCGGCGGTGTCGCCGTCAAGCTCCACATAGGTAATGTGCCCGGCGTTGGTAAGCGCATGATAGGGCGCCTCCAGCTTGATTTTTTCCAGCGCGGAGATGGGGAAGTAAACGGGTATATGGAATCCGTTTGTGTAGTAATCGCGGTCGGTCACGCCGGGAATAATTCCGTATTTTTTGCGGTCAATGCGCACGAACCTGCCGGAAAGCCCCTCTGCGGGCGTGGCAAGCAGCGTGTAATTGAGCTTGCGTTCTTCGCTCAGGCGGTCAAGGTAATCGCGCATGAACCCTACTATTTCAAGGCCTAAGTTCTTGCTCTCGGGCGACTGTCCGTGGTGCTTGCCGGTGAGCGCAACAAGCGTCTCGGCAAGCCCGATAAACCCTACTGAAAGCGTGCCGTGCTTGAGCACCTCGGCAATGGAGTCGTCAGGCTTCAGCTTGCCGGAATCCGCCCATACGCCCTGACCCATCAGGAAGGGGAAGTTTTTGACCTTTTTGCTGCACTGTATACGGAACCTGTCGTCCAGCTGCTTGATTACAAGGTCAAGCTTGCGCTCAAGCTCCTCAAAGAACCACTCGATGTTGCCCTTGCTGTTGATGCCGATGCGCGGCAGGTTTATAGAGGTAAAGCTGAGGTTGCCGCGGCCGAACGTGACCTCGTTTTCCGGGTCATACACGTTGCCGATTACGCGCGTGCGGCAGCCCATATATGAAATTTCCGTCTCGGGATGGCCGGGTTTGTAATATTTAAGGTTAAAGGGCGCGTCCACAAACGCAAAGTTGGGGAAAAGCCGCTTTGCGCTCACGCGGCAGGCAAGCTTGAACAGGTCATAGTTAGGCTCGCCGGGGTTGTAGTTGATGCCCTCTTTGATGCGGAATATATGAATGGGGAATATGGGCGTTTCGCCAAAGCCCAAGCCCGCCTCGGTGGCAAGCAGTATGTTCTTGATTATAGAGCGTCCCTCGGGCGATGTGTCAAGGCCGTAGTTGATGGAGGAGAACGGCGTCTGTGCGCCCGCGCGCGAGTGCATGGTGTTTAGGTTGTGTATGAGCGCCTCCATTGCCTGAAACACCGCCTTGTCGGTTTCCTGCGTGGCGTTTTCACGCGCGAAGGTGCGCAGCAGAGCAAGCTGCTCGGCAGAGAACTTGTCCTTAAACAGCTTTGCCTCGGCTTTTACAAATTCGGGCTTTTCCTCTAATGCGGGGAAGATATTCTTTTCTTTGAGCAGCCCGGCAAAAATTTCCTTTGCCGCGGCGGCGTCTATGCCCGCCTCGGGATAGAGCAGTGCTGCCGCCTTGCCGAAGTTTGCCGCATACAGACGGCGGAATGTCTTTGTAACGCCCTTTGCAAGGCCGTAATCAAAGTTTGGCACGCTCTGCCCGCCGTGCTGGTCGTTTTGGTTGGACTGAATGGCAATGCACGCCAAGGCCGAATAACTCTGTATGTCGTTGGGTTCGCGCAAAAAGCCGTGGCCGGTGCAGAAACCGCCCTCAAACAGCTTAACGAGGTCAATCTGGCAGCAGGTGGTGGTCAGCGTATAAAAATCAAAGTCATGGATGTGTATGTCGCCGCTGTTGTGCGCCTTGGATTGCTCGGAGGTGAGGATGTACTTTTCGTAATAGTCCTTTGCTCCCTCAGAGCCGTACTTGAGCATAGTTCCCATAGCGGTGTCGCCGTCTATGTTGGCGTTGTCGCGCTTTATGTCGCTGCTCTCGGCCTCGGTGAAGGTAAGCTCGTCATATATCCTCATCAGGCGCGTGTTCATCTCGCGCACCTTTGTGCGCTCGGAGCGGTAGAGTATATATTTTCTGGCGACAAACGCATATCCGTTGTCCATGAGCGCGGCCTCGACATAGTCCTGTATGTCCTCTACGCCGGGGTTTTTGTCGCCAAAGCGCTGGGCAAGCTTTTGCTCTACCTCGGCGGCAAGCTTGGCGTATTCGTCAGGCTCGCTCCTGCCGCAGGACTCCATCGCCTTGGCAATGGCCCTTTGAATCTTTTCAATATTGTACTCCGCCGTCCTTCCGTCGCGCTTGACAATATGCGTAAACATTGAAACCCTCCTCCATGTAAGCTTCCCCCCTTGACATTGTGAACGGAAGCCCCTTTTCAATTTTCTTTTGTGTGCCGCGCCGCTGCCGGGCTGTGCGGCGCTACTTTTTGTGCCGCGGCTGCCTGCCGGGCTGTGCGGCGTTATTTTTTTATGCCGCGCCGCTGCCGCACATTTTTTTCCGCCGGTCAAATCGCGCTTCCTTGGCTTGTTTTAACCTTGTAGGGGCGGAAAAACCCGCCGTATTACAGGCGGGGTTTGCCCTTTTTGTCCGCTAAGCGTCTGCCGCCCGGCCTTAGCTGAGTTGTGCGCCTGAAGGCTGCACAAAAACGGACACATTTTACTATATGTAGTGTGCTTATGAATTATAACATACTAAATATAGGTTGTCAATGCAAATATAAAAATATTTCCAAATGATTTTTCAGTTAAATATTTCACGTATTTTTGCGCAAAAATCCCGGCAAAACCCGCTGCCTGCGTGTCCGGACTCAATTCTCTGCAACACTCTCTATTGTAACCGCAGCAAGCGCCGCCTAATCACCAAATATTTGCGTTCAAAGTAAAAACATTGAATTGCAATCGGTTTTTTACGCTGCGGCAAAGAGGGCAGCCGCTGCTCCGTTGCTGCAAAAAAGCATTATCCGCGGCATAAGGCTGTCATAAATTCTAATTTGCTGCAAAAGCATACGTTGTGTTTTTTGCTGTCGCAGTGAATATTTGCGCCGGACTGTCAGGGGCAGAATATCGGTTATTTTGTTTACTTATGCGCAGTTATTGTATATAATATTGGTTAAAGCAAAAGCAATTTGTTGCTCAGCTGAAATTTTTTGCCGCCGGGCAACTCACGCCCGACTGTTAGGGATGCATATTTACAGCAACAACTTCCGCAGGCAACCGCCGCGGAGACAGGAGGGATTGCCTTTGAAACTAAAGATAAAGCGCACTGTTATGGTGGGTACGGCATTTATGACAATCATGATGCTGTGGCAGGTCTACAACTTTACCGTACCGCTGTTTCTTGACGACATGCTGTCGTCGCTGCTTCAGACGGGCAACAAAATAATTATCGGCATGATAATGGCGCTTGACAACCTGTTTGCGCTGTTTATGATACCTGTGATATCCCATTTTTCCGACCGCAGCAAGTCGCGGCTTGGCAAGCGCACACCGTTTATTATCGTGGGCATACTGCTTTCGGCGGCGGCGTTTGCGTCGGTGCCGTTTGTGTACAGTGCGGTTGTGGGCAAGGGCGGCTGGAAAACCATGTATCTTGTGCTGACGCTGCTGGCCGTGCTTGTGGCGATGAACATCTACCGCTCGCCTGCGGTGGCGCTCATGCCCGACATAACCCCAAAGCAAATGCGTTCGCGCGCAAACAGCATTATAAACATAATGGGCGGAGTGGGCGCGGCTCTTGGTTTTATCGCGCTGTTTACAACGTTTAACTTTACGCCCTCAGAGGCAAAGCCCGTGGTGGATATACACACGGTGTTTATCGTTGTGGCGGTGCTCATGGTGGCCGCGCTGGCGGTGTTTTTGCTCACCGTGCGCGAAAAAAAGTTTGTGGCAGAATACCGCGCCGAGCTTGAGCAGTATAACCGCAGGCTTGCTGCGGGCGAGCTTTCCCCCTCTGAGATAATGGAGGACGAGGACAAGGACGACGACGCCCCCGACGAGCCGATAAAGGTGAGCGCCGAGCAAAAAAAGGTAAAGCTGTCACGTCAGCTCATGTTCATACTTGCGGCGGTGTTCTTTACTTATATGTCAATAAACGCCGTGGAGACGTTTATGTCGCTGTATTCGGCGGAGCTGTTCGGCAACGAGGACTATGCAATGTTCTTTATTGTGGCGTTTGCCGCCACGGGCTTTGCCTTTGCGGTGCCGGCGGCAAAGCTTGCCGCAAAGCTGGGCAGGCGCAAACTGGTGATACTGGGCGCGGCAAACATGGGCGTATGCTATGTGCTTTGCTTTTTGCTTACGCTTGCGGTTACGGCATGGAACATTACTCCCTATCTTTTGATAATCCCGTTTTTCTTTGCCGGCGTGGGCTTTGCGCTGGTGGTGATAAACATATACCCCATGGCGGTGCAGTACTGCGACGAAAAGAGCCTTGGCAAGTTCACCGGAATGTATTACACCGCGTCCATGCTGGCGCAGTCCATAACGCCCGCGCTTGCCGGCCTGTGTATGCTTGGAAGTATGCTCACGCTGATGCCGTACGCGGCGGCGTTCATGGCGGTGGCGTTTGTGTGTATGCTGCTTGCCTCTCCCAAGGATAAAAAAGGCAAGGGCGGCACGAATGCGGCTGCAGCGCAGCAACAGTAAAGAATACGGCTGCGCCCCGCGCGCAGGCAGAAATATTACAATAAAAGCGTCCGCGCGATTACGCGGTTGTAAATTTAGTAAACGTATCCCGCGCGATTACGCGGTGTAAATTTAGTAAACGTATCCGCATACACGGATATAATAGGAAAAAGCATACGCAATTATAACGCGTATGTAAAAGATGTAATGGCAATATTGGATTTTTTCAAAAGAAAAGCGGCCGTGCGCCCTGCGGTAAAGCAGCCCAAACCTTCCAAGGTCAGGGCGGGCATAGCCTTTGGCGCGGGCGGCACGCGCGGCTATGCGCACATAGGCGTGATTCGCGCCTTAGAGGAGCACGGCATAGACTTTCAGTACGTATCCGGCTGCAGTGCCGGCTCGCTGGCAGCCGCGCTCTACTGCTACGGCATGAACTCGTACGAGATGGAGCGCGCAATGCGCGAGATACGCTACGAGGACTTGCGCAGCAGCCGCATACTGTTTTTTCCGTCCAAATCAAAGTCCATAGAGGATTTGGTCAAAAAGCTGATAGGCGACACCACGTTTGAGCAGCTAAACCGTCCGCTTGCGCTCATTGCAGTGGACTTAAAGACGGGCGAAGAGATAATATTAAATTACGGCGAGCTTGCCAAGGCGTGCAGCGCGTCCTGCGCCGTGCCGGGCGTGTTTACCCCGGTGGAATACGGCGAGTTCCGCTTAGTGGACGGCGGCCTTACCAACCCCGTGCCCGCGGATATTTTGCGGGTAATGGGCGCGCAAAAGGTAATCAGCATAGACATACACAGCGGCCGCGGTTTCGGCACGGATTCCACAAAGATACTTGACGTGCTGCGCGCGGCCTTTCGCATAGGCATGAAGTCCACGGCAATCAAGGGCATAGTCAATTCCGACGTAATAATCCAGCCCGACTGCCACCAGTACAACCAGACCAAGCTTGAACACATGGACGAGATGATAGAGGAAGGCTACCGCGCGGCAATGGAAAAGATGGACGAGATAAAAGAGCTGCTCGGCATGGAAAAACGCGCAGCAAGGCGCAAATCCGCCCCTCCCGCGCTGCTCGGCGGCGGTATGTACACGCCCGCAGAGGACGGCCCAGACAATGAGCAGTAACCGCGGCAAGGGCGCGTCCGGCAAAAAAAGCTCAGGCAGCCGCGGCGCAAAACCGGCAAGCGGCCGCAGTACAAAATCAGCAGGCGGCAGCGCAAACAGCCGGAACGACAGCGTTTCCCGCGCAATAAAAAAGGCGGCGAAGGCTGCAAAGAGCGCGCGCCGCGCAAGTGCGCCCAAGCTAAAGCCGCTGGTTTACCTGTTGGTATTTGCGGCGGCGTTCGTGTTTGCGTACATATACGACACTCAAAGCTATGCGCTCAGCGACTTTTTTGGCGATGTAATTTACCGCGAGCTGTTCCCTAAACAGGCGAGCGTGCCCGGCGGCGCGCTGATATCCGAGGGCGAGCTTAAAATTCATTTTGTGGACGTAGGTCAAGGCGACAGCGCGATTGTGCAGTTCCCGGACGGCAAGCACATGGTCATAGACGGCGGGCCGAGATCAAGCAGGTACGCGCTGGAATCGTATGTGCGGCATCTCTCGGTCACGCACTTTGACTATGTGATGCTCACGCACACCGACGAGGACCACTGCGGCGGCCTTGCATATTTGCTTGAGGACAGCAAAATAACCTTCGGCCAAATTTTCATGCCCGACATAACGCCCGAGCAGGTAAGCACGGTGATTTACCGCCGGTTTTATCAGGCGGCGGAGGCACTTGCCGCAAAGGGCACGGTAATTACCCACTCACACTCACTGACCGACATTGAAACCGACGCATACATATTCGACATAATAACTCCGCTTGCCGATGAGTACGCAAGTCTTAACCACAAGAGCAGCGAACAACTGAACGCTATTTCCCCGATTGCGCTGCTAAACTTCGGCAACCGCAGCATAATGTTCACGGGCGACGCCAACGAGCGCAGCGAAAGCAATTTTTTAAACGTGGTAAGCGCCGGGTCAATGCCCCAAAGCTATTACAGCGCGGACGTGCTAAAAGTCGGCCACCACGGCAGCAAGTCGTCCACCATGCCGGAATTTTTAAATGCGGTTACGCCCGGCCATGCCGTGATAAGCTACGGTCAAAACAATAAATACGGGCACCCCGCGCCCGAGGTGCTGGTGCGGCTTGAGACGTATATGCCGTTGCAAAATATATACGGCACGGGCGCGCAGGGCAGCATAGTGCTTGCCGTGGGCGACACGGACGGCGACGGCGACTTTGAGCTTAACTTTACTGTAAGCAACCCCGATGCCGCTGTGATATCCGTAAAGCTTGAGCGGTTTTATGTGCTTGAGGCAGGCGCAAGCAGGCGCGGACGGTATATGCTGCAAATTACAGTGTCCGCAGGAAAATAACCGTCTTGAATTATTCAGAGGAAATAACCGCGCAGTAATTACAGTGTCTATGTGCGTTTGAGGTTTTTTATGGAGCATTGGACAAAGCAAAATATAGGCGGACAGACGCTGTTTTGGGCGGGCAAAAAGGCCGCGGGCGAACTTGCGGATATCTGCCGCGGGCGGCGCTGCTTTGTGCTTGCGGACGCAAACGCCTACAAGCTGCACCGTTCTGCGCTCAAGGGAATAAAGCAGATTGGCAGGCTGGTGCTGCGCGCCGGTGAGTATCAAAAGGAGCTGTCCGCGGTGTCCAAGGTGCTTGCAAAGCTGCACGCATCCGGCGCGTCAAAGGACAGCTTTTTGGTTGCGCTTGGCGGCGGCACGGTGACCGACATAGGGCTGTGCGCGGCGACGGTGTACCGCGGCGGCATAGGCTATGCGGCGGTGCCCTCAACACTGCTTGCCGCGGCAGAGGGCTGCGCGGTGTCCGGCAGCTATATGCTGGATTTGGGCAGTTTTTTTGACGGGCTGAGCGGCGTGGGGCGCATAGACGCCGCCGTTATAGACAGCTCGGTGCTGCGCACACAGACACCGGAGCTTGCCGCAGGCGGCCTTGGCGCACTGCTTAGGCGCGCGCTGGCAGGCGGAGAGCTGCTTGATTATCTAAAGGAAAATTACGAAAAAATCCTGCGCAGCGAGCAGGACGCAATAGAGCGCGCAGTCTTGCTTGCAGCGCGCGCGGAGTCTTTTCCCGCAGGGCTTGCCGCGGGCGCGGTTATGTCGCGCGCCGTGCTTGCCTGCGCGGACTATCAGCTGACTTACGGCGAGGCGCGGCTGCTGGGTATGCACTTTGAGCACCTGATAGCGCAAAAGATTACCGGCATAAGCAGTCCTTTTCGCGAGAGCATATCCGACATGATATTCAACATATTCCGCACGCGGCCGCAGCTAAAGGCGTCATATCCGCTGCTCAGCGTGCTCAGACGCGACTATACCGGCGGCACGGACTCTGTGCCGCTTACGCTGTTTGACGCACCCGGCAAGCCGTCTGTGCTGGAGCTGTCCGAGAAAGAGCTTTTTCGCGCGGTGGAGGAGCTTGATATTGACGGCATGGAGCAATGACGCGCGCGCGATTGACGGCGCAGAGCAATGACACGTGCCCTGTTGCGTAATAAATAATTCTGTATTAATTTCCGCAATAGT
Organism: uncultured Clostridia bacterium; assembly: GCA_964587785.1. Lineage (GTDB taxonomy): Bacteria > Bacillota > Clostridia > Christensenellales > HGM11417 > CAZPMG01. Next base: position 8,499 of record CAZPMG010000083.1, read on the forward strand.
GCCGAATTTAATTAACATAAAACCACTGCGGCCGCGCAGGCTATAACA
>CAZPMG010000084.1:0-2215 GCA_964587785.1 uncultured Clostridia bacterium
GCTTGCTGTTTGAAAACTGCTGGTGCAGTTTTCAAGTTAATTGACTATATATTTGAGGGGTGATTTTTGTGCACAATGAAAGAGATTACATAGCCCACCGCTTAGAGGACGGTAAGACCCAGCCGTTAAAAGACCACCTTTTGCAAGTGGCGTACGCGGCAGAGCGGCACTCCTGCGGCACGGTCAAAAAGCTTGCGTATCTGGCGGGGCTTTTGCATGACCTCGGCAAGTACAGCGAGGAGTTTCAACAGCGCATAAGGGGCAGCGCGCTTCAAACCGAGCACTCGCTTGCAGGCGCGCAGGAGGCAGGCAGAGGCAATCCGTCCGCGTTGCTGCTCCAATATGTGATAGCCGGCCATCACTCCGGGCTTCCCGACGGCGGCACGGCGGCGGACAGCGACGACGTAGCCACGCTCAGCGCAAGGCTCAAGCGTACCGCCGACAATTACAGCGCGGCAAAAAGCGAGATTGAGTGGGACAAGCCGGTGCAGGGCGAGCTTGACGGCCTGCTTGCGAGGCTGTATAAAGATTGTCCGCACGAGGCGACGGAATGCTTTGCCTTTTTTACAAGGTACGTTTTCTCCTGCCTGACGGACGCGGACTTTTTGGATACGGAAAGCTTTTGCAGCCCCGGCGTGCGGCGCGGCTTTAACACAGATTTTGCCCATGCGCTGGAGCTGGTGGAGCAAAAGCTTAGTAGTTTTGTTGCAGACACCCCGGTAAAGAAAGCGCGCTCTCAGCTACTTGAACAGGTAAAACAAAATATTGACGCAGCCGCAGACATAAATATTTTAGATATGCCCACGGGCAGCGGCAAAACACTCACCGGCCTTTGGGCGGCGCTGCATATTGCCAAAACACAAAACAAAAGACGCATAATTTATGTGATTCCTTACACGAGCATAATCGAACAGACGGCGTCGGAATTTAAAAAGATTTTCGGCGACAGCGTTACCGTTTTGGAGCATCACTCAAATTACGACTTTGACGGGGCAGAAACTAAAGCAGCAAGGGAGAGCGCTGCAAGCGGCGGCGCAGCCGGTGCAGCCGTAGACAGCGGCAGCCTTAAGGACAGTAAAAGGTCAGGCTTGGCGGAAGAAAAGCTTAAAAGGGCGGCGGAAAACTGGGACTGTCCCATTGTTGTGACAACCAACGTGCAGCTGTTTGAATCGATGTACCATTACAGGAGCAGCCGGCTTAGAAAGCTGCACAATCTGTCCGGCAGCGTGCTGGTGTTTGACGAAATCCACACGCTGCCTTTGGAATATCTGCAGCCGTGCATACGCGCAGTGGGTCAGGTTACCAAGCACCTTGACAGCAAGGCCATATTTTTGTCTGCAACAATGCCAAACTTTGACGGGTTTATTCAGCAATACGCGCCCGGTTGCAGCGTAAAAAACCTCATATACGACAAATCAAGCTATGCGCGCTTTAAAAACTGCACCATCAGTTATATAGGCGAGGCAAATCCGGAAAAGCTTGCGCTCTCTGCGTCTAAACACGGCTCCGCGCTGATTGTCGCGGGCACGCGCAACGCCGCCCGAGAGATTTACAAGCTGCTCTCCGGCAACAAATTTCACCTCTCCACATACATGACGCCCGTTCACCGCTCAGAGGTAATTGCAAAAATCAAGAAGCTGCTTGCCGCGGGCGAAAAGCTCACCGTTGTGTCCACATCGCTTATAGAGGCGGGCGTAGATTTGGATTTTGAGGCGGTCTACAGGGAGCTTGCCGGGCTTGACAACATACTTCAGGCGGCGGGCAGGTGCAACAGAGAGGGCAGGCGCGCGAACGGACAGGTGTTTGTGTATCAAACAGAGCGGCCGCCCAGCGCCGACATACAGGTCAAGGCAAATGTAACGCTGAATTTGCTTGGCACGCATTCAGATATAACCTCTGAAAAATGTATTGAGGAATATTTTGGCCGCGTCTACGGGTTTCACTCCCAAAAAATTCAGCAAAACCGAATCGGGGGCAGCGCTGCCTCGCCGCTGCCGCTTTCCGAGCTTCCGTTTAGAAGCTACGCGCAGAGCTTTAAGTTTATCGACACGCTTACAATAGGCGTGGTCATAGATAACGCAGAGGAGAGCGGCAAGCTGCTGCAAGAACTTGAGTACGGCGGACTGCGCGCCAAGCGCCCGCTACAGCGCTACACCGTAGGCGTGAGAAAGTATGAGCTTGACCATATGTTAAAGTCCGGGCTGCTGCGGCAGGT
>CAZPMG010000084.1:2315-5025 GCA_964587785.1 uncultured Clostridia bacterium
TATGAGTTTCAAAATCATTGTAACCGCGGACTATGCCTGCTTTACCCGCCCGGAGATGAAGGTTGAGCGCGTCAGCTATGACGTGCCCACGCCGGGCGCGCTGGAAGGTATGCTGAAAGCCGTGTACTGGCGGCCGGCAATACGCTACGTGATAAAAAAGATTGTGGTCTACAACCCCATACGGTTTGTAAACGTCAGGCGCAACGAGGTCAAGCAAAAAATCGGGCTGGCGGGAATCAGGCAGCAGATGCGCGGTGAGGGCGGCTTTGCGGGGATTTACGCGTCCGAACAGCGCACTCAGCGCGCGGGTATGCTGCTAAGGGACGTAAAGTACGGCATTGAGTTCGGCTTTGAGCTGACGGGCATACGCTCGGAAAACCCCGACGAGGGCAGGGACAAGCACTATAACATCATATTGCGCCGCCTGCAAAAGGGTCAGTTTTTCCATCAGCCGTTTTTGGGATGCCGTGAGTTTTCCGTAAAGAGCATAGAGCTTGCCGAAGATTTCGACCCCGGCGCGGTGTCCGGGCAGCTAAAGGGCGAGATTGACCTTGGGTTCATGCTGTACGGCATGAAGTTTGAGGACGGAGGCCGTCCGCCCGAGGGCGCAAGCTGGGAGGACGCAGAGTTTTCGGACAAGGCGGACGCCGTATTTTACCGCCCGCGCATGGTTGACGGCGTAATCGACGTCCAAAAATACAGGGAGGTGTCAAAGTGCTTATAAAGGCGCTGTGTGATTATCACGACGTGCAGGAGCAAAAGCGCGGCGGCGGCTCGGACACGGACGAATATTTTGGCAGTCAAAATGTGCAATACATGATATTTTTGACCACAGACGGGCAAATCAGCCAGATTGCCGACATACAGCAGCCGCGCGAGATGCCGCAAAAAAACGGCAAGGTAAAGACGGTACTGGCGCCGCGCGAGATAACCTTGCCAAAGCGCTCGCAAAAGACAAGCATTGACTTAAACATAATAGAGCACAGGCCGCTCTACATATTCGGGCTGGACTATCAAGGCGGCGCGCTCACGGCGGAAAGCGGCAAGGCGCAAAAGTCCCACAGCATGTTTACCGAAGGCAATATCGAGTTTTTCCAAGGCTTGCAGTCGGAGATTGCGCTTGCGTATTTGCGTTTTTTGCAGAACTGGAATCCGCCGGAGCAGACGGAAAATCCGCATTTAGTCAATTTGCGCGGCGATTACTCCAAGTCCTATTACTGCTTTGCGCTTGACGGACACCCGGAAATTATGTTGCACGAGGACAGCGGGGTAATACAAAAATACATAGATTTAAAGCAACAGCAGGAGCAGGAAAGAGAAGAGGGTATATATTCCATGTGCCCTATAGAGGGGGAAAGGCTAAGAACCGCACGCATACACGACAAGATAAAGGGCTTGCGCGGCGGCAACACCACGGGCGGCGTGCTGGTGGGCATAAAGGAATCGGCGTTTGAGTCATACGGCAAGGAGCAGTCCTATAACAGCTCCATATCCGAGACCGCCATGAAAAAGTATACGCGCGCGCTCAACGGGCTGCTGCAAAGCGACGGACACCGCCGCACCATAGGCAACGAATTTACCATGGTTTACTTTGCCATAGACAAAGGCGACAAAATCGCTTGCGACGCGTTTGCCGCCATGATGTACGGCAGCAATGACGAAAAGCTGGAGCGTGCGCTCAGCTCTGTCGTACGCGAGATTGCTCAGGGGCGCACTGGCGATATGTCCGCACTGGGCGTAAACGAGGACATTCAGTTTTATGTGGCGGGGCTTGCCCCCAACTCCTCGCGCATATCCCAAAAGTTTGTAATTCGCGATAGCTTCGGCAGCATAATGCGAAACGCCGCGCAGCATCAGGCGGATATGCAGGTAAGGCCGGACGGCAAGCAGGTATACATAAATTGGATGCTGGAGACGCTGCTGCCTCCTAAAGACACAAAAAAAGTCACACCGCCGCCGCTTGCAGCCTCTGTTTTGACGGCAATCTTAAACGGCACAAACTATCCGCCGGCGCTGCTTGAAACGGTGGTCAGGCGCATAAAGACAGACAGCGACGAAGAAAAAAACAAATTCATCAAGATAAACGATTTGAGGATAGGCATAATAAAGGCCTCCCTCAACCGCAAGGCGCGGTTTTTAAGGAAAAAGGAGGATATTACCATGGCGCTTGACGTAAACAACACAAACCAGGCTTATCTGTGCGGGCGGCTGTTTGCCGTGCTGGAAAAGGTGCAGCAGGACTCCGCCGGCGGAAAGCTCAACCGGACGATAAAGGACTCTTATTTTGCGTCCGCGTGCGTGCGGCCGGCTACGGTGTTCCCCAAGCTTTTGATGCTGTCGCAAAACCACCTCTCCAAGCTGGACAGGCCGTTTTTCTTCAACAAGCTGATAGGCGAAATTTGCAGCCCGCTTGGCGGCAGCTTTCCGTCCACGCTTCCGCTTGACGAGCAAGGGCGGTTTATCATAGGTTATTACCACCAAAACAACGCGCTTTACACAAAGCGTGAGGACAAGGAAAACAACAACACATCCAAGGAGGAAAATGTATAATGGAAGCAATTAAAAACAGGTATGAGTTTGTGGCGCTGTTCGATGTAGAAAACGGCAACCCCAACGGCGACCCGGATGCCGGCAATATGCCCAGGATTGACCCGGAAACCGCGCTTGGCATAGTCACCGACGTATGCATAAAGCGCAAGATACGCAACTA
>CAZPMG010000084.1:5125-7937 GCA_964587785.1 uncultured Clostridia bacterium
TTCGTGCAGGACATCACCATTACAAGGCAGGCAAAGACAACGGAGGAGCGCAAGGAAAAGGGCGACACCGAAATGGGCAAAAAGAGCCTTGTTCCGTACGGGCTGTACAGGCTGGAGGGATATGTTTCAGCCAAACTTGCGCAAAAGGCCACGGGTTTTTCCGAGGATGATTTGCAGCTGCTTTGGGATTGCCTTGTAAATATGTTCGAGCACGACAGAAGCGCGGCACGGGGCAAGCTCTGTATGCGCAAGCTCTATGTGTTCAGGCACGACAGCGACTTGGGCAACGCTCCGGCGCAGGTGCTGTTTGACAAGATTTCCATAGCAAAACGTCAGGACGTCACAGCTCCGCGCTCGTTTGCCGACTATGATATTACCGTGGACACCGGTATGCCCGCCGGCGTAACCATGACGGAGCTGCTGTAACCGCCGTGGGTTTTTCCGCAGCGGAGCCGCCCGATGCAAGGACGCTAAACATACGGGCAATACAGCACTATATGTATTGCCCCAGGCGCTTTGCGCTCTTGGAGGTAAACGGCGATTGGGCGGAAAACGCCTTTGTGGTAAAGGCAAATTTAATGCACGAAGCTGTGCACAGCGGCGAGCACGGTTTTTCCTCGGCAAATAAAATTGTAAGAAGCGCGGTTACGGTATACAATGATTTGCCGGAATATAATTTATTCGGCGTTGCCGACTGCATAGAGTTTACAAGGTCGGCAAATGGCGTGGCTGTGCCGGGGCTTGACGGCAAATACAGCATAAGGATTGTGGAATATAAGCCAAGGCCGCCCAAGGACGCAGATTTTCACGAGAGCGATGCCGTGCACGTGTTTGCGCAAAAGCTGTGCGCAGACTTTGTGTGGGGCTGCGACAGCGAGGCATACATTTACTATGCGGAAAAACGCCGCCGCGTCAGGCTTGACTTTGGCGACCCCAAGGTCTATGGCAAGTACGATGCGCAAATAAAGCAGTATGCCGGCGAAATGCGGCAGCTTTTAAACGGGCACCGCATTCCGCCCAAGCGTACCGGACAAAATTGTTCGGGCTGCTCGCTTGAAGACGCCTGCTTTGCCAAGTCAAAGGCATACAATGTGCAAAAGATATTGGCGGCAATTGAATAGGGAGTGCGGATAGGAGTTAAAAAAAGCCTTTTGCAATCCCTTGTCCACGCGACCTAAGCCGCATAATAAGGCTACTCCGCCGTAACCGGCCTGCGTGCGCATATAATGTTGTCTTATAGCTGATTAACTGTGAGTTGCATAATAAATTAATCGACTATATATAAGGAGGATGTCATGCGGAAGCTGCTCAACACTCTGTATATACTGGACGAGACCGCGTATCTGTCGCTGGACGGTGAAAATGTGGTATGCAAGACAGACGACAGGGAAAAGTTTAGGCTTCCGCTGTCAAATGTAGAGGAAATCCTTTGCTTTTCATATCTCGGATGTTCGCCCGCGCTCATGGGCAAATGCGTGCAAAACGGCGTGTCTATCAGCTTTATTTCTCCGCAGGGCAAGTTTTTGGCGCGCATTCAGGGCGAGGCAAAGGGCAACATATACTTGCGCAAAATGCAGTTTGAGCGGTTTGCCGTGCAGCAGACAGCGCTTATACAAAACACCGTGGCGACAAAGCTTTCAAACACAAAACAGCTTATCAGGCGGTCACTCCGCGATTATCCTCACATAGACGAGGACGGCAGCTTGAGCCGGTGCCTTAGTTATTTAGAGCAGGGCATTCAAAATGTGTATGCCGGCCAAAGCCTTGAGGCAATAATGGGCATAGAGGGCAGCTGCGCAAAGGCGTATTTTGATGTGTTTGACCGCATGATACTGCAGCAAAAACAGGATTTTCAAATGCGGTTTAGGTCAAAGCGCCCGCCGCTCGACAGAGTTAATGCCGTTTTGTCGTTTCTGTATGCCGTTGCCACGGCGTCCTGCGCTTCGGCTTTAGAAAGCGCGGGGCTGGACAGTTATTTGGGTTTCTTTCACGCAATGCGCTCAGGCAGGCACAGCCTTGCTTGTGATTTGGTAGAGGAGCTGCGCTGCATAATCGAACGGCTGGCGCTTACTATGATTAACTTAAAGCAAATTAATGCAAAGGATTTCGAGGACCAGCCCGGCGGTGCGGTATATTTAAACGACTCCGGCAGGCGCAAGGTGATTACTCTGTGGCAAGAGCGCAAGAGAGAGAGCATAAAGCACCCTTATCTCGACCAAAAGATTCCCGTGGGACTGCTGCCGTTTGTGCAAAGCTCGCTTTTGGCAAAGCATATCCGCGGGGAAATCGATGAGTACCCTTGCTATATTTTAAAGTGAGTATGCATTATGATGACATTGGTTAGCTATGATGTGTCCACCTTGGACGCAGCCGGAAAAACCAGACTGAGAAAGGTTGCAAAGGCCTGTCAAAATTACGGACAGCGCGTGCAGAACTCGGTGTTTGAGGTGGCGCTCGATTACGGAACGTTCCTCAAGCTCAAGGCGCAGCTGCTGGGCATTATCAACCCCGACAGCGACAGCCTGCGCTTCTATTACTTAGGCAACAACTGGGAGCGCAAGGTGGAGCATTTTGGAGCAAAGGAGAGCTATAATCCCGAAGGAGTACTGATTCTATAGGCATTGCGAACCGCCAATGATACTTAAAAGCCGCTTAGGTTCGCAGAGAAAAGCGGCTAAAACAAGCATAAAACAACATAAACAACCGCTGTTTTTATCCAAAAACATTAATTTTGTCCGCTCCGTAGTGTGTGGCCCTGTCATCATATACAATATGTAGGGTCACGCTCCACCCGGAGCGTGTGAGTTGAAAC
>CAZPMG010000085.1:0-7707 GCA_964587785.1 uncultured Clostridia bacterium
TGCCTGCCCTGCTGCTGCCGCATCAGCAAATTATGCTTACGCGGCTGCCTCCGCTCTTTTGCTTTGTAACGTTTATCTGCTTATCTATCTTTGACTTTAGGTCGGACACGTGCGAAATTATGCCCACCAGCCTGTCGCCCTCGGCAAGGCCGGCAAGCGCGCGCATGGCAAGCTGCAAGCTCTCCTCGTCCAGCGAGCCGAACCCCTCGTCCACGAACATTGTATCCAGCTTTATACCGCCCGCGGACGTCTGCACCTCGTCGGACAGCCCCAGCGCAAGCGACAGCGACGCCATGAACGACTCGCCGCCGGACAGCGTCTTTACGCTGCGCTCCGTGCCGTTGTAATGGTCAATCACCGACAGCTCAAGGCCGCTCTGGCTCTGGTTGTTTTCCGCGCGCTCACTCCGCTTCAGCTCATACTTGCCGCCGGACATAACCATGAACCGCACGTTTGCGCGCGCGATTATCCGGTCAAAGTATGCCGCCTGTACATACGTCTCAAGGCTGACCTTTTCCCGCCCGGTCAAAGCCCCGTTTGCGGTGTCGGACAGCTCTTTAAGCTGTGAATACTCCCTGTCTTTTGCGGCAAGCTCGCCGCTGCGTGCGGAAATCCCCTCTGCCGCGCGCCTGTTTGAATCAAGGCGCGCGGACACCGCCGTGTGCTGCGCGCTCAGCGTATTCCGCTGCAACTTCAGCTCCTCAAGCCTGCCTGCAAGCTCAAAAATCTGCTCCTTGGGTGCGTTTTTTGCGCCGGTTTCCAGTGCCTTTATGCGGCCGGTGAGCGTGTCTGACTGCGACCTTGCGCTCTCGTATGCCGTCTTTGCGCGCTCAAGCTGCGCGGCATGCCCGTCAAGCGTGCGCTTTAAGCCATCTATCTCCTGCGTTGCCTGAGAAATGCCGGTATGCGCAAGGCTCTTTGCAAACTTTGCCTCCTCCTCGATAAGCCCCTCCGCACGCGCCGCAAGTGCCGCAGAGGACGTGTTGAGCCCGCTCAGCTCGGTCTCTGCCTGCTTGACCGTACGCATATAATCGGGCAGATTTTTTTCCAGCTCCTGCGCCTTGACTGCGTCCGCCTCTGCCTTTTCCAATTCCGGCCGCAGCTTTTCAAGTGCCTGCCGCGTATTGCCAAGCTCGCGCTCTATGCCGCCGCCTATATCTTGCCCTGACTCCGCCGCGGCCGCGCTGCCAAGCAGCTCGTCCGCACGGGCGCGCAAGTTTTCCTGCGCTTGGCCGAGCTTTCCGCCAAGCTCTCCGGCAAGCTTGCTTTGGTTTTGCGCGTCTGCCGCCGCCAAGTCTTTTTTCTTTGCCGCGGCCTTGAGCTCAGACTCGGAGGGCGCGCCCCCGGGCAGCTGCGCGGGCAGCGGATGCTCTGTTGCGCCGCACACCGGACAGGGCAGCCCCGTCTTGAGCGTCTGCGCCAATATGCCCGCCTGCGCGTCCAAATAGTGCCTGTTTATGCGCTCGTATTCCTGCGCAAGCGTCTCCGCCCTTTGGTTCTTTTGCAGGTAGCTGTCCTGCGCAAGCTTTAACTTTATTTCAAGCTCCCTGCACGCGCCGTGCATACGTTTAAGCTCGGAGAGCGCCTGTATGCGGCTGTTTGCCTCCGCCGCCTTTGTGCGCAGCGACTGCGCGGTTAGCGGAGCGTTCTTCTTTGAATCGTGTTCAAGCACCAGCGCATTGTATTTTTCCTGCATCTTTTTCAGACGCTCTGACTTTTTTTTCCGCTCCTCCGCCTGCGCCTTTGCTGTGCTTTGCAGCTCGTCAAGCCGGGTACGCATTTTTTCAAGCTCGGAATATTTGGTAAGCTCCGAGGAAAGCAGTGTTATCTTTTGCTTGAGCTTTTCCCGCTCCGGCTCTTTGCCTGTCTGCACATCATAATCTGACTTTAACCCTGACAGCGCAGCCGTTATATCCGCAAGCTGACTGCGCGCAAAGTCAAGCTCTTTGCTGTCTTTTTCCGCCTGCTCTGCCCTGCCGAGTGTGCCGCTCAGCCGCTCTATGGCTGCGTTTGCCTTTTCAATTGCAACGCCCAGCGTATTTTGCGATTGAGCATCGCTTTCAATCAGCGCGCGCGCAAGCTCGGCAAGCTCGCCCAAGGGCAAGCGTCCCTGCCTTGCGTCATTAAGCCGCGCCTGCAGCGGGTCGCCGTCCGCGCAGGACAGCTGCGCGCTGTGGTGGCCTATCTCGCCTTTAAGAGCCGCGCACTCCCTGCCCGCGGAAGCTGCCGCGTCCTTGAGCGCGTCCTGCAGCCTGTCAAACCTGTCGGTCTTGAATATCTTGCGGAAAATCGCGCGGCGTTCATCGGTGGAGGCGATAAGCAGCTTTAAAAAGTCGCCCTGCGCTATCATTGCAATCTGGGAAAACTGGTTGCGGTCTATGCCCAATATGCCGCGCACGGCATCGGTAACTTCCTTTGTCTTGGTGACAACGCGCCCGTCGGGGAGATGAAGCTCTGCGCCCGCTGCCTGCATTGTAATGCCGCCGCCGCGCTTTGCCGGCCTTGGGTATTCGGGATTGCGCCTGACGGTGTATGTCTTGCCGCCGTAATCAAACACAAGCTCTGCCTCGGTGGGCGTTTGCTCGTCCGCATACTTTGAGCGCAGCATCCCAGCCGCGCGCTGGCCGCCGCTTGCCTCGCCGTACAGCGCATAGGTTATTGCGTCGAACATGGTGGTTTTGCCCGCGCCCGTGTCGCCGGTTATAAGGTACAGTCCGCTGCTGCCCAGCTTTTCAAGTTCAATTACCGTCCTGTCCGCGTAAGGGCCGAACGCGCACATGGTAAGCTTTAACGGCCTCATTCGACGTCCTCCCATATCCCCTGTATGAGCTTTGAAAGCGCCGCCGACTGTCCGCCGTCCATATCCCGTCCGTTTTGACGCCGGAAAAACTCGCCGAAAAGCTCTGCCGGGCTCTTGGTCTCCGGCCGCGGCTGCTGCCAAAAATCCGCACCCGCGCGCGTGCGGGAGTTGTCGTATGCAAGCTGCATTATGTTGGGATATACCGCCCTGAGCTTTGGGAGCGCTCCCGGTACGTCCTGTTCGTCTGTAAGCGTCACGCGGTAATAGTCGTCAAGGTTTAATCCGCCGTAAAAGCTGCGCGACACCAGTTGCTCATAGCCACCCTTGATATCGCGAAGGTCACGCCTTGGCTTTAGCGCGGACTGCTCTATTTGCACCTCGCCCTTTTTGCCGAGCGTAACCACGGTAACCGACTTTGTGTGCCCCGCCTCGGAAAAGGAATATTTGAGCGGACTTCCGCAGTAGCGCACCTCGGGGCGCGTGATGTGCTGCGGTTTGTGCAGGTGCCCCAGCGCCACATAGTCAAACGCGCGGAAAATTCCCGCGTCTACGTTGTCCGAACCGCCCACGGAAATCTCCTCGGACTCCGTGCGCTCGCCGCCCGTTACAAACTGGTGAGTTATCAGCACGCTGCGGTTATCAGGCCTCAGCTCCATGTTTTCCACCGCGCACGCAACGGCTTGGTTATAGTCCTCGACCTGTGCGTCGGGATAGAACCTGCGCACGTGCACGGGCTTTATAAAGGGCAGCATGAAGATGTCCACATCGCCGTGCCTGTCTGTCAGCGTGACCGGCTGCACGCTGCCGCCGTATACCTGCGACATATATACGCCGCCGCCGCTCATTATGCGCGCGCCGAAGGCTATTCGCTCTGGCGAATCGTGGTTGCCGCTTATCACAAACACCTTGATGCCGCGGAGGCTTAGCGCGCACAGAAAATCGTCAAGCAGCGTGACCGCCTCGGCAGGTGGCACGGATTTATCATACACGTCGCCGGCAATCAGCACGGCATCGGGCATATGCGCGTCCGCCGCCGATAGAATCTGCGACAGTATGTACTGCTGGTCGTCTATCATGGAAAACTCGTTTACGCGCTTGCCTATGTGAAGGTCGGATATATGTAAAAATTTCACGCCGTCTCCTTTGCTTGCTGCTTGAAAAACTGTTGTAGCAGTTTTTAAATTAATTGACTATAATCAAATCAATTATATAATTATGCGCGCCCAATGTCAAACTCGCAGCCGCGGTATGAATTTGCAAAAATTGCCGGATTTTAACTGATTAAGATGGTGTTTGGTCCATAAAAAAAATTGACTTTGCTGTGAAAATGCAAACCGGGAAGACAAATATTGTCTTCCCGGTTTGTTGGTGTTTTTCTGTCTGATGCGCTTAAGTCCGGACATGCCGGCAAGGCGCTTTTTTTTACTTCTTCAGGCCTTCTATAAAGGTTACTATGTCAGATACCTTTTTGAGCTCCTGAGCTTTTTCGTCGGGTACGCTGATGCCGAATTCCTCTTCCAGGCTCATCAGCAGCTGGAATACGTCCAGCGAGTCCGCTTTGAGCTCCGCGATAATGTCGGATTCGGCGGTTATTTTGGATTCGTCGATGTTCAGCTGCTCGGAAAGCAGTTTTCTCACCCTATCAAGTACCATGTTCTTCCTCCGCCAAGGGGGTTTCCCTTTTCATTTAGTATTTTTGCTGTGCGCCGGATTTGCTAAGCTTGCTTTTAATGCTCAACCAAAAGCCTTTGGTAATTCAAAACCCGGGTAAACCGCACGCCGCAGCCAAGCCATGGTATGCGTTTGATTCCGGATTTAAACAGAACACGCCCAAAGAATTTAGTCATTTAAAAAGCAGTATTAGTATCATGCCCTCGCAACCAACTTATTATATCCTATTTTTGCGGTGTTTGCAATCTTTTTAACCGCCGCGCGCAAATCACTTATGCGCCGCCGGTCTTTGCGTGCTCTTTTTTCATGCTCAAAGATATGCGGTTTTTGCGCAAATCCACGCCCAGCACGCGCACCTTTACCCTGTCGCCCACTGCCGCGGCCTCAGATGGATGCTTGATAAACTTGTCGGAAAGCTCGGAAATATGCACCAATCCATCCTGATGCACGCCTATGTCCACGAACACGCCGAAGTCTATTACGTTGCGGACCGTGCCCTCCAAAATCATGCCCGGCTTTAAATCTGACATATCCATTATGTCGCTGCGCAGCATGGGCGGGGGCAGGCTGTCGCGGATGTCGCGCCCCGGCTTCTTAAGCTCTGTGATTATGTCGGTTAACGTGGGAACGCCCACTCCGCACTCTTCGGCAACCGACGCACTGCCCGACTGCTGCACCTTTTTGCCAAGCTCACTCAGCTCTCCCGCCGCTACGTCTTGATTGCTGTAGCCGAACCTCTTTAAAAGCTTTGCCGCCGCTTCGTAGGACTCCGGGTGTACGGCGGTGTTGTCGAGTATATTCTCGCCCTTGGGTATGCGCAAGAACCCCGCGCACTGGGTAAATGCCTTGGGGCCGAGCTTGGGAACCTTTAGCAGCTCAAAGCGGTTTTGGAACTTTCCCTTTTCCTCGCGGAACGCCACAATGTTCTTTGCCACGCCGGCGTTTAGGCCGGACACAAACGTCAGCAGCGGCACGCTTGCCGTGTTGAGGTCGACGCCCACGCTGTTTACGCAGTCTTCCAGCACGCCGCCCAGCGCGCTGCTCAGCTTTGCCTTGGGCATATCGTGCTGATACTGCCCCACTCCGATTGACTTGGGGTCGATTTTTATAAGCTCGGACAGCGGGTCTAAAAGCCTTCTTGCTATGGACACCGCGCTGCGCAAGGATACGTCAAACTCGGGGAACTCCTCCGCCGCAAGCTTGGACGCGGAATACACCGACGCGCCCGCCTCGCTTACCACCATGTATGAAACCTTGCGCTCGGCCTTTTTTATGAGCGCGGCAACAAATATCTCGGCCTCCTTGGACGCCGTGCCGTTGCCTATGGCGATTACGTCCACGCCGTGCTTGCTTATGAGCTTGAGCAGCGTATGCTCTGCCTCGGCGACCTTGCTCTGCGGCGGAGTGGGATATACCACGGTGGTATCAAGCACCTTTCCCGTTGCGTCCACCACGGCAATCTTACAGCCCGTGCGGTATGCCGGGTCAAGACCCAGCGTCACCTTGTCCTTGACGGGCGGCTGCAGCAGCAGCTGGCGCAGGTTTACCTCGAACATCCTTATCGCCTGTTCGCTTGCCTTTTCCGTAAGCTCGGAGCGCACCTCGCGCTCTACCGACGGAAATATCAGCCGGTCATAGCTGTCCTCCGCGGCGGACTCTATCATCTGGCGCAGGCTGCCGCCCTCGCGCGCAAAATAACTGCCCGCCACAGACAGCGCCAGCGTGCGGTTGAGATACAGCTTTACGCTGAGCGCGCCCTCGGTTTCGCCGCGGTTTAGCGCAAGAATACGGTGCGGCGGTATCTGGCTGACAGCCTCTTCAAACTCGGCATACATTTCGTATACCTTTGCCTTTTCCTCGTCCGGCTTTGCAAACTTTGCTGTTACCAATCCATTCCTGTGCATGAGCGCGCGTAGTTTTTTTCTTAGCTCGGCGTGGTCGGATATTGCCTCGGCGACAATATCCAGCGCGCCGCGCACGGCGTCCTCCGCGGTTTCCACGCCCTTTTCCGCGTCAATAAATGCGTTCGCCGCATCGTACAGACCGGCCTCGCTGATTTCTTGAGCAAGAATTATATCGGCAAGCGGCTGCAGTCCGCGCTCAATTGCGACGGACGCGCGCGTCTTTTTCTTTTGCTTGTACGGCCGGTAGATGTCCTCTACCTCGGTGAGCGTCTTGGCGGCGGCGAGTGCGGCGAGAATTTCGTCGGTCATCTTGTCCTGCGCGGTAATTGCCGACTCCACCTCCTCCTTGCGCTTTTGCAGGTTGGTAAGGTAAGCCAGCCTGTCGGCAAAGTCGCGCAGAACCTGGTCGTCGCAGTCGCCGGTCAGCTCCTTGCGGTAACGCGCAATAAAGGGTATGGTGTTGCCCTCGTCAATGAGTGTAATAATGTTTGTTATGTGCTGGGCGCTCAGCTTGAATTCCTGCGCCAATACCGAGGAGATATTCATGACTTCTTCCTTGTAATATTTGATTAAGCAGCGTCAAGGCGGTGTGCGGAAGCTGTTTTGTTGCCTAAAAATTATTTCTTATATAGTTGCTGTGTTTGAAGCATATTTATATGCCGGGGGGTATCGAAACATTTAAATGCCGCGGCAGTATGTGCAGCCGCAGTATTGCCGCTGTATCAGTCGCTTAGTGGTATTACCGCTATGTCAGTCGCTTAGCAGTATTGCCGCAGTATTGCCGCTGTATCAGTCGCTTAGCAATAATTTTTCCGGAAGTGCGCGCACGCTGTAATACACGGCAAACCCTGTCACCGCGCCTGTGAGCGTGCTGAGCAGAACCGCCGGCGGAATGGCGGCAAGCGGCGCGGCCGTGCCGGATATCAGCGCGTATGCCGCAAGCTGAACGGCGTTGAACACCGCAGAGCCTGCAACGCTCACAGCCACAACGCCCACCGCGGGGAACAGCCGGCGGTACACAAGCGCCATCACCGCAAGCGACACCAGCCCTGACGGCAGGCTGAAATACATGGAAAACAGGCCGGTATACAGTGCGGTGATAAAGCTCTTTGCAATCAGTATCAGCAGCGCGGGAAGCCCGCCCAGCACAATGAGTGCGAGCAGCACAAAGGCATTGGATATGCCCAGCTTTAAAAACGGCGCAAACGCAAACGGCGGAGGAAAGGCGTTCTCTATCAAAAACGCCACAAGCGCAAAACCCAACAGCACGGCGGCGCGCGTCAATTTTTTTACGTTTAATCTCTGCATATGTATTTAACTAATTAAGACAGG
>CAZPMG010000086.1:0-7603 GCA_964587785.1 uncultured Clostridia bacterium
TTAAACGCGCAAAATCTTGGGCTACATATTAAAGCTTGAGTATATTTCCCTGTAACAGCCGCGCCGCCTTGCGCATATCAGGTGGTAATCCTTGGCTATCTCCATGTTATATTCAAGTATGGTTGCGTCCAGCGCGCACACGATTTCCCCGGCGATGTCGGCAATCTGCACATAGCCCTTTGCCGCCATGCACATGGTAACACCGTTTGAAAAAGCCGCCGCACGCAGCATTACCTGGGGCATGGCGCTGCGTATTGTGCCAAACATAGACAGTATTACCTCGCTGTCGCAGAGCGTAAGTATGCGCGCAACCTCGGGGAAAAACAGGTCCTCGTCCACGATTATGCCTATCTTGCCCTTGCTGGTGTCGTAAACGCGAAAGCCGCCGCCCGGGCTGTATCGCGAATCGTCCATGACGTGCGCCATGTCCGACACGCCCAGCAGCTTGCCGCAGTCGATGACCACGGCGGACTTATGCAAAAGGCCGCAGACCGACGTGTCGCACGCCGCAACCACCACGCAGTCAAGCTCCTCGGCCAGCTTGCAGAGCTTTATGCAGGCATTGCTGCCGCCGCCCGCCTCGTCGATGAGGTTTAGCTCGCCGACAAGTCCGTCGGAAAGCGCTATAATGTCGGGGCTGCGCAGTTTTTTTACGTCCCGTTCCAAAAAAGTTTCCAGACTGCCGCGCGTTACAAATGTAATATTCATGCTTAGCTCCGTAGGGCAAAAAAATAGTTACAGCGCCTCTTAGGCTGCGGGCGCTTTATGCACTGCAAATAAAAGTGGGGGTGTGTCAAGTGTATAAACAATACCGCTTTGCTCAGCTTGCAATCGGCGGTTTTCCTACAATTTCAGTTTATTGCGGCAGCGCAAATAATGTGAATATGTAAATTTTACATAAAAGCTTTTTTAAAGTTATGTAAAAATCTTTTGACAACCCCGTGTTTTTTTTGTTAGAATACAATGGGTGTATGCGGCAACGCGCACGCCCGCCCCCTGATTTTCCCGCATGTGCGGGTTCTGCGGGGGATAAGGAGCTTAAACCTGTTATGCTTAATGTTGTGCTTTTGGAACCGGAAATTCCCCAAAACACCGGCAATGTGGCGCGCACCTGCGCCGCGACCGGAACGCGGCTGCATCTTGTGCGGCCGCTGGGATTTGAGATTACCGATAAGCACTTAAAGCGCGCGGGGCTGGACTATTGGAGCCTGCTTGACCTTAGCTATCACAACAGCTTTGACGAACTTGCAGACCTTGCCGGCGACGCGCGCTTTTATTTTTTGTCCACAAAGGGCGCAAAGTGCTACACCGAGCAAAGCTATCCCGACGGCAGCTATCTGGTGTTCGGCAAGGAGACCGCCGGGCTGCCCGCAGAGCTTTTGGAGCGCAATCAAAGCACAACCTTCCGCATTCCCATGCTGAGCGGCGCGCGCAGTTTAAACCTTTCAAACGCAGTTGCGGTGGTGCTCTATGAGGCGCTGCGCGGGTTAAATTTTGCCGGGCTTAAGAGGTAAAACGCCATTTTTTTTGGCAGCTGCGCTAATCACGCAAAACTACTGAATTGCGGGCTAAAATCGCCTCGGCGAATAAACAATAGGCTGCCGTAAAATCATATAAGCAAAGGAAAAACACCGGACGGGCAAGCGGTTGCCTGCCGTTGCAATATATAGCCGAAGAGCGGAAAAGTTTTCCGCAAGGCCGGATACAATGCGGGCCGCCGATACGGGGCTTTCGCGCGCAAAATACTTTTTGAGGAACAAAGGTATGGAATTTTTAGAGTCAATTAAGTCCGTCACGCTTGCCGCCGGAACGTCCGGCGTGCAGCTGGGTCTGGACATATTTTATCAACTTTGCCTGTGTATGGGCGGCATAGCGATGTTTATGTTCGCTATGAAGACGCTCAGCGAGGGCTTGGAGAGTCTTGCGGGCTCACGCATAAAGGGCTGGCTGAACAAGGCGACAAGCAACAGCCTTATGGGCGTGGGCGTGGGCACGGGCGTAACCGCGCTTGTGCACAGCTCGACGGCAATCACCGTTATGATGGTGGGCTTTGTCAACGTGGGGCTTATGACGCTCCGCCAGGCCGCCGCCGTCATAATGGGCGCCAACATAGGCACGACAATCACGCTTCAGATAGTTTCGCTTAAAGACTACTTCAACATCTCCGCAATAATGGCGCTGGGCGCAATGGTCGGCTTGCTTATGACCATGCTTGCAAATTCCGACAAAAAGAAAAAGGCGGGAATACTGCTTATCGCAGTGGGCATGCTGTTTTTGGGCCTTGACATAATGGAAGACGCCATGGGCGGGCTCAGCGATTTAATCCCCCAGATAGGCAACATGTTCAACTATGCAAGCGACCCCTTCCTCATGGTTATCATAGGCTGCCTGTTCACCGCAATAATCCAAAGCTCCACGGCCTCCACAATAATCCTGATTGCGCTTGTGGAAAAGAGTACGGGCGGGCCGGAGGTCATACTCACCGCATTTTACGCCATACTCGGCATGAATATAGGCACCTGCCTTACCGCCATTATCTCCAGCATAGGCGCAAACGTGGCGGCAAAGCGCACGGCATTTTTGCACCTGTTCTTCAACGTGGCGGGCTGCGTGGTGGCGTTTGTCCCCATGTATATCTGGGGCGACCAGATTGCCTGGTTCTTTGAGCGAATTAGCGGCGAGGGCGCATACGGCAGGCAGATTGCAAACTTCCACACAATTTACAACGTGCTCTCTACGGTGGCACTGCTGCCGCTCATAGGCTGGCAGGTCAAGCTTGCGGAGTTTTGCGTGCGCGAAAAGCCCGAGCGCCCGGTGCCGGGCAGGCAGCTGCGGTTCCTTGACGACCGCATAATGGAGACCCCGTCGGTGGCGCTCTCGCATATGACGCAGGAGATTTTTGCAATGGGGCAGACCGCCATGCAAAACCTTGAGGCGTCAATCGACAGCTTTATAAAGGGCGACACCTCGCGCGGCGACGAAATTCGCGACCGCGAGCAGCAGGTGGACTACCTCAACAGGGCAATCACCGAATATCTGGTCAAAATATCGTCGGCTGACATCACGCTTTCCGACGAGAAGCGCGTCAGCAGCTTTTATCACGTGATAACCGACCTTGAGCGCGTGGGCGACTATGCGGAAAACGTGCTGCGCTATGCGGAAAAGATTGAAAATTCCGAGATAGTGGTATCCGACGAGGCCATGGCGGAAATAGGCGAGATGTTCAAACTGGTAAAGACGCACTTTGATTACTGCATGAAGGCGTTTTCCGAGCGCAACTTAGGGCTGCTGAGCACTATCGACGTGCTGGAAAACAAGGTTGACGAGGCAAAGGCGCAGCTTGCCGATTCACACATACAGCGCCTCAGCAACGGCGTGTGCACGGCGCAGGCGGGCGCGATATACCTGTCGCTCGTATCCAATCTCGAGCGCGTGGCCGACCACATGAACAACGTGGCCTACAGCATAAAGGCATACGCAAAGCCGCAGCCTGCGGCAGCCGCAAAAAAAGCACCGCTGCCCGCACGCTGAAGTTGTTGCGGCGCAGGCGCTCTCTCGGCAAAAAAATTGCAGATTAAAGCCTGCCGCAAATCGTACACACTGCCGCCGCCATGCTGTGAATTAATTGACAAAGCTTTTGCCAAGGTGTAAAATTAAAGCCGAATGCCGGCGGTTTTGCCAAATTTAAGCAGATATAGCCGCCAAAAACATTACACCGTCAATTATTTTTTTTAAGGAGAAACGCCTTATATGAACAAAAAGACAGTAAGGGACGTAGACGTCCGGGGCAAACGCTGCCTGGTGCGCGTTGATTTCAACGTGCCGCTGGACGAGAACAAGAACATTACCGACGAAAACCGCATAAACGGAGCGCTGCCCACAATCAATTACCTGACCGGGCAGGGCGCAAAGGTAATACTTTGCTCGCACCTCGGCAGGCCCAAGGGCAAGTTTGACCCCAAATATTCGCTGAGGCCTGTCGCCGACAGACTCAGGCAGCTTGTGAGCGCGCCCGTGACGTTTGCCGAAGATATTGTAGGCCCATCCGCAAAGGCGGCGGTTGCCGCGCTTGAGGACGGCGGAATCGTGCTGCTTGAAAACCTGCGTTACCACGCCGAAGAGGAGAAGAACGACGCAGGGTTTTGCAAGCAGCTTGCCGAGTACGCCGATATATATGTAAACGACGCGTTTGGCACGGCTCACCGCGCGCACGCATCCACGGCGGGCGTTGCCGCATATGTGCAGCAATCGGTCGCCGGCTTTCTGATAGGCAAGGAGCTTGAGATAATGGGCGGGGCGCTTTCCTCACCCAAGCGCCCGTTTGTGGCTATACTCGGCGGAGCAAAGGTGTCCGACAAGATAGGCGTTATATCCAACCTTTTGGAAAAGGTGGACACGCTGATAATCGGCGGCGCAATGGCTTATACTTTTTTTAAGGCCACCGACTGCGGCGTGGGCGATTCGCTGTTCGAGCCGGACAAGCTTGAGCTTGCAAGGGAACTCCTGCAAAAGGCAAAGGATCGCGGCGTAAAGCTGCTGCTGCCCGTTGACAACGTTGTGGCAAAAGAGTTCTCCAACGATTCCGAATTTCAAACCGTGGATTCCTGCTGCATAACCGGGGGCTGGCAGGGCGTGGACATTGGTCCCAAGACGGTTGCGCTCTATACGCAGGCAATAGAGGGCGCGGGCACGGTTATCTGGAACGGCCCCATGGGCGTGTTTGAGATGTCCAACTTTGCAAACGGCACGGAGTCCGTGGCGCGCGCGCTTGCAAACAGCGGCGCGGTTACCATAATAGGCGGCGGAGATTCTGCGGCGGCGGTTACGCAGCTTGGCTTTGCGGACAAGATGACGCATATTTCCACGGGCGGCGGCGCGTCGCTTGAGTTTTTAGAGGGCTTAGAGCTCCCCGGCGTGGCCTGCTTAAACGACAAATAACAACGGCTTAAACCACAATAAGAGGTATACAATGAGGACACCCATAATAGCGGGCAACTGGAAGATGAACAACACACAAAAGCAGACGGCAGCGCTCATTGCAGAGCTTAGGCCGCTTGTTGAGGGCGCGGAATCCGAAGTAGTGGTCTGCGTGCCCTACACCTCGCTTGCCGCGGCAAGAAAGGCCGTGCGCGGCAGCAACATAAAGCTGGGCGCGCAAAACGTGCACTGGGCAGAGAGCGGAGCGTTTACCGGAGAGGTATCCGCAAGCATGCTCAAAGAGCTCAAGGTGGAGTATGTAATTATCGGGCACAGCGAGCGCCGCCAGTATTTCGGCGAGACGGACGCCACGGTAAACGCGCGCATAAAGGCTGCGCTTGCCGCAAAGCTCAAGGTAATTGCCTGCGTGGGCGAAACGCTTGACGAGCGCATGACCGGCCGCACCGAGCAGGTGCTGGAAGAGCAGATAATCCGCGGCTTTCAAGGCTTTAAAACGCGCGAGTTTGACAAGATTGTCATAGCCTATGAGCCGGTTTGGGCGATAGGCACGGGCAAGACCGCTACCGCCGAGGAAGCAAACGCAACAATTGCATTTATCCGCAAGACGGTGGCAAAAAAGTTTTCTCCGCTGATTGCCGGGCGGCTGCGCATACAGTACGGCGGCAGCATGAACGCCAAAAACGCCAAGGAGCTGATGGCTATGCCGGAGATAGACGGCGGACTGATAGGCGGAGCCAGCCTCAAGGCAGAGGACTTTTCCAAGGTTGTAAATTACAACAATAACTGACAAAATTTTTACCGCGCGGCGGCCGCAAGGCTGCCGCGTAAAGGTTTATGACCTCCGTTAACAGGTTATAGTTAATTATGTGAGAGCTGCCGCGCAATTACGCCGCAGGCTGCGCCTGTTTTGTGAAATACAGCCGGCGCAATTAAGCGTCAATTTAGTGCAGCATACAAGACGCAAAACGCAAGTAGGAATATGTTATCATGAGAAAAAAATTACACGCCGTCATCATAATGGACGGCTTCGGCTTCAATGAAAACAAGGCCGCTTCCGCCGTGGAAAAGGACGGCTATAAAAACATAAAAAAGCTGATGTCAAGGTATCCGTCGGTCACGATAGGCGCGTCCGGGCTGGACGTGGGGCTGCCCGACGGACAGATGGGAAACTCTGAGGTTGGCCACCTCAACATAGGCGCAGGGCGCATAGTGTATCAGGAGCTCACTCGCATAACTAAGTCAATACAAGACGGCGATTTCTTTCAAAACGCCGCGCTCAATGCCGCTGTGGACGCGGCAATCAAAAAGGGCGGCGCGCTGCATCTTTTGGGATTGCTCTCGGACGGCGGCGTGCACAGCCACATAGAGCACCTGTACGCGCTGGTAAGGCTTGCCAAGGAGCGCGGCTTGCAAAAAATTTATATTCACTGTTTCCTTGACGGGCGGGACGTATCTCCCACCAGCGGCGAGGGCTTTATCGGCAGGCTGTCGGCGGAGCTAAGGCAGATAGGCGCGGGCGAGATTGCCACGGTTACCGGCAGGTATTATGCCATGGACCGCGACAACCGCTGGGAGCGCGTGCAAAAGGCATACCGCGCAATGGTTCACGGCGAGGGAGTGCTCACGGCGGACGCGCGTGAGGCCGTCAAAAATTCCTATGCAAACAACGTGACGGACGAGTTTGTGCTGCCCACCGTTGTGGTGGACGAGGGCAAGCCCGTTGGCAGCATAGCAAGCGGCGACTCCGTGATATTTTTCAACTTCCGTCCGGACAGGGCGCGGCAAATCACGCGCGCGCTCACGCTTCAGCCGGGCTTTGACGGCTTTGAGGCAGAGGACTTAAAGCTGAGCTATGTCTGCCTTACGCAGTATGACGCCACGTTCAGGGACGTAACCGTGGCGTTTCCTCCCCAGTCCATGGAAAACACGCTGGGGCAGGTGCTTGCCGCGCGCGGGCTTACGCAGCTGCGCATTGCCGAGACGGAAAAATACGCGCACGTTACGTTCTTTTTTAACGGCGGCGTAGAGCAGCCCAACAAGGGCGAGGACAGGATTTTAGTGCCTTCGCCAAAGGTGGCGACCTATGACCTTCAGCCCGAGATGAGCGCGCCGGAGGTCACTCAAAAGGCGCTTGAGGCAATCGACAGCGGCAAATACGACGTAATGATACTAAACTATGCAAACTGCGACATGGTAGGCCACACCGGCATAATGGACGCGGCGACGGCGGCTGTGCATACGGTGGACGAGAGCGTTGGAAAGCTTGTCGCGCGCATACTTGAGCTGGGCGGCAGCGCAATAGTCACCGCCGACCACGGCAACGCAGACAAGATGTTCGAGGACGACGGCTCGCCCTTTACCGCGCACACCACAAACCCCGTGCCGCTGATATTGGCGGACGATGCGCTTGCGGGCGCAAGGCTGCGCAGCGGCGGCAGGCTGGCGGACATAGCTCCCACGCTGCTTGACATAATGGGGCAATCCCAGCCCGAGGACATGACAGGCACAAGCCTGATAGAGCGCTGAACCAATGCGGATTAACAGACGCTGTTTGGTTTAATTCAATGCGCCATATTGCGTCCTAAGCGCAAGCTACGCATATACAGCGCGGTTATATAGTCAATTAACTTGAAAACTGCACCAGCAGTTTTCAAACAGCAAGCAA
>CAZPMG010000087.1:0-4311 GCA_964587785.1 uncultured Clostridia bacterium
CCAAAGGTTACCCAAGAAGCAGTGCGCAAGGTTTCACAGTGACGAGTGTAGCAAACCTGCTCATAGCCGCTCAGCGCATTTCATTTTACAACATTGGAATTGACTATAAAACAAAGCAGGGGCGGCTGCCCCTGCTTTGTTTGTGCCTGAATATATTCAGCTTAAATTATCAATCTTGCATGAAATTATTAATACATTCCGCCCATGCCGCCCATACCGCCCATGCCGCCGCCTGCGGGTGCTGCCGGCTCGGGTGCGGGAATGTCGCAAACCAGGCTCTCGGTGGTCAAGAGCGTTGCGGACACGGACGCCGCATTAAGCAGCGCGGAGCGTGCAACCTTTGTGGGGTCGACTATGCCGGCTGCGGCAAGGTCGGTGTACTCCTCTGTGAGCGCGTTGTAACCATAGTTGGTGTTGCCCTTTGCCTGCTGCGCGATATTGTTTACAACCACGCCGCCGTCTACGCCTGCGTTGATGGCAATCTGGCGTACAGGCTCTTCCAAGGCGCGCACGATTATGTTTGCGCCCGTGCGCTCGTCGCCGGTCACGCTTTCTGCATACGCCTTTACCGCCTTTACAGCATACAGCATAGCCACTCCGCCGCCGGGAACAATTCCCTCTTCAACAGCCGCGCGCGTCGCGTTGAGCGCGTCCTCGATTCTGAGCTTGCGGTCCTTCATCTCAACTTCTGTGGCCGCGCCTACGTTGATTACAGCAACTCCGCCTGCAAGCTTTGCAAGACGCTCCTGCAGCTTTTCGCGGTCATAGTCGCTGGTGGTCTCCTGAATCTGCGCCCTTATGGAGGAAACACGCGCCTTGACGGCTTCCGAACCGCCTGCGCCCTCCACTATGGTGGTGTTGTCCTTGTCTACCTTTACCTGGCGCGCGCTGCCCAGCTGGTCAAAGGTTACGTCCTTGAGCTCCATGCC
Organism: uncultured Clostridia bacterium; assembly: GCA_964587785.1. Lineage (GTDB taxonomy): Bacteria > Bacillota > Clostridia > Christensenellales > HGM11417 > CAZPMG01. The sequence continues at coordinate 930 of CAZPMG010000087.1, forward strand.
TATGTCAGAGGAAATAACCGTGCCGCCGGTGAGAACCGCGATGTCCTCAAGCATTGCCTTGCGCCTGTCGCCAAAGCCGGGAGCCTTGACGGCAACGCAGTTGAATGTGCCGCGCAGCTTGTTTACAACCAGTGTTGCTAAGGCCTCGCCCTCGATTTCCTCGGCGATAATGAGCAGCTTGTGACCGCCCTGTACCACCTGCTCGAGTACAGGCAGAATCTCTTGAATGTTGGAAATTTTCTTGTCGGTAATCAGTATGTGCGCGTTGTCTAAAACCGCTTCCATCTTGTCGTGGTTGGTGACCATGTATGCGGACGCATAGCCGCGGTCAAACTGCATACCTTCCACAACGGAAAGCTCGGTCTTGAGAGTCTTGCTTTCCTCCACGGTGATAACGCCGTCCTTGCCCACCTTTTCCATCGCCTCGGAGATAAGCACGCCGATCTCGTCCTCGCCGGCGGACACGCTTGCAACCTGCGCAATGTCCTTTTTGCTGGAAACGGACTTGGATATCTCTTTGACAGCCTCTGCAGCGGTCTCCGCGCCCTTAATTATGCCCTTGCGCAAAATCATGGGGTTTGCGCCCGCCGCAAGGTTTTTAAGGCCTTCCTTGATGATGGACTGAGCAAGCACAACCGCTGTTGTGGTGCCGTCGCCTGCAACGTCGTTGGTCTTGGTGGATACTTCCTTGACAAGCTGCGCACCCATGTTCTCAAACGGGTCGGGAAGCTCGATTTCCTTGGCGATGGTAACGCCGTCGTTGGTAATCAGCGGCGTGCCGAACTTTTTGTCGAGCACAACGTTCCTGCCCTTGGGGCCGAGTGTAATCTTAACCGTATCGGCGAGTGTGTTTACGCCTGTCTCTAAGGCCTTCCTTGCGTCCGCGCCGTATTTAATCTGCTTTGCCATGTAAAATTACCCTCCCTCAGTCCACTATTGCCAGAATGTCGCTCTGGCGGATTATGATAAGCTCTTTGCCGTCAAGCTTGAACTCGTTGCCGGCATACTTGCTGTAGAGCACCTTTTCGCCGACCTTGACCTGCATGGTTATCTCCTTGCCGTCAACGACGCCGCCCGGTCCAACCGCAAGCACCTCCGCCATCTGCGGCTTTTCCTGCGCTGCACTGGGCAGCACTATGCCGCTTTTGGTCTTTTCGTCCGCGCTGACCGCGGAAATTACCACTTTGTCAAACAAGGGTTTGATTTTCATAGTTTGCTTCCTCCTGCCAATATAGTTATAAATTTTTTTGCATTTTTTAGCACTCCTTTATAGGGAGTGCCAATATATTATAATATATAAACGCTTGTACGTAAATTAAACAAAAAATATCTAATTGCGTTTACAATGAATTATAACAAATTATGCCCCTTTAATCAACAAAAATTACCTTAAATTGAAGTTTTTGAGAGAATCGGACGCTTTATTTTTTTATTATTAAGTATAAGCATTTGGATTTTGCGGAATAACCTTGTTTAATGTGTGTGCGCCACTTTCCGCACACGGAAAATTACGCACGCCGATTGCGGTTTTGCCGCCTATTTGTTTGAAAACGACCGTGCCTTTATGGTATAATACTTTAAACATTCGCACAAAAGACAGGAGCGTACATATGGATAAATGGGAAAAACGGTTTATGCAGCTTGCCGAGACGGTGGCAACGTGGTCGAGCTGCTTTAAGGAAAACCGGCAGGTGGGCGCGGTGGTTGTTAAGGACAAGCGCATAATGACAACGGGCTACAACGGCGCGCCGCAGGGCATCACAAGCTGCAAGGAGCGCGGCGAGTGTATGCGTGAAAAGCTGGGCATACCGAGCGGCACGCGTCACGAGATTTGCTATGCCGTGCACGCCGAGCAAAACGCCATAGTACAGGCTGCGCGCCAAGGCATCACCATTGCCGGAGCAACGCTGTACTGCACGCACCAGCCCTGCGTTATATGCGCTAAGATAATAATAAACGCAGGCATAGTACGCGTGGTATACAAGCAGGGATATCCCGACCCGTTTGCCATACAGTTGTTTTCCGAGGCGGGCACGGAGGTCGTGCGATATGCAGACCTTGAGGACGCCGAAGACAAGACAGAAGACAGTTCCGGCCGTCCGTTTAAGCGCGCGAGTGCAGCGGGCACGGTGTCCACTCGCAAGTATCGCCAAAGCACGCAGGAAAAATAACGGTTGATATACTTTTAAAAAACTGACGCATAAATATTTTTCAAATTTACGTACAATAAAGCGCATAAAACTCCGCCTTTTAGCGGAGTTTTATGCGCTTTTATTTGTATACAGCAATTTTACAAGCTGTTCGCATTAGCACAATTGAGCAACATTTTGAGCGGTTTATATCGGAAACACTTAAATATTTAAAAATAGAATAGTAAAAGCCCCCACCGCATAAGCAGCGCGCCGCCGCCGGCAAGCAGCAGCGGCAGCAACACCCTTGCGCCCTTTACCATTATGCGCTTGAGCAAACCGTACAGCCTGTCAAAGCTGTCTCTTGCCAGCCTGTATACAAAGTACAGTGCCATGAGCGGCGACATATATATTATGTTGTATACCACCATGAGCGCTATCACCTGAACAGGCGTTGCCGCGCTTGCAAATATTATCGCCAGAAAGGCAAAGTAGGGCATTGCCGTGGCAAGCTCGGAGAGCGTAGCCGCGCTGCCCAGCGCAACGAGAGCAAGCGGCGAGACCGACCTGACACGCTGCCGCGCGGCGTGTTGGCCCGTTACAGGTAAGTGCTTCGCCGCAAGCTCACTGCCGCTTGTATTTGCATCGCGGCCGCTTATGTCTTGAGTGCAGGTGACTGTTTCGCCCGCGCCGCTGTTTTGGTATTGTGTGCGGCGGCAAGCCAGCGCATACCTGAGCACAAAGTACACCGCCGCGGCAATCAGCAGCGCGCCCAAAGCAACGGCTGCCACCACAAAAACGTTGCGGTTGCCGTCAATTATCACTTCAAAAAAACCTGCGGCAACGCCTGCCAAGCCAAAGTACACAAGCAGCCCCACGCAAAAATTTACTATGCCCGTGGGAAGTATAAAGTACCAGATGTGCCCCGGCCGCCTCACCATGCCTTGCAGCACAAACTGCTGAGTCAAAGCTATGGGATTTAGGCTGTCCGCCGCGGCGGTAAACAGCGTTGCAGCAACCAATTGCCACATATAATTGAGCCTCCGTTAAAAAGATTTGCAAAGCTTACAGGCAATCCCCACAAAATACAAAAAGCCCGGGAGTCATGCCAATTGACTCCCGGGCTTTTATCCCTCCGTGTACGCTTACCGCCCGATTAATAGGCATCAAGCGCGCCGCCTCTCGGTCCTGTCCTGTGCTTTACAGCGGAACCCTAGGCGGCTTTTTCCATCAAATTATATCAAATAAATACT
>CAZPMG010000087.1:4411-7576 GCA_964587785.1 uncultured Clostridia bacterium
CGGCGAAACTATTCGCCGTAGCCGTCGGGGTTTTTCGTCTGCCAATTCCACAGCGACGCGCACATCTCGTCAATGCCGCGCGCGGCGTTAAAGCCAATCTCACGCTTTGCCAGCGCGGGGTCGGCGTAGCACTCAGCAATGTCGCCCGGACGCCTGTCCTCTATGCGGTAGGGCAGCGGCTTGCCTGTCACCTTTTCAAACGCGCGCACCATGTCGAGCACGCTGTATCCCCTGCCCGTGCCCAGGTTGTATATCACCACGCCGGGAGCGCTCTCCAGCTTTTTGAGCGCCAATATATGCCCGTCCGCAAGGTCGCACACGTGTATATAGTCGCGCACGCCGGTGCCGTCGGGCGTGGGGTAATCGTTGCCGTATACGCGAAGATATGGCAGCTTGCCCACTGCAACCTGCGCCACATAGGGCATGAGGTTGTTGGGTATGCCCTTGGGGTCCTCGCCGATAAGCCCGCTCTCGTGCGCGCCCACGGGGTTAAAGTATCTGAGCAGCGCAATGTTCATAGAGGGGTCTGCCGCCGCCACGTCGCACAGTATGCGCTCTATGAACAGCTTTGTAGCTCCGTAGGGATTTGCCGCGGACAGATTAAAGTCCTCGCGTATGGGCACGCTCTCGGGCGAGCCGTACACCGTGGCGGAGGAACTGAACACGATATTCTTTACGCCCGCGCGGTTCATTGCCTCAACAAGGCTTATTGTGCCGGTGATGTTGTTGCCGTAATATTTAAGCGGCACGGCAACGGACTCGCCCACTGCCTTAAGCCCGGCAAAGTGTATGACCGATGTTATGGTGTTTTCTGCAAAAATCTTATCCAGCAGCGCGCCGTCGAGTATGTCGCCGCGGTAAAATTTGAACTGCTTGCCGGTTATCTGCTCCACGCGCTCGATTGCGCGCCGGCTGCTGTTGCTCAGGTTGTCCACCACAACGGCGTCATACCCCGCCGCCGCAAGGCTGACAAGGGTGTGGCTGCCGATATATCCGGCGCCGCCGGTGACAAGTACAGACATAATTTACCCTCCTTTGCCCGCACCTAACTGTATAGCGGCACGGTGTGTAAAAATTAGTATTAAACTTTTAAAAGTTTATTTAATCAAACCGGCTTTGGCTTTTGCGCTGATTGACCGCATAAAAACGCCGGACTAAACGAATAAAACGCCGAAATAGTGTGTTTTGCAGTTTAAGCTTTGCGGACTTTGGCTGCCTTAAATTTGTTATGCAAAGCAACCGCTCATATGCTTTATGCGGAGCAGCCGCTCTTTATATATTTCATAAGGCTGCATATTATCTCTATATTTTTCCCGGGCGTCAGCAGGTAATAGCCCTCGACGTTTCCGCGCAGCATATCAGAAATCCCCTTACAAAACTCAAGGGCGATGCCGCGCGCGCGCTCGGGCGAGGCGTCTTTCAGCCTGTCAGACAGCTCTTCGGGCACGGTTATTCCGTGAACCTCGTTGGTCAAATACACCGCGCTTTTATAGCTTGTTACAGGCATTATTCCGCCGAGTACCGGCGTTCCAAGCTCGCGTCTTGCGCGCATCAGGTTGCCTGCCTCGCGCTCGGTAAACACCGGCTGCGTCAAAAAAAACTGCGCGCCCGCCTCTGTCTTTCTGACGGCTTTTTTCAATTCCTCGTCAAAATTTTTGGCGCCGGTATTGAGCGCCGCGCCAGGGGCAAACGGTCTGCTTGCAAACAGCTCGGCGTTTAGGCTGGATATATAGCGCAGCAGCCGCACGGAGTTAAAGGAAAACACGCCCTTAAAGCCCGCGCTGTCCGTCTGCACTATGGGGTCGCCTGTGATTATCAGCAGGTTGTCTATGCCCTCGCCGGCAAGCGACAAAAGTCCGCCCTTTATGGCTATTTGGTTGCGGTCGCGGCAGCTGAGATGGGGCAGCACGTCAATGCCCGCCTCGCGCTTTATCTTTGCCGAGGTCAAAAGGCAGTCTGCGTGCGGACGCGACATGGGCGAATCGGTCACTGTTATTATGTCCGCTCCGTGCACCTTTGCGCGGCGTGCGGCCTCGCTTATAAATGAAAAATCCGCGTTTTTCGGGGGATTGAGCTCTACCGCAAACACCGGGGAGTAAGTGCTCAGTTTTTGCACGAACGCATTGGGTTTTGCTGAAAATGCGCTTTGATTTTTCCGACCAAGCGCCGGTCTATTGCCCTCGGCTTGCAGGCTTTTCAGCGTTTGCGCCGTCTGCCTTATGTGTGAGGGCTCAGTGCCGCAGCAGCCGCCCAATATCTGCGCGCCCGAGAGATAGATTTCTCCCATCTTTTGCGCATAATAATCGGCGCTGTGCGAAAAGTCCGAACGCCCCATGAGCAGCGCGGGATAGCCTGCGTTGGGCATTACCGTCAGCATTACGCCCTCTTTGAGCGTAAGCCGTGAGATTATGTCCAAGCTGTGCTGCGGGCCGCACACACAGTTTATACCCGCGGCGTCCGCAAGGCCGCTCTCCGCCGCCGCGCGCGTGAGCGTGTGAACGCTCAGGCCCTGGCCGCTGTAGCCGTCCTGCGCCACGGCAAAGCTGACTATCACCGTTGCGCCCGCGCATCTGCTTTTTATAAGCTCAAGCGCTGGCACAAGCGGCGCGAACGCCTCCTGTGTTTCAAACAAAAAGCGGGTGCAGCCGCACTGCAAAAACCATTCGGCAAGCTCAAGGTACATGGGCGCGGAAAGCTCGTCGTCCGCGGCTATAAAGCCTATGTCGGCGAACACATCCGCGCGCCCGTCCGCCGCACGGCAGGCTATTTCCCAGCCGGCGAGCACAAGCTCTTTACGGATATCCGAGTCGGGCACAAGCACGGCGTTTACGCCAAAGGTATTGGTCTTTATCGCCTGAGCGCCTGCGTCTATGTAGTCGCGGTGCACGCGCCTGACGTTTTCGGGGTGGGAAAGGCAGGCAAAATCAGCGGGCTCTCCGCCGCCGTAGAGGGTCTTGTAGTAAGTTGAGAACGCGCCGTCAAACAGGTACGGCGCGGCGATATCTTGCCGCAATGCTGCTCCCTGCCCTTATAGACATCTTTTTTTTGCGGTGGCTGACACCACACGCTGTAATTAATATCTTATTTTTGCGGTGGCTCTGCCCCCGCACCCCGCTACTTTCTTATATAGTCAATTATCTTGAAAACTGCTATACGCAGTTTTCA
>CAZPMG010000088.1:0-7497 GCA_964587785.1 uncultured Clostridia bacterium
GAGGGGCCGCTTGATCTCTTGCTGCACCTTATCAAGGACGCAAAAATCGATATAAAGGACATATTTTTGTCGCAGGTAACCGACCAGTACCTCAGCTATATGCAGCAGCTTGACACCATAGACATGGAAAAGGCAAGCGATTTTTTGGACGTTGCAGCCACGCTGCTTGAGATAAAGTCCGGCGCGCTGCTGCCCAAGCTTGAGGAGGTCATGCCCGACGAGGACGACCCCAAGCAGCGGTTTATAAGGCTGCTTGAGGAATACAATATGCTGCAGGCCGCCGCGCACAACCTAAAGCCGTTTGAGACCGTAGGCCGCTATTACCGCGAGCCGGGGCCGGGCGCGGGCGACGAGCGCATAGTGCTCACCGACTTTAACCTTGACGGCCTGCTTGAGGCGTTTTCACGGTTGCTTGCAAAGGTTGACATGAGCCGCCGCGCCCAAGACAGCCCGCGCGAGATTCGGCGCGACAGGTTTACGCTGCCGCAGCAAATAAGCCTGCTGCGCTCTGCGCTCACCGACCACGAGCGGCTGAATTTTACCGAGTTGTTTGACGACCAGAGCACGCGCGGCGAGGTGATAACCACTTTTCAGGCGCTGCTTGAGCTTTTGAAAGAGCAGTTTGCCGGCGCAAGCCAGGGCGAAATTTACGGCGAAATAGAGATATACCTTAAAAAAGAGGAAGAGCTGCATGGTTGAGCAATACATAAACCGCATAGAGGCAATAGTTTTTGTGGCAGGCAAAGCGGTGGAAATCAAGGACATCGCGGACAAGCTGGGGCTTAAGCCCGCCGAGGTAAAGAAAGCGGCGGAGATGCTCGGTGAAAAGTATTCCGGCGAGTGCGGCATACACTTTTTGACGGTCAACAACAAGCTGCAATTTTGTTCCAATCCCGATTATGCAGGCGCGGTGGAGGAGGTTTTAAGCCCCATACGCGAGCGCGAGCTTTCGCGCGCCATGCTTGAGGTTGCGGCAATAATCGCCTACCGCCAGCCCATCACGCGGCTGGAGATAGAGGAGCTGCGCGGCGTAAACAGCGATTATTCCATAGGGATGCTGCTCAAAAACTCGCTTGTCGAGGTGGTGGGCAGAAAGGACGCCATAGGCAAGCCGCTGCTGTTCGGCACCACCGACGAATTTTTAAAGCGGTTCAAGCTGTCCGAATTGGACGAGCTGCCCGACTATGACGAGCTTTTAGAGCGCATACGCATACTGCACCAGCCCGCCTCCGCCGACCTCTTCTATAAAGAGGAATACAAGGGCGAGGACGGCGAGAACGGCGACGCACAGGCCGGACAGGTGGAGGGGCAGCTTGGCATAGCGCTTGACGAGGCCGCCGCCGCAGCAGAGCCGCCCGCTGAGGAAAAGGAAAAACACGGCACCGACGGCGGAGGCGGACAGTCCGCTCAAACACAGCCGCAGCTGGTTAATCAGGCAGAGCAGGCCGTCAGCGCAGGCAGGCAGGCAGCGCCGCCCAAAGAGCAAAATTTTGGCGAAGAGGCTGAGCATGACGACTTTTCCGACGAACTTCCCGACTTTTTGGCGGGCGAGACCGATTTGCAGCGCATCGAGTGAGGCTGTTGGGTATTGCGCATGATAATGCGGTAATTGCGTATTGAGTGAGGGCGTTCGAACTATTGCACGCGCGGCAATGCTGTAATTGTGTATTGCACAGCTACAGCACAAATAATTATTAACGCGCTCAGTTGCCGCACGTAAACACGGTTTGCCGCAAAGCACCTTGTTACGTCGCTGATTACGCATTATTTTCAGCAATTTTGCATTGATATAAATACGTTACATTAAAATCCGCTGCCCGCACGTGCCGCGGATTTTTGTCATAAAAGCGGCAATTTAATGACTGTATATCGGCTTGCTTGCGTTTTATGCGGTATTTTGATATAATTGACACATTATTAAAATACGGTATAAGGGATAGTATACGCTCAGGCAAAAAGCTTGGCAGAGGTGCAACTCAAAAATGAGCAAAAGGCACAGATTATACATAATATACGCCGCAGTCCTCGCGTTTGTGGGGGTGCTCTTTATTGGCGGCGCAATGGGCTGGTTCAAGGGGCTTGACGGCGGGGGCGGCAACGTGATAGGCACGGGCGGCTTTGATTTTGCGCTCGTAGTGGAGATGGGCGGAGATGAGATTGTCAACCGTCCGTCCGTAAAGGCGCACCTCGACGGCTCGGGCGAGCCTGTGGATTTTGCCGTGCCGCTGATGAATTCCACCGTGCTTGACGCCGAGGATGAATCCGACCGCGACACGCCGGAATACTTCAACCTTTACTCTGAGTGCATGTCTGTCACCGTAACCAATATTAAAACCATAGCCTTTGATTTGGAAATTATATTTACCGATCAAGAGGGCGGCGCGGCGCCTGCCGAGCTTAAGTACCGCGCGGTAACCGGCAACGCAGCCACCGCTTTGCTGTATGCGGCGGGAGATTATCATGCCATGGCAAGCGGCGAATATGCCGTACTTCCCACGCCCGAACAGCCGTTTGAGCAGGTGGCAGATAGCCTTGCGGAGGATGAGAGCGCCACCTTTTACTTTATATTCTGGGTGGACGGAATTGAGATGAACTCCGGCGAGGAAAAGCCGCAGCGCAGCTATAACTTTGAGGTGCGCCTTAGCTTTAAGGCCACGCAGAGCGAGGGAGGCCTTTGATGACGGGTGTTAGCCGCAAAAAAATTGTGATTGCCTGCGTCAGCCTTGCGCTTGCCGCCGCCATGCTTGCCGTATCCGTGCTGGCGGTGTTTATGCTGCAGGACGGCACGGACGGCACAATCAGCTACGGCACATTCTATATGCGTACGTATTATTCCTTTGATCCGGATGCCGATGCCGAGTTTTTTCCGCTTGCCGACTTTGACGGAGTGATAGAGCTTGCCGACGAAAATTCGCCTACCTATATAGAGAATCTGCGCGTGCGCATAGTTTTCGGCGGACACGGCGAAGCGTATTTGCGTGTGCGGGTGCTGCTCAGCTGGACGGCGGACTATGACGAGGAGGGCACGGAGTATGAGCAGGTGTTCCGCCGCCCGTTTGAAGCGTTTAACTTTGACGGAGACACTTGGCTTGACGACCGCCGCAACAGCAGCTATTTTTACTATAACCTTGCGGGCACGGCGGCGTGTGATGTTATAACCACTCAGCTTGGCCAGCCGGACATAGTGCTTCCGCTGATTGACGGAATGGAACTTCCCGAAGGCTTTGTGCCCTATCCGGGCATGGTATGCACGCTTCAAGTGGTGTCGCAGGCAGTGCAGCGCAACCGTGTGCAGGCGCACTGGGGAGTGCAGGAATCAGATCTTCCCGTAAGAAATTAGGCCTTAAGCTTCTCGTAAGAAGTTAAGCCTTAAGCCAAGATACTATGGGAACCTAAACAGTTTTCGTCAATTACAACATTGTAATTGAAATAATATATCCGAAACCAAAAAACCCGCAAACGGCGCGTGCTTTGGCGCCAAACAATTAAAAGCAGATAAACATGAAAAAGAACACATTAAAACAACATATTCCGCACAGGCGCACGCCAAGGCGAGCCGCAATGGCATGGACGGCGGCGCTGCTTTTGGTGCTGCCGCTGCTGCTTCCGCTTTTGGGGCTGAGCTTTTTGCAGAGCGCAAGCGCTCCTGCCGCGGCCGCCGCGAGAGAGTTCGGCGCAGTGCCCACCGCGTCCGAGTGGGACAGCGCGGTGCAGGGAAATTCAAGCTTAAAAGACGACCCTTACTTCGGGCTTAAGACAGTGGTTTCCATGACCGAGCTTATAGCCAGTCCGCTGTTTACCGACATATCCGGCACGTGGGGAAACCCTGCCAACCCGCCGAGGTTCAGCCGCAACGCAGACGGCAGGGCGGTATTTGACGTAAACGGAGAGTTTACGCGCGACGACATTACAATAATAATTTCCACCGCCGAGGAGATGCGCTCGGCGGCGCACAGCATAAACGGAATGCTTTCCCGTCCGGGCATCGGCGTTGCCACAGTCACCAATGCCGCCCGCGACTGGTTTTCGCGCGCGCACTACGTATTGGGGGGCGATATTACCTTTCCTGAGTACATAAATCCCGACGCCCCCCCCGAGGCCCGTATTAATTTTTTGGTTCCCGCAATGGGGCTTCCCGGCAACGCGTTCCGGGGCACGTTTGACGGACAGGGCTATGAGCTTACCGGTATGCGAATAGACGAGCGCGAATTTGCCGAGGGCAGCATAGGCGGTCTGTTTGCGTCAAACCTTGGCACAATAAAAAACCTTGGATTGGTGTCACCGGTATACGCAAACACAATTTCCGGATTTACCGGATTTTTGGTGGGTACAAATAAAAGCGTCACCGATGGGGGAAACACAACCTACGGCACGATAGAAAACGTATACGTGCGCACTCCGTCTGCGACCTCGGCTTCAAACATGGTCAGCGGAATTGTGTATAGAAACGAGGGCGTTTTTAAGAGCGCATATTTTGCCGGAGCAATGAGCCAAACCAACAAGACAGCCGTTCTTGCGTCAAACACAGGCGGCACAATAGCCAACCTATACTATGACAATTCACTGGGCGTGAGCGACACATACGCAACCGGCGTCACTGCCGCGCAGCTTCAAAATATGACGGGTGCGGCGGCAGGCCTTGCGGCGGTTGAGGACGTGTTCGGCAAGCGGTGGTACTTGCGCAGCGGCGCATACCCCATGCTGTACGGCCTGCACAGCATAAGCTCGGTCAATATACTCGACAAAAACGGCAGCCCGCAGACGGTAACCGCAGGCACAAATACGCAAATTTATTTGATACTGCGCGCGCCCGACCTGCTTTATATAAACAGTTTTTTAACTTCAAGCAACAGCCTTAACCGCCACTTTGTGCTTGGCAACAGCATAGACTTTTCCACCGTCGGCGACAATGCCTATGCGCTGCCTTCAGGCTCAAGCGTATACTTTCGCGGCACGCTCACATCGCGCGTGCGCACGTCGGCAGACTATGATTACAATTTAATAAACGTAGGATCGGGCGCATCGGCGCAAAGCCACTCGCTTTTAAACGTGCGCATAAAAAACGGCACGCGCTACAGCAGCAGTCCGGAACACTTCGGGCTGTTCCGGCTGGGAAACAACGCTGTTGTGCAAAACATAAACTTTGTGGGCGGTTTTTTGGAGGTTGCATATACCTCGGAATTAGTAATTACAGGTGCTGATACCACCCGAAACAGAGAATACAGGGCAGGCATACTCGGTAATTCCGCAGATTCCGGGCAATATATTGAACTGCACAACGTACATTCGGGCGCGGCGCTCAGGACGCGCGAGCTTGAAAACGGGCAGTATACCCACGCAGGCGGTGTAAATTATCTGGGCGGACTTGTAGGCTACGGATCGTTTGCAGAGATATCCAACGTATCGGTATCCGGCGATGTGACCGCCGGATACCACCGCATATTTACTACCTCGGGCAGCAACATACGTACAGTAGGCGGAGTAGCAGGCAGAGCGGGAATGGTAAGCGGCAGCCCGCTTACAAACATACAAAACCACGGCACCGTGCAAGGTTTTACCGCTTATCAAAACGCAAATTCCACGGCAGCGTCCACGCAGACAAACTTCTATGTCGGCGGTGTGTTTGGCATGACAGAGGGAAATGCGCTAGTTGACGGCCTCACAAATCACGGCGACGTGTACTCGTCTATGCGAACGCCCAAGGACGGAGCTGACGCGTTTATATTGAGCACTCCCGAGATTCCCGTGGACAACCCGCTGTATATGACGATAAACACCGGCGGCGTAATAGGCTCTATAGCCATGACATATACAGCCGCAGCCGGCGCCGAGTTTGCGTTTGAAAACACGGGCAGAGTGTTTGCCGTGGAATACCTTGGCACATACAAGGTAAACGAAACCGCTCCCGAGCAAACTTTGGGAATCATTGGGAACCCGCTCAATATCCGCACAGGGGGTATAGCGGGCAGGGTGGGAACTGCGGTGGAATTCGTCGGCATAAAAAATTTCGGCGAGGTGCGCACATATGATTATTCACACCTTGGTCCGGTCGACCCGCGTATTCTCGCGCCGGAGATAAACTCGCTCATATACGCGGGGGGAGTGGCGGCGATATCGGACACCGTTCCCGTGTTCAAAAACCTTACGCTTGATTACCTGCCGGCATCGGGCGGGTCAAATGCACAAAACCTCATAGATATCGACACATACTCCGTTCGTGAGGGCTCCGGTTCGGTTTTGCTTGCGGGCGGTGTGGGCAACACCGGCGAATATCGGGGCGTTGCAAGCTCTGCAAAGCTGAACTTTACAATCCGGCGCGCACGCGGCACAAGCACCACCCTTCACATAGGCGGTCTTGCCTCAAACACCGCGGTTACAAATACAACGGTATACGACAGCGAGTGTACGTCCGACATAAGCTTGATATACAGCGGAAACGGGGAGCTTGCCGTTGACCCTACGCAGATACATGTGGGCGGCCTTGCCGCGCGCGCGGATTATATTGAAAACTCTGTGTCCGACGTCAACTTTTTCTTTAATTTGCACACTCATTCTGCGCGCAGTTTTTCATATTATATAGGCGGAGTTGCGGCGGTGCTGTCGGGCGGCAGCAATATAATCAACCGCTCAGATATCGTACTTGCCGACCAGTCCACGGGCGCAAGGCTTCCGCAGCATAATTTCCATTCCGCAACCGCTCAGATATATGTGGGCGGCATAGCCGCGCAATTCAACCATGTGGCGGGCGTAAATATAACGGGCGCACTCAACACTGGGAACATAAAGATTGCCGCCGCGCACCTTAAAGACGACGTTGCCGGCACAAACTACAGTGCAGCCGTACATACCGGTGGTATTGCGGCGATGTACACTGGCGGCGGCGCACTTGAAAGCGGCGGTGATCTTATAGACGCATTGAACGCCGGCAATATAGATATTTCTCTGCCGCAAAACCACGTCAGAAACATCTATGTTGGCGGCGTGCTGGGCTATGTTCGCTACAGAGCAATAAGAGTTGCAAACCGCGGAGAGATAACCGTAACCGGCCCTTCAAGCGCAAACAGCAATGCAACTATGTATATTGGCGGAATAACTACCCATCCAGTAATCAATTCGGGCAGTCGCGCAACCGCATTATATGATGCCATAAACACAGCACCGATAACGCTTAATGTGTTTCGTGCGGGCACTTATTATGTTGGCGGCTTAACCGGTTATATAGGCATTTCATCGAAAATGGAAATCTATAATTCACTCAACATGGGGGCGGTGAGTTTTTCGGGCGGCGTGGAGGTTTCGGCAGGCGGCATTGTAGGGCGTACCCACAATACTGCATCTATGGTGTTAGACATTGACGGAGTTGTAAACCACGGCACGGTGAGTGCGGACGGTACGCTGGCGCATACCGGCGGCATAATCGGATATGTGAGCAATACAACCGCATTAAATCTCAGCTACACATTAAATTACGGCACGGTATCAGGCCCCGCAGTGCGC
>CAZPMG010000089.1:0-3030 GCA_964587785.1 uncultured Clostridia bacterium
TTTTCCGGCGGATAGCCCACGCTCTTTACAAACTCCAGCGGCAAGGAAAAGTCGGCTATTCGCCCCACGCTGTGCGCGTCGGAGTTTATTATAAACTCCACGCCGGTTTCCGCCATTGCCCAAAACTCGTCGGGCGAAAAGGATATGCGCTTGCCGTTCAGCTCCATGTATGTGCCGTAAGCCTTTGCCGCTTTGGCAACCTCTTTGCAGTCAACGCGCAGGCCAAAGTTGATGTGGGTGAGCACGTCTATGGGGTTTTTGGTGATTGCGTTTATATACGCGTCGGTGTTTCGCGTTATCTGGCGCGGCGACGCTTTTTTGCGCAGCCCGTCATAAAAATAATTGCTTATGAAATACCTGAAGTAATCGCGCAGGCTTAGCGGCCAGACAAATTTGTGATAGCCGCAAAGTATTATGTCAAACCAGCCGTATTCCTCATCGACAAGGTCAATTGTGCCGTCCACGCCTAAAATATTGGACTCCACCCCGCAGTAAATATTCAGCTGCGGATACTTTTTCTTGGCTTCCTCTATGTCGGTTTTGAGCATGTAGACCTTGTTCTCGCTCAAGCCGAAGGCTATGTGCGAAAGTCCGTGGTCTGTTATTGCTATTTCTTTAAGGCCCATCTCCGCCGCGCGCCTGACATTGTCCTCCACCATGCCCTTGCCGTGGCTGTATCTGGTGTGCGTGTGGTAGTCGCCGTAAAACATCTGCGGCATCATTTGCTTCTCCCGCTATGGTAAATTCCCTCTGCAACAGTATATCATATTTTGCCGCGACTGTCAGTTCTATATGGCTGATTAACTCAATTATATTTTCTCCCGTGCCGCCGTCGTTAACTATAAAGTTTGCGTGTTTTTCTGAAACGCGCGCCTCTCCCAGCCGGAATCCGCGCAGGCCGGCGCCGTCAATGAGCTGCCATGCGCGCCTGCCGTCGGGGTTTTTGAACGCGCTGCCGAACGTGCCCTTTGAAGGCGGCTGCGACCGCGCGCGCGCTGCTGCAAGCTCGCGCAGGCGGCTGAGCATTTCGCCCGTATCAGAGGTTTTAAGCGTAAGCCGCGCGCCCAGCACAACCTCGCCGCCCCCTAAAAACCTGCTGCCGCGGTACCGGAACGCGCACCTGCTTCCCGGGTATTCCTTGACCTTTTTGCCGTCAAACACCGTCACGCTCTCGGTAACCGCGCGCATATCCGCGCCGAAAGCGCCTGCGTTCATGGTCACCGCGCCGCCCAGTGTGGCGGGTATGCCGCCGGCAAACTCTAATCCCGACAGCCCCTTTTTTACGGCGTAAGCGCACAGCGAGGGCAGCATGCAGCCGCACTGAGCCTCCAGCGTTTGGCCGTCTGTGCTCACCCTCTTAAGCGCGCGCGTGCTTATCACCGCGCCGGAAAATTTGCTCAAAAACACGGTGTTTGAGCCGGCTCCCAGCACAAAATAATTTAACTTTTCCGCCGCCAGCATGGCTATGCACTCACACAGCGCCTGCTCTGTCTGCGGCTGCAGCAGCAGCCTTGCCTCGCTTGGGCAGCCAGCAGTGTTCAGCCTGCTAAGCTGCGCGTATTCCGCAACGTTTTGCTCGCCCGCTATCTCGCGCGCAAGATTTGCCGCCCTGTCCATATTATTCATATTTACTCCCCTTATTATGCCGGTGACTATAATTGCTTACATACCTGTTGCTGATAAATTTGCCGCTCTATATGATTTTGACAACGGATTACTGATTATAAGCGCGCCGCCGCATTCGGCTAATTTGTTCGTGCTCTATTTAGCTCCTCGGCGGATGTAAACACGTTCGGAACGGTTAAGCTGCCACCCAGCGCGCGCTCTATTGCCGCGTGTCCGCCCTGCGTGTACACGCCCTCGCCCGTTACAGAAAACATACCTATGCCGCTGAGCGCCTGCTGCGCGCGCGGCGACAGCACATATTCAAAAAACGCTTCGGCAACGCGCGCGTCCGCGCCCTTTGCCAGCCCGAAATAAGTCACCAAATCGGTGTAGCCGCTCACGGGAACCATGTGGAAGCCGTCAGCGCGCCCGGACAGCAGAGCGTTTTCCATGCGCACAAGGTCGCGCTGCGTGCCGAGCAGCACGGACACACGGCCGGTCGCGTACGCCGCGTATGCCTCGGCCTGAGTATAGTTTTGCGTGCCGGCGTTTGCATTGCCATCCGGCAGAGCAAACGCCTTTAATGCCGCCGCCGGGTTGTTGTACTGCGCGCGGCCGTATCCTAATAAACCGCCGCTTTTTGAGGCAAGCGCCGGCTGAAGCGGGTTTTTTGCAAACTGCTCAGCGGTTACTCCCGCCTTTGTCAGCCTGCCCGCATAACAAAAGAACGCATAGCCGCCCATGCACCAGGGCAGCGCGTACTGCCGGCCGCCGTGCGTAGCCGACGCGCGCAGCGTCTGGCGAAAGTTTCCGCCGCCGTATTCCTCAAGGTAGGGCAGCAGCCGCTCGCCCACTCCCGCGGAAAAGGAAAACATATCGGGCATCTGCCCCTCGCCCAGACGGTTTATAAGCTCTTCCTCGCTGACCTGGCGCACCAGTACGAACACGCCGCTGTGTATGCGCTGAAACTCTGCCGCGCGCGCCTTGAGGTATCCCGCGCGCGAGTTTTTGCCGCCCTCAAAGCTGTCTGTGTGCCAAAGCTCAAGCACGCAGGTGGCAGGAGGCGCGGAAAAGTCGTCCTGCGGGCGCAATGCCGCCGCAAGGGGCGCAAACAGGCTGACGGCTATTACCGCCCAAAAAAACCACTTTCTGCGCATTTATACCTCCCCTGCAAAGCCGCCGCTTAAGCGCTGCGCACCAAGCCGCCGCTTTAACCTTATTATATAATCAATTAGCTTGTAAGTTTTTGGCGGAAAATTTCAATATGAGTTAATGCCAAGTCACGTTACCATATATATTTATATGGCGGCGGCGGCTTTTTGAGAACCGGCACGCACGCTCAAAGCCGCGCAAGACACGCATTTACGGCGGCGGCAGCGCATACGTTAGTAAACAGAAACAGCAGAGGCAGCGCATAAGATAGTA
>CAZPMG010000089.1:3130-5069 GCA_964587785.1 uncultured Clostridia bacterium
CAGCACATACACAAAGCTTTTTGCAGGGCGCCTAACTTTTTAGCTCGGGCGCGGTGTTTTACTCTGCTTTTCATTGACTTTATGCCGGTAATTTTATAGAATATTGATAAAAGTGCAATGTTCTTTGCTAAGATGAACATATTTGTACAGCCGCGGTTATGCTCTTATGCCTGATTTAATAACCCTGACAATATAAGGTTTACCAGCCGCAGCTTGCCGCCGCGCTGCGCACCGCGTTTGCGCGGAAAGTGAGGTTTTTTTATGTTAGATTACGCAAACGATATGGACAGGCTGCCGCAGCGTGCGCTGCTTAAATCCCTGGGCGTATTCGGTGAAGATTTGCAAAAGCCTGTAGTGGGCATAGTAATGTGCGCGGACGGGCTTACCCCCGGGCAGGCGCACCTCAAAAAGCTTGCCGAGTGCGCAGCGCTTGGCGTGTGGAAGGCGGGAGGGCTGCCCGTAAACCTAAATGTGGGCGCGGCAAACCCGCTGCTTGCGCTCGGGCATCACGGCAGCAACTTTATGTTGCCGCAGCGCGAACTTGTCGCCGATAGCCTTGAGGGAATAATAACCGCATACGGCCTTGACGCGCTTGTGCTGCTGCCCGATTCGCCCGGTACTGCCGCCGGTATGCTCATGGCCGCCGCGCGCAAGAACACGCCCGCGGTTGTGCTGCCCGGCGGAAATACGTCCTCAAAAATCGTTGACGGACAAAAAGTTAAGTTTGCGTCAATCGTTCAGTCGCTCTGTAATTTTAAGGCGGGCGCGCTTTCGCTGTCGGCATTGGAGCCGCTGGAAAACTCGCTCAGTTCGGACGGGACAATTCATTCCATATATCAGACAGAAACCTTTTTTATGGTGCTTGAGGCGCTTGGGTTTTCTCTGCCGGATGCGTGCTGCATACCCGGCGGCGACCCCGACAGGCTCAAGCTTGCAAAGGACAGCGGCGCCGCGGCGGTGACCGCCTTTGAAAAGCAGATAACTCCCGCGCGGCTGCTCACGCGCCAAGGCGTCAAAAACGCGCTGACCGCGGGCTTTGCTCTGGGCGCAACGGCAAACTCGCTGCTTAACCTCCGCGCGCTTGCCGCAGAGGCAAAGGCGTCCGCGCTAAAAGACCTGACGCCCGAGGCGATGAATTTGCTTGCGGACAAGACTCCCAAGCTGTGCAGCCTGTTCCCCTATTCGGCGCACATGGCTGACGACTTTTACCGTGCGGGCGGCGTGCGCGCGCTGCTTGCCGCACTGTCCGCGGCGCAGCTTGTTGCGACCGACGCAATAAATATCTCCGGCGACGAGCTGAGCGCGGTTCTGCCCGCCGCAGACGACGGAAACGAGGTAATACGCAGCGTGAAAAACGCATATATGCCAAATTCCGGCGTGTGCTTTTTAAAGGGCAACCTTGCCGAGGAGAGCGCATTTGCCGATTATTCGCTGATGCCTCAAAAGTCGCTGCTGAAACACGGCGTATGCAAGGTGTTTGACAGCGAGGAGGAAGCGGTGATGGGCATAATGTCGGGCACGGTGCGCAAGAACACGTTTTTGGTTGTGCGCGGCGAAGGGCCCAAGGGCGGCCCGGGAATGCGCGAGCTGCTGTATGTGTTTATTGCGCTCAAGGCGGCGAAGCTTGACGACAGCGTAACCCTTATCACCGACGGGCGCGTACCCGGCACAACCGCGGGCGGCGTTATATCGCTGTGCGCGCCCGAGGCAGTGACCGGCGGACTTATTGCCGGCCTCAAAGACGGCGACACCGTGGAGATGGACATTCCGCGCAAAAAGCTTGCGGTAAAGCTGTCTGCAAGGGAAGTGGACGGACGTATGCGCAAGCCGCGCGTCACGCAAAAGGAGCTTTCCGGCTGGCTTAGCCGCTATGCAAACTCGGTGTCCGCAGTGGGCAAGGGCTGCGTGCTGGAATAAAATAAACAGGCAAATACTAAAA
>CAZPMG010000089.1:5169-7399 GCA_964587785.1 uncultured Clostridia bacterium
AATTTTTACAAATTTACAAGCAAATACTGACGTTCGGGCGGCAGGCGCGGACGCGGACAGGAGAGTTTTATTGCTATGAGAAAAAACATTGCCGTAATCCCCGGCGACGGTATAGGCCCTGAGGTCACCGCCTCCGCCGTAAAAGTGCTGAGCACCGTGGCGCAAAAATACGGGCATACATTTGAGTTTGAATCGCTGCTCATGGGCGGCTGCGCCTATGACGACTGCGGCAGTCCGCTGCCGCGCGCAACCGCAGACGCGGCAATGGCGTCCGATTCCGTGTTGCTGGGCGCGGTGGGCGGCCCCAAGTGGGACAACCTGCCCGGCGACAAGCGTCCCGAACACGCGCTGCTGGGCATACGCAAGCTCATGGGGCTTTATGCCAACATTCGCCCGGCAAAGCTGTATGCGCCGCTCAAGGACGCCTCGCCGCTCAAAGAGGAGATTACCGCGCGCGGCATTGACCTTGTGGTGGTGCGCGAGCTTACCGGCGGCATTTATTTCGGAGAGCGCGGTTCGTCCTCGGGCAAGGAGGGGCGCGTCAGCTATGACACGGAAAAGTATTCCGAAGCGGAGATTGCGCGCATTGCCAAGATTGCCTTTGAATACGCGCTGCTGCGCGGCAAAAAGGTAACCAGTATTGACAAGGCAAACGTGCTTGAAAGCTCGCGGCTGTGGCGCAAGGTGGTTCATGAGGTTGCGGAAAATTATGACGGCGTGCAGTTAATCGATATGCTGGTGGACAACGCCGCCATGCAGCTTGTGAAAAACCCCGCGCAGTTTGATGTGGTGCTTGCGTCGAATATGTTCGGCGATATACTCTCTGACGAGGCCGCCATGATAACCGGCAGCATAGGCATTTTGGCAAGCGAAAGCCGCGGCGAGTCTACACGCGGGCTGTACGAGCCCATACACGGGTCTGCGCCCGACATTGCAGGCAAGGGCGTCGCCAACCCCATAGCAACAGTGCTGTCCGTGGCAATGATGCTGCGCTCGGCGTTCGGGCTGGCTGACGAGGCCTCTGCCGTGGAAAACGCCGTGGCGGCCGTGCTTGAAGCCGGCTGGCGCACTCCCGATATAATGACGCCCGGCGGCAAGCCTGCCGGCACAGAGCAGATAACCGCGCTGTTGGAAAAAGAGATACTGGGCTGAGTAAAGTATGTTAGTTTAAACAGCACATAAAACAGGGACGCATAAAACTGCGTCCCTGTTTTTATGTGCGTGCTATTTTTTTTCCTTTAAACAGAGTGCGTGCTATGTTTTTCCTTTAACATAAGGAATAACTACTTTTCTTATAGCCTCCCTTGTCAAAGGGAGGGGGACCGCGCAAGCGGTGGAGGGATTCCGGTTAAGAAGCACTAATTGTGCAAATAAAGAATCCCCCCGGCGCTACTCGCGCCACCCCCCTTTGACAAGGGGGGCTTTTAATCTGCGACACCTTTTGGCGGTGGACTGAAACGCGCTATCTGCAACACCTTTTGGCGGTGGCTCTGCCCCCGCACCCCCGCTACTTTTCTTGTGACAAGAAAAGTAGCAAAAGAAACAATATTTTTTATTTTATTTAAAGCTTTATTATATTGATTTTAAACGTGCTGCTCTCGGGGAACGCCACCCGCACGCAGTTTATGTCCTCTACCGTAACCTCACCGGTAAACACATCCTTGAGTGCAGCGTATACCTGCCAAGTAAAATCTTTTGTGGATATATCCCCTTGCCCCTCAATGCCGTTTTCAGATAAAATATTGTCAATATTTTTTAACAAATTCCTTAAATCCTCGTCAAAATCATTGCAATACATTTTTTTCTCCCCTTTGTTTTTTGCTGTAATTAAATTATATGCATTATAATCTTTGCAGTCAAGCCATTATGCAGAAAACATATTTATTTGCATTAATGCTAAACAATATAACAGAGATGTGCGACTAAAGACGATATTAGTTCTATAATGGTTATAGCGTTACTTAATAACTATATTCGGGAGTCGACTTCTATGACCTTTAACCAAGCTATAACAAAAAGAATACAAGAAATTTGTGATGACAACCAGCTCTCCCTTTCCAGACTTGCTCTCAAAGGAGGAATTACGCCCTCCGTTCTCTATGAGATACGCGCAAAGGGCAAGATTCCCAGTGTTGTCACTCTCAAAAAACTGTGCGACGGCGTAAACATTACGCTCTCTGAATTTTTTGACAGGGATTATATAAACGAAATAGAGTTTGATATTTAAAAA
>CAZPMG010000090.1:0-7364 GCA_964587785.1 uncultured Clostridia bacterium
AAGTCATGCAGCCTAAAATCTCTGCCAAACAAATTGTAAACGTTGACGCTTTTCAAAACTATATTGCCGCGCAAAGCCGTTCGCACATAAACCCTGCAAATATAGCAATAATAATACTGCGCCGGCTCTTGCGGGACAGAAGCCGCGCGGATTAAGCCTTAGGTCAGTATATTTGCGGAGGATGCAAGCTTGAACGAGATTTTACGCGTTGTGCTAATGGCGGCGCTGTCATATGCCGCGCTGCTGATTATCGCCCTTGTGCTGGGCAAAAAACAGATAGCCCAGCTGGAGTTTATCGACTATGTGGCGGGCATAACCATAGGCTCTATTGCCGCTGAGATGGCTTTTTCCGGCGACGTGCCCTTCTATCATTTTTTGATTGCCATGGCGGTATATTTTGTTGTGGACATCGCAATCAGCTTTTTGACGGGCAAGTCCATTGTGCTGCGCACACTGCTCAAGGGCAAGCCGCTGATACTCATCGAGGACGGCTCGCTAAACTATAAAAACCTCAAAAAGAGCCGCATGGAGCTGTCGGAGCTGCTTGCGCTGTGCAGGCAAAAGGATATGTTTGACATATCGCAGATTGCCTTTTGCGTGTTTGAGACAAACGGTCAGCTCAGCATACTGCCCAAAGCAAGCTTTCAGCCGCTTCAGACGGGCGATATGGACGTGCAAAAGCCCAAGCCCTCGCTGTCAACCGAGATGGTGCTTGACGGCCAAATAATTTACGCCGCGCTCAAGGAAAAAAACAAGAGCAAGCAGTGGCTGTTAGAGCAGCTGGGGTTTGAGAGCGAGGAGCAGGTCAAGCAAGTGGCAATAGCAAGCTACAACGATAGCGACAAAAGCTTATACGTGTCGCATATGTGAGTGCGGCATATGGTCAATTAAATTGTTGATACACTTGCGGCGTGTATTTGGTTTAAAACGTATGCAGTCATTCGTCTTATAATGTGCACATTATGCGCACAACTGTCTCGTTTACACTCAAATATATATCAGTATATGCGTTAGTTAATTGACCATAAAAGTATAGGTCTTTTTTAAAACCGTAAAATCTTGAGTCAACCTATTTGCCGTGCGCACGCTTTGTGTTATAATTATAGTCAATTGAATTTATTAACTGTAGCATCTTTCAGGTTAATTGACTATAACTATATTTTATACGTTTTGATGATGTATACAGCTGTATGCGGCTGCGCGGAGGTGCGGTGAAATGACGGATATTTTGGTTGCGGTAAACCTTGCGGCGGGCGCGCTCACGCTTGTTTTGGTGATTATACTGCTCGTGCGGCGCACGGACGGCAAATCGGGCGCGGATTGCGCGGCGCGCAGGGAGTCCGAGGCCACGCGTGAATATATTGCCCGCGCGCTGGGCATGACTTCGGAGCATACGGGCGCGTCGCTGGACAGGCTGTCGCGCGCGCTGGCAGAAAAGCTGGGCGACCTTGAGCGGCGGGTAGAGGATCTTACAAAGACAAACGAATACCGCATGGAGCGAATGCAGGATTCCGTATCCAAGCAGCTTGAGCAGATGCGCGAGCTTGTTTCGGAAAAGCTGGACAGCACGCTGTCGCAGCGGCTGAACAAATCGTTTGAAATTATCAATTCGCGGCTGGAGGCGGTATATAAGGGGCTGGGCGAAATGCAGGGGCTGGCGCGCGGCGTAGGCGACCTCAAAAAGGTGCTGTCAAACGTAAAGGTGCGCGGCACGTTCGGCGAGCTTCAGCTTGGCAGCCTGCTTGAGCAGGTGCTGACGCCGGCGCAGTACAGCACAAACTTCGGGATAGACCCAAGCAGCGGTGAGCGCGTGGATTTTGCCATAAAGATGCCCGGGCGCGAGGGGCAGGAGATATATCTTCCCATAGACGCCAAGTTTCCCGTAGAGGAATACCGCAGGCTGGCGGAGGCGGAGGAAACCGGCGACGGGGCGGCCGCCGAGCGCGCGGGCAAGGGCCTTGAGCAGAGGGTGACCGCCGAGGCAAGGCGCATAGCCGAAAAATACATAAAGCCGCCGCTCACCACCGACTTTGCCATAATGTATCTGCCCATGGAGGGGCTCTATGCCGAGGTGCTGCGCCGCCCTGGCGTGATTGAAAACCTGCAGCGGATGCACATTGTGCTGTGCGGGCCGACCACGTTGGGCGCGCTGCTTTCAAGCCTGCAGCTGGGCTTTAAGACGGTGGCAATCGAACGCCGCTCCATGGAGCTATGGAATCTTTTGGCGGCATTCAAAACCGAGTTCTTCCGCTTTGCCGACCTATTGGTAAAGACGCAAAAAAAGCTGAGCGAGGCAACGGACACAATCGAAAGCGCGGCAAAAAAGACGCGCACAATACAGCGCAAGCTGTCCGGCGTGGAGGAACTCTCCCAATCGGACACCGACACGCTGCTCGGCGACGGGTTTTGAGGGAAATATAACCGCCCAATATCCAAACAAATACGCCGTCCGCACAAAAGCGGATGAACAGCACAAAAGCGGATGAACGCACGAAAATGCATAAACATACATATGCGGACGACCAAAACACAAAAACCGGAGCTGCAATTGCACAGCTCCGGTTTTTTGTTATATGTCATGAAATTAATTTATGCCGGCACAGTTTCCTGCCCCTGTCTTAAGCCTTCCGTTCAATAATCGGTCTTTCCAAGTAAGAAATCCACCGAAACGCCAAAGTAGGCGGATATGGCAATAAGCATATCAAGGCTGCATTCCCTCTGTCCGCTTTCCCAATACGAGACCGTTCTCTCTGATACGCTGAGCGCCTGCGCCACCTGCCTTTGCGTAAGCTCCTTTTCTTTTCTAAGCTCATAAAGCCTTTTTCCAAAATTGTTTTTCATAGCTTTTATTGTCGAACAAATTGTTCCAAAAAACTTAACAAAGAACGTTTTGTTCGATTGTAATTGCTAATTATATAGCAAGGCAAGAAAAACGTTTTGGATAATTCAGATTTTGATGCGAAACTGCAAAAAACTTTAAAGGAATTTGGCAAGTGGGCGCGTAGCGGGAAGTGGTTTGACGGATCTCTTGATGACTGCGGCGGCAGCGGAGAAAGAGAGGAGTTTTGCACGGATTTATCTTTAGAGCATATGAGGCAAATAACCATCGAAGAACTAACTGGGCAGGCGGCATTAGCTCTACGGGACGAATTTGTGTGCAAGGTAATGCCTATGGGCACAGATACTTTATATTTAATGTTTTCGCGAGAAGAAATGTTTAAGGTTGTTATATCACGTCTTTAAGTTTTCAAATTTTATTAAATAGAGGGAATTAAGCGCATAACAATCAAACCCCGCCATATTTGATTGCAAACTAAATGTGGCGGGGTTTCATATGCAATGCCGTCATGTTTTAAAGCAAAGCATTGTCCGAATTATTATGTGCTTAGGTATGTACGCACAGCCCCTTTACTCCAGCCTCTGCAGCACGTATTTGTTTTTGCCGAGGTCTTTGGCGCGGTACATGGCTTGGTCGGCGATTTTGAAAAGCTCGTCAAACGAGAGCGCGTTTTCTGACTCGAACACTATTACGCCCATGCTGACGGAATATAAAAGGTGCTTGCCGCTGTCAGTGCTGCGGCGCAGCAGCCCGCTCAGTGTGCGCGCCTTTTCCTCGGCGGTCTGCGGGGATACGTTTTTCATAAATATCATAAATTCGTCGCCGCCTATCCTGCCTACGATATCCGACGAGCGGAAGGGCGAGCGCACCGCCGCGGCAATGCTCTTTAGCGTCTCGTCGCCGCGCGCGTGGCCGAGCGTGTCGTTTACATATTTAAAATCGTCTATGTCAAGCATAATGACCGCGTGCGTCTGCCCGGGCGGCAGCGAGCGCAGCGCTTCGGCAATCAGGTTGTGAGTGACAACCTTGTTGTAAAGCCCGGTGAGCGGGTCGCGCTGGGTCTGGTCTATAAGCTGGCGGGTCTGGCTCTTTATGTCGTCAATGTTGGATATGCGCCCGAGCAGCTTGACCGGCCGTCCGTCCTCAAACACCGTGCGCGCTTGAATCAGGCACCAAACATAATTTCCCTCGGCGTTCAGCGTGCGCAGCTCAAGGCTTAGCGTCTTTTTTCCGTCCAAAAAGTTCCGGTAAAATTCGCGGAAGGCCGGCTTGTCGTTTTTATGCAGCACAGTCCCTTTGTCAAGATTCTCTATGTAGTTGCGCTGCACCTTGCTGCGACCGAAAAACAGGGAGTATTTTTCAGAAAACTCGGCGGTCTTGGTGCGCTCGTCATATTCAAATATAACGTCGTCGGAGAGGTTTGACACAATGCGGTACCTCTCCTTTTCGCGCAGCAGCTGTTCCTGCGCAATTTTCGCCTCGTCGTTGTTGCTGAGCATACACAGCAGCATCAGGCCGCCGTCTTCCGTTCGCACAATGCCGGCGCTTAGCAGCAACCAGCTTACCGAGGAATCCCTCTTGCGCACGCGGAACTCAACGTGCAGCTTGTCGCCCTCCTGCGCGCGTCGGGCGTAAGAGTCAATATACGCCAAATCCTCAGGCAATATTATGGGGCGGATTTTGCCTTCAAGCAAATCCTCAAAGTCCTGCCGCTCATAGCCTATGAGCGAGTAAAAACCGTCGTTTGCATAGACCACGCTGTAGCCGTCGTCCAGCCTCATCTTGGCTATGCCCCCCGGCAGCGTATCAATAAGCGACGTAATGTCCTTTTTTGCGTCAAGCAGCTGGCCGAAAAGCTGCCGCCTCTGCGTCTGGTCAACGGCGACGCAATAACACAATGTGCGATTTTCCTCGCGGGAAAAACGCCTGTGTTCGGCAATCCAGCGTACGCTGCCGCCCTGCTTTGCCGTGCGGTATTCAAGCTCGGCAAGCGCATCGCCGCCGCCATTAGGAACCAGGTTTTTTACAAACTCCGCTCTGTCCGATTCATGCACGGTGCCGGCAAGCCCCTCGGAAAACCCGTTAAAAAAACTTTCCTCAGAGGTACCGAGCAGCTCCAGCATACCCATGCTTACATATATGGGCTTAAGAGTATCGGCGTCATAGCAATACGCGCCGCCGGGTATGACCTCCAAAAAGTTTTGAAGCGTGCGCTGCGTTTCAGACAGCTCTACCTGCGTGGTCTTAAGGCGGGTAATATCCATTGCAACGCAGCTTATGCAGGCGTTGCCCTCGCCGCAGGTGCCCGCGCTCCCGCGCACGTTCAGCCACACCGTTGCGCCCGACTTTGATATCAGCCGGAAATGGCAAGAGAGGCTCTGCCCGGGCGAAAGTTCGGCCGCCGCGCGCGTAAACGCCTCACGGTCGGCGGGATGAACCAGCGCGGCAAACGAGTTGCTCTTTTTTTCAAGCTCGGCGGCGGAATACCCGATGAGCTGGGAGAACCCCGGGTTATAATGCTCAAGCGTAAGCCTGCGGTCGGGGCGCAGGCAAAACACGCCGCCGGGGATATTTGCGCTCAGATTGTCAAGCGATGCCCTGCTTTTTTTGCCGGAGGCCTCGCTCTCCTTAAGCAAAAAGTGCTGCCTAAGATGCAGCACCAAAAGCACGAGCGCGGCTGCTGCGGAGACCAGGGCAAGCACATGAATGATTATGGGCGCGCGGGCGTCCGCGCCTTGCTGCAGCGCAAGCATAGCGCCCACAGCGGAGCACAGCATTACGCACGCAACCGAAAACAACGCTGCGTACGGCCATAGATTTTGCCCGTTTTTTTTCATACCCTATCCCGCTACATTCGCCGGCGCGCCCTCTCCCGCAAAACGCGGTGACAAGAGCAATGCGCCGTTTTTTCAATCATAGCATAATTTTTGTCAAATTACAACAATATTCCAAAATTTGCATGCTGTCCGGCGGGATTGCCGCAGGTGCGGCAGCCGGTGTTCCCGCAGGAATCGAAGTGCAACATCCATAAAGAAAGGACGATTTTGCGCGCGTAGGCAAAACTTTTAAAAAGACGCGCAATGGCTTTGTAAATTTGTGCGCGCTGTGGTATAATAGCCTGAAAGCGGCGGATAAGTGCCGTTTTTAGTCAAATTAACTGCAAAATACTATAAAAAACTACAAAATAACAGCAAATCAACTGCAAAATAACTTATAAAAAAATAACAGCAAATAATTTTTACGGCGAGGATTAAGTAATGGTGGATTTATCGGTAATCAAGGCGGCTGACCCCGAGGTTTATGATGCCATGAGGGGCGAACTTGACCGTCAGCAAGGCGGGCTTGAGCTTATCGCGAGCGAAAACTTTGTGTCGCCCGCGGTCATGGCGGCGGCGGGCAGCTTTCTTACAAACAAATACGCCGAGGGCTATCCCGGCAAGCGCTATTACGGCGGCTGCCGCGAGGTGGACAAGGTAGAGCGCCTTGCAATAGACCGCGCAAAACAGCTGTTCGGCGCAGAACACGCAAACGTACAGCCGCACTCGGGCGCAAACGCCAACTTTGCCGTGTATTTTGCCATGTTAAAGCCGGGCGACACGGTGCTTGGCATGGCTCTTTCAAACGGCGGACACCTTACGCACGGCAGCCCGGTAAACGTGTCCGGCGGATACTTTAACTTTTTGTCCTACGGCGTCACCGACGGGGACGAGCGCATAGACTATGACGCAATGCTAAAGCTGGCGCTTGAGCACCGTCCCAAGATGATAGTCTGCGGCGCAAGCGCATACGCGCGCACCATAGACTTTGCGCGCATAAGGGAAATTTGCGACCGCGTGGGCGCAATGATGATGGCGGATATTGCGCACATTGCCGGGCTTGTTGCGGCGGGGCTGCACCCGTCGCCCGTTCCGTATGCCGACTTTGTGACAACAACCACTCACAAGACGCTGAAAGGGCCGCGCGGCGGTCTGATTCTCTGCAAGGAAAAATACGCCAAGGCAATCGACAAGGCAATCTTCCCGGGCACGCAGGGCGGGCCGCTCATGCACATAATCGCCGCAAAAGCGGTTGCGCTGGGCGAGGCGCTTACGGACGAGTTCAAGGCATATCAGCGCCAAGTGGTTGCAAACGCGCAGGCGCTTGCAGAAAGTTTTACCAAAGAGGGTGTGCGGCTGGTATCGGGCGGCACGGACAACCACCTGCTGCTGCTTGACTTGACAGAGGAGGGCGTAACCGGCAAGGAGCTTGAGGCTCTGCTTGACGAGGCGCACATTACAGTAAACAAAAACACCATTCCCAAGGAAAAGCAAAGCCCGTTTGTCACCAGCGGCATAAGGGTGGGCACTCCCAGCCTGACCGCGCGCGGCATGAAAGAGGCAGAGATGCAGGAAATCGCCGGGCTTATAACCAAGGTAATGCGCAAAAAGTCGGCGGCAATAGACGAAGTGCGCGCGCGCGTGCAGCAGATATGCAAAAGGTTTCCGCTGTATGAGGACGACGTAAAGTTTTAATCTGGGAATTAGGA
>CAZPMG010000091.1:0-4878 GCA_964587785.1 uncultured Clostridia bacterium
CAAGCTTGCTGTTTGAAAACTGCTGGTGCAGTTTTCAAGTTAATTGACTATATAACAGTGCGGCGGACAAAAGCTTGCCGCGGTGCGGCCATAGGCAAGCGCCAAACAAAAATCGCCCGCGCAGGAATAGTTTCCCGTGCGGGCGATTTTTATTGTCTGTATGTTATCGCAACGCAGCTGATTGCTCAACAACTATGAGTGCCGCGAGGCAAGCTGATTTGCAATTATGTGTTTTAAATGAGGCATTTACAACTTTGTCAGCGCTTATAACATCTTAAAACAGGCCGAACAGATTGAACTGTAAAAACAGCGAGCCGAGCAGCGAGGCAACCAAGCTGACTACGGTTATCTGTGTGTTTATGCTGGGGCCTGCGGTGTCCTTGAAGGGGTCGCCAACTGTGTCGCCAACCACTGCCGCGCGGTGAGCCGTGCTGCCCTTGCCGCCGTTGTGGCCGCTTTCCACATACTTCTTGCTGTTGTCCCACAGTCCGCCGCTGTTGCTCATGAACAGAGCCAGCAGCAGTCCGCTGACTATGTTGCCAGTCAAAAAGCCGCCCATTGCCTGCACGCCGCCCAAGAAGCCCACAAACAGCGTTGCGCCCAGCGCAAACAATCCGGCGGGAATAAGTTCTTTGAGCGCGCCGTCGGTGGCTATGAGTATGCACTTATCATACTCGGGCACCGCGCCCGGCTTGCCTTCCTTGAGGCCGGGGATTGTGTCAAACTGACGGTGAATCTCTGAAACCATGCGCTGCGCGTTCTTGTCAACGCCCAGTATCTGAAGCGCGGAGAACACCGCGGGCACCGCCGCGCCTATCAGCATTCCGAAGAACACCAGCGGATTTGTTACGTCAAAGCCCGTGATGTGCTCAATGTTCAGGCCGCTCTCGGTGATAAACGTGTTGATTTCGCTCATGAATGCGCCAAGCAGCGCGATTACGGTAAGTCCTGCCGCGGCAATTGCAAAGCCCTTTGTGATTGCCTTAACCGTGTTGCCGGCAGAGTCCAGCTTGTCGGTTATCTCCAGCACCTCGTCGCCGAGGTTGCCCATCTCGGCAAGTCCGCGCGCGTTGTCAACTATCGGCCCGTAGGCGTCGTTGCTTATAATCATCGCAACAATAGACAGCATTCCCACAGCGGCGACGGATATGCCCAGCATTCCGTAGCCCGCGCCCAGCAGGTTTTCACACAGCGTATAGGACGCAAGCGCGGCAACGGCTATGCCCACCATCGCAGGGAGCACGCTCAAAAAGCCGTAGCTCACGCCGGACAGTATGGTGAACGCCGGGCCGCTTTCGCTTGCCTTGGCGGTGTTTTGTACGGGCTTTTTTTCGTCATTGGTAAAGTAGTCGGTGGTTATGCCTATGAGAACGCCCACAAACAGACCGATTGCCGACGCGCCCCATAGCACCCATTCAAACTTGAACGCCCAAGTAGCCGCAGCAGAAAGCACAAAGAAGATGCCTGTCGTTATATATGTAGACAGATTAAGTGCGGTGGTGGGGTTGTCGGTCTTGCCCATGCGCGCAAACGCTATGCCTATTATGGAGGCAAGCAGGCCTATCGCCGCATAGCAAAACACCAGCGCAACGTTCTGCTGCCCAAGCGCGGACGCCATTACGAGCGCCGCCGAAAGCGATGCCACGTGCGAGTCGAACAAGTCTGCGCCCATGCCGGCAACGTCGCCCACGTTGTCGCCTACGTTGTCGGCGATAACCGCAGGGTTGCGGGGGTCGTCCTCGGGAATGCCCAGTTCAACCTTGCCCACGAGGTCAGCGCTTATGTCCGCCGACTTGGTAAAGATTCCGCCGCCCGCCTTGGCAAACAGCGCCAAGCTGGACGCACCGAAGCTGAAACCGAGCAGCAGCGTGGCGTTACCGAAAGCTAAGAACAGCAAAGATACGCCCAAAAGGCTGGCACCCACTACGGCAAGGCCCATTACAGCGCCGCCGCGGAAACCCGTCAAAAATGACGGACGAATGCCCTGCTTTGCCGCCTCTGCGGTCTTTATGTTGGCCACAGTGGATATGATTATGCCCAGCTTGCCGGCAAGCGCGCTGAAAGCAGTGCCCGCAAGGTACGCAAGCGCCATGAGCACGTTAAGCCAGTCAAAGCCCATCCAAATGGGGCGCGGCAATATCACAAAGATAACCGCCGCCGCGATGAGCGCAAATATGGTCAGGACTTTATATTCCTTCCACAAAAAGGTGTTGGCACCCTTGCGTATAAGCGCGCCCACCTCGGCTATTTTGGCGTTTTCCGAAGGCCGGCGTACGACCCAGCGGTGCAAGAGAGCCACCGCGACGAAGCCGACAAGCGAAACCGCTATACCCGCCACAATGAACCAGGTAACAGAATCCATAGACAAAACACTCCTTTCAGGGTTTTTCCGCATAACAGCGCGTCTCAAGCGCGCCGTCTGCGGTCAGGCCCTTAAATTATTTTCCCTCAAAAATTAAAAGTTGTTGCCGTATTGCAAAGGCGATCGGCAACCCGGCAAGGCAATAGCCTTTAGACCGATACCACTTATTATATGCCTAAGAAAAATCAAAGTCAATCGGAAATTTGATTTTCACCGCCTAAACGAACAAAAATATGTGAATTTTTGCAAATTAAGTTTTCATATTGCTATTCGTATCTATAAAACCGCCGGTTTGGGCAATGAGCGCACTTTCACGCGCCCTTTTTTGCGTTTTATCTGCCGAATTGCCTGCACCTGATCTTTGCGGCGAATAATTTCACGCGCGAAGAAAAATAATATAATCAATTGACTTTGGCGGCAAAATTACACTTATCATTTAATAATCAGGAGGAACATATGGAAGACAAAAAGAATATCGCGGCTGAGGAAGGCAGCCAAAAACTCAGTCAGCTGGCGGCAGTGACCGTGGACAATTTGGGCGCAAAGATGACCACGGACATGGGCATTAAGGTGGAAAACACCATTGATTCGCTCAAGGCGGGCGTGCGCGGTCCCACTCTGCTCTCGGACTTTCACCTGCGCGAAAAGATAATGCACTTTGACCACGAGCGCATACCCGAACGCGTGGTTCATGCGCGCGGCTCGGGCGCGCACGGCATATTTGAGCTGTACGAGAGCATGGAAGAGTATACCAAGGCGGCGTTTTTACAGGATCCCAAGGTAAAGACGCCGGTCTTTGCGCGCTTTTCCACGGTGGTGGGTTCACGCGGTTCGGCAGACACCGTGCGCGACGCCCGCGGCTTTGCCACAAAATTTTACACGCAGGAGGGGAACTATGACCTCGTGGGAAATAATATGCCGGTGTTCTTCATACAGGATGCCATAAAGTTCCCCGACATCATCCACTCTATAAAACCCGAGCCGGAAAACGAGATTCCGCAGGCAACGGCGGCTCACGACACCTTTTGGGACTTTGTAGTGAACAACCCGGAGACCGCTCATATGGTAATGTGGGTGATGTCCGAGCGCGGCATTCCGCGCAGCTACCGCATGATGGAGGGCTTTGGGGTAAACACGTTCAGGTTTATAAACAAAAAGGGCGTATCGCGGTTTGTAAAATTCCATTGGAAGCCCGTGCTTGGAGTGCACAGCCTTGTGCGCGACGAGGCGCAGAAGATAGGCGGCAAGGACCCCGACTTTCACCGCCGCGACCTCTATGACGCGATAGAGCGCGGACATTATCCGGAATACGAGCTGGGCGTGCAGATGATTGAGGAGTCCAAGGAGCACGACTTTGACTTTGATATACTCGACCCCACAAAGCTGTGGCCGGAGGAAACCGTTCCGGTAAAGCTGATCGGCAAGATGACTCTGTTTAAGAATCCCGACAATTTTTTTGCGGAAACCGAGCAGGTGGCGTTCTGTCCTGCAAACATTGTGCCGGGTATAGATTTTTCCAATGACCCCCTGCTCCAGGGCAGGCTGTTTTCCTATCTGGACACACAGCTGCTGCGCCTTGGCGGGCCGAACTTCCACCAAATTCCCATTAACAAGGCGGTTGCGCCCGTGCACAACAACCAGCGCGACGGCTTTATGCGCATGACGATAGACAAGGGCAAGGCGGCGTACTCTCCCAACTCAATAGGACTAAACAGTCCGGAGACAGTAAAGGAAGCCGACGGCGGTTATGTGCACTATGAAGAGCGCGTGGACGGCAGGGTTATTCGCACGCGCAGCAAGAGTTTTGCAGACCACTTCACCCAGGCGGCAATGTTTTGGAACAGCTTAACGCCGCCCGAGCGCGCAACGCTCATTGACGGCTTCCGCTTTGAGGCAGGTTCGGTAAAAGACCCGTCAATACGCCAAAAAGTTGTTGAGATGTTTGCAAACGTATCAACCGAACTTGCGCGAGTGCTTGCCGAGGGCATGGGTGTGCAGGTGCCGGGCAGCGGCGGCAAAAAAAGTGAAAAGGCAGGCAGCTCGCCCGCACTAAGCACCTCAAAGGCCTCAAAGACGCCCTACAGCAAAAAGGTTGCGCTTCTCATTGAGCCGGGCTTTTGTCTAAAGACACTGGAGCACCTGCAAAATGCGTTTACCGCTGCGGGCGCGGTGCCTGTCACTGTGTCTGCGCGCCAAGGTTCTGTTAAGAGCGCAGAGGGCAAGCCCGCGCTTGCGATAAAGGATTACGCCACCACCGACAGCGTACTGTTTGACGCGGTGTGCGCTGTGGGCGGCATCGAGTGCGCCGACGCGCTTGCGGCATCCGTTGACTCGCGAAATTTTGTAAACGACGCCTACAAGCATTACAAAGCAGTGATTGCCGCGGGCGAGGCGGTGGACTTTTTGAGCGGCACAGACGCAAAGTATGCCGAACTTTCCAGCGGAAAGACCGTGACCTCTCGCGGAGTTGTAACTTGCCGCGACACCTCTGACTTAGAGCGCTTTGCCGGCTTTGC
>CAZPMG010000091.1:4978-7340 GCA_964587785.1 uncultured Clostridia bacterium
TTTTATGGTATATAAAGGCGGCATCCGCGCAACTTAGTTTTGAGCGTGTAAAAAGCACAAAACCTTTTTTTGCTGTCATCCCCTCTTTAAACTTGTCCTGCAAGAGGGCATAAGCCCCTCATTTTTATGACAACGCGTTCGCATTGTGCTATAATCATTATAATAAACACAAAAATCGCACAGGAGAGATTCAAGGGAATGGACTTTTTCACCGGCAACAGCGTATATGTCTATCTGTTCATTTTTTTCGGCAAGGTACTGGAGGTTTCCGCGGCAACGGTCAGAAACGTGCTCATTAACCGCGGCGAGCGCACAAAGGGCACAATGATTGCCATGGTAGAGATTATGCTCTGGATTACCGTCACTGGCACAGTGCTTGCGGGCTTTACCGAGGATATTTTAAAGGTTGTGCTGTTTTGCATTGCCTTTGCTTTGGGCAACTTCATTGGCTCTTGGCTGGAGTCCAAACTCGCGCTGGGGCTTGCCACCGTACAGATAATAATGACAGAGAGCCCGGAATACGCCCTGCTTACAGAGCAGCTCCGTCAAATGCAGCTTGCTGTAACCGTAACAGAGGGCATGGGCAAAGAGGGGCCTAAAAAAATTCTGCTCGTCCATCTCAAGCGCAACCGCATACCCGCGACCGTCAAACTTATCAACAGCGTTGCGCCCGAAAGCGTGCTCACGGTCAGCGACCTCAAGATAATAAGGGGTGGCTTTATAAAAAAATAGAGGTCAAACGCTGCGCGCTTTTGCGCCGTTAAACCTTGCAATTTAAAACCGTCACTTTTTATTGCAGCCGGTATCCGCGCTAAAAAAATGCAGGTATTTTTAAAAAGCGCCGGGTCAGTATTATTGTCAAAGCTGACTTTTTATGTTATAATTATTATAAGTTCAAAATTGCTGCGCTATTTTTAAGCAGGCTTGTTGCAATACAACAAACTTACAGTCTGAAGATCTGTTTAAATAAATTAGCATAGTCAATTGTTGTGCTTGCCGCACAAATCAAGCTTTGCTTGTTTTAAAAAATTGTGTAGCAAGTTAATTGACTGTATAATGTGTTGTAAGCGGGAACTGGCTGGTCTGTTGTGTGTGCCAAACACCGGTTAAAATGAACATGGGGGAGCAACCATGGATTTGTCCCAAGGCAAGCTGAGGGTGTGCCAATTTATTGACACGTATTACCCGGTCGTTGACGGCGTGGTGATATGCGTAGACAACTACGCGCGGCACTTGAATGCGGCAGGGCATTATTGCTCGGTAGTCGCTCCCTCGTTCGGCGCTCACGACGGTGAACAGGAGCAAAACGTGTTGCGCTGTAAATCCGTAAGGGTGCCTTTTGTGGGGCAGCGCTCGGCTCTTCCCGCAGGCGACGGCAAGCTCAAGGCGATGATGAAGGCGGGAAACTTTGATTTACTGCACGCCCATTCGCCCTTTGCTCTGGGGCGGTACGCTTTGAAGTATGCACATAAAAACGGCATCCCCGTGGTGGCAACCTTCCACACGCAGTTTAAGATGGATTTTGAAAAATTTATCAAATCCGGGTTTATAGTAGACAAACTGGTGGATTATGTAGTAAAATTCTTTAATGGCGCAGACAGGGTTTGGGCGGTTACCCAAGCTTCCGCCGGCGTCTTAAAAAGTTATGGCTGCAACCGAGAGATAGAGGTCATGGACAACGGCTGCGATTATGAGTATCCCCGCGACCCTGCGGAAAAAATTGCCGCCGCCGATCAAAACTTCGGGCTTTCCGGCATCAAAAACTTGCTGCTCTATGTGGGCAGGCCTGATACCCAAAAGAACATCTACATGATGCTGGACGGTATGAAGGTGCTCAAGGAGCTGGGCATAGACTATAAATTTTTGATAGTCGGCACCAGCTATGAGGACGACAAGGTACAAAGATACATAGACAAAAGCGGGCTTACAGACAATGTAACCATGCTGGGCAGGATATATGACCGCGAGGTATTGGCGTCACTGTATTTGCGTGCTGACATATTCGTAATACCCAGCGTCTATGACACTTCATCGCTCGTCAAGCAGGAGGCCGCCGCTCACAAGACGCCAAGCATACTGATTACGGGCACTCCTGCAGCAACCGGAGTGCGCGACGGTTGGAACGGATATTTGATACCCAACGATGCTAACGCCTTAGCACGCAAACTTGCGGACGCACTGTCTGACAAGCAAAGCTTGGCGAAGGTCTCTCAAAACGCCTATGATTCCCTGCACAAGAGCTGGCAGTCAGTGATAGCCGAGGCCGCAGAGCGCTACGCAGGCATAATCCAAGATTACAAAAACCACGGCGCTTTTGTTTCCCCCAAGCAACCCGACAAAAAGCAGGGTACAGGAGCTTGAA
>CAZPMG010000092.1:0-6072 GCA_964587785.1 uncultured Clostridia bacterium
TGCCGCCTTATGTAAAGGGGGCTTGAAATTTTCTGCTGCCCTAAATCAATTGACTATTGCAAAATAAAAAAGCGGGAGAAAGCCGCCCGTTTTGTTGCGCTTCTCTCCGCTTTAATCTTCCAGTAAAAATTGTGCGCTTGGTTTCTGTGCGCTTTTTACAGGCCACAGAAAAAATTGCCCGCCCGAAAAGCTTTGTAAAGTCACGGCAGGGCACATGCTCTCAATATTATCCCCACTTGCGAGCAGCAGACAAAGTTGCTTTAAACCGGCTTTATATAAGTCCCCTGTGCCTACCTTATTGCTGTTCTTGCTCGGATTGCCGTATATATAAGTTTGCTTGCCAGCTTGTACATATACATATCCATGAGGCTTATTGCTGTTTTCTGCTCTTATCGCTCTTATGATATAAGCCTGCCCCGCCTGCACAGGCTTACCTTGCCAGTATGCCTGCAAGCTTGTACATATACATATCCATGGGGCGCTCGGTCTTGAGCGCCTCGGTTATGCCAAAGTCCACAATGCTTCCGCCGGACACGCCCACAACCCTGCCGCCCTTGCCGCCGGCAAGCAGCGCCACCGCGTGGTGGGCAAATTTGCAAGCCAACACCCTGTCTGCCATGGACGGCGCGCCGCCGCGCTGTATATGCCCGATTATTGTGGTGCGCACGCTCAGCCCCAGCTCCTCTTCCAAATCCTTTACTATGTCGTTAAAGCCGTGTACGCCCTCGGCGACTATGATAATAATTGAGCTCTTGCCGCTGCTCCTGCTTGCCTTTACGCGGCGCTCAATTTCAGTGAGCGTCATGGGCGCTTCAGGGATTACTATGATTTCCGCGCCGGACGCAAGCCCGGAGTACAGCGCGATATCGCCGCAATTTCGCCCCATTACCTCTATTACGCTGACGCGCTCGTGCGAGGTCATGGTGTCGCGCACGTTGTTTACAAGCGAAACCACGGTGTTTACCGCGGTGTCAAAGCCCAGCGTAAAATCTGTGTACGGCAAATCGTTGTCTATTGTGCCGGGTATGCCCACCGTGGGAAACCCAAAGCGCTCGGTCAAGTCGCGCGCGCCGCGAAAAGAACCGTCGCCGCCTATTACGATAAGACCCTCTATGCCCCGCCGCTTGAGCGTGTCATAGCCTTTTTGCAGACCCTCCTCGGTGTTGAACTCCGGGCAGCGCGCGGTATACAGCATTGTGCCGCCGCGCTGTATAATGCCGGAAACCGAGCGGTCGTCCATCTCTATTACGTCGTCGTTGACCAGCCCGAAATAGCCGCGGCGTATGCCGACGACCTCCATGCCCTTTGAAAGCGCAGCGCGAACCGCCGCGCGTATGCAGGCATTCATGCCGGGAGCGTCGCCCCCGCTTGTAAGCAGTGCAATTCTCTTCATGTATCTCCTGAGAAAATTAATGTAATTTCCATGCCCGCCACCTTTTCCGGCGGCCTGATCCGCGTCCGCGCAAGACTTTGAAAAGAGGCAATTGCTCTTCCCTGCAAGCGTTTTTGCGGCATAAACGTGATTTTAGGAACTTTGTGTAAATTATAGCAAATAAACGCGCGGCTGACAACTTTATTGCGGAGGCGGACAAAATGCGCGCGCGGCAATGGGGCAAACGAGAATATTATTTGCTGTTTTTTGCCGAGAGAATCTCGTACGTTGCGGAGTTGACAGTGATTGTGAGATTGTCTTTGTACACATACAGATAGCTTCCGTTTTCACGGCAGCTGATTATTAGGCCTCCGTCAACAATTTTGTCGGCATTTATTATATTGTCTTTACAGTAATCGATAACGCTTTGCTTTTCGGTCAGTTTGAGCGCCTTTCTGATTCTCTTTTCCGTGCGGGGCGAGGCAAACAGTTTGCCGATATTGTCTGCAAGCTGACTTTTTATCTCACGCTGGGCGTTTTCAAAGAGTTCATCGAGCAGCTCTTTTGCGCTGTCAAAAAGCTCATAGGGCACAAAGATTTTTTGCTTTCCCAGTCCCAGCGCAAAGCGCGACCGCACGCCGTCGCCTGAGGGCATTGACCGATGCAAAATGTCCTCGCTCTGCAAAATGCCCATAAACATCTCGGCAAACATATCGTCCGCCTCAATTAAGAGGCAATAATTGCCCGGCTGTGCTTCCTGCAGGCTCTTTTTGCCGCAATACTGGCAACGGTCACTTTCGCTGACAGCATAGCACTTTTCACAATAATACATAATTTCCCCCCCGATTATGGTTGCTATGTGATTAAATCCCTGTATATTAAAGCCGGCAGAAATAGAAGCGCTTTTATATAAAACCTTGCCGCTTTTTGCTTTGCAATCGACTTTATTATGTCTGCTCTTCCGCGTCTGCTTTGCTGTAAAGTATCCCCTCCGGCTGCATATAGTCTAAGCTCAAGAGCTCGCTCTCAAGACCGCCGCACCAGTATACGCCGCCGGGCAGCCGAACGGCTTTTTTGCCTATGCGCGCGATTACCTGCGCGTCGCCGGGATAGCCTTGCAGAACCTCCCACACCTCGTCATAGTTTTCCTCTGCAAACTTGAGATACAGCTTACAGCGGCTCTTTTTCCGCTCTGCGGCGGCGGCAGCCTGTCCGCCGGCCGCGGGGTAGTCCGCCGGCTGGGTAATCGCCTTTATTTGCTCGGCGCGTATGCGCACTTCCTCGTCCGGGCGCACAATCAGCTTGCCGCTAACTGTTATAGCTGTGTCGGGTATGAGCAGCGCGCGGCAGCGCTTGAACGCCTGCGAATAAAACACCACCTCGATTGAACCGTATAAGTCCTCAAGCCGCGCAACCGCCATGTCCGTGCCCGCGCGGGTGACTATCTTGCGCACCTCGGTGAGCGTGCCGCCCGCGGTTATGTTCATCTCGTTTTCTATGCCGTGATAAATCTTTTCGCCGCTCTCGTCCTGGTCAAAGCTCTGCAGCATACCCGTGTTAAAGCTCAAGCCCTCAAGCAGAGCGCGCATATCCTCAAGCGGATGCCCGGTTATATATACGCCCAGCACTTCCTTTTCCTTGCCAAGGCGCATACGGCTGTCGTACTCGTCAATTTTGGGCAGGTCATCGGACAGGGACTCTTCTATTACGTCGCCAAAAAGCGAAAGCTGACCGGTGTCGCGCTGCCGCCTGTCGCGCTGCACGCGCTCCATTATGCGCTCATAGCCGGCGATAAGCCGCGAGCGCGCCTCATCCAGGCAGTCAAACGCTCCGCCCCAAATAAGGCTCTCTATCAGCCGCTTGTTTACCGCAGTCGGGTCTACGCGCATGAAAAAATCGGTGAGAGAGGTAAACTTTCCGCCGCTTTTGCGCTCCTCCACAATCTTTTCCGCCGCCGCAACGCCTACGTTTTTTACCGCGCACAGCCCGAACCGTATGCTGCCGTCCTCAACTGAGAACTCCGCGCGGCTTTGGTTTATGTCGGGCGGATGTACGGTTATGCCCACTGCGCGGCAATAGTTTACGTACTTGGTAATTTCCTCTATGTTGGTTATGCGGTTGTTGAGCACCGCGGTTATAAACTGCGTGCGGTAATACTTTTTGAGGTACGCCGTCTGATAGGCAAGCACTGCGTATGCCGCGGCGTGCGACTTGTTGAACGCGTACTTTGCAAAGCCCTCCATCTCGTCGAATATGTCGGAGGCGGCCTCCATGGACACGCCGCGCTTGAGCGCACCGTCCACGCCCGGCCCGCCGTTTATAAACGCCTTCTTTTGCAGCTGCATCTGCTTTAAGTCTTTCTTGCCCATGGCGCGGCGCACGACGTCGGCCTGACCGAACGAAAAACCCGCCATGCTGCGGCAAATCTGCATGACCTGTTCCTGATACACAATGCAGCCGTAGGTTACATTGAGTATCTCCTCGAGCATGGGGTGCTTGTAGGTCACCTTTCCGCGTGAGCGCTTGCCCTCGATGTACTTGGGTATGGAGTTCATCGGCCCCGGGCGGTAAAGCGATATGCCGGCGATTATATCCTCCATGCAGTCGGGCTGAAGCTCGCGCATAAACCGTTTCATGCCCGGGCTTTCCAGCTGGAACACCGCGTCGGTGTCGCCCTCGCCTATAAGCTGGTACGCGCCCTTGTCGCCAAGCCCCATTGCGTCAAAATCTATTGCCACGCCTGTGGTTTCCGCAACGTAATCCACGGCTTTTTTTATGTCGGTAAGCGTGCGCAACCCCAAAAAGTCCATCTTTAAGAGGCCGAGCTCCTCAACCTCTATCATGTTGAACTGGGTGGTTACGTCCTCGCCGTTCTTTTGCACGGGTATGTGGTCGGAAATTGCGTCCTTACAGATGACCACGCCCGCCGCGTGCGTGGACGTATTGCGCGGCAGTCCTTCAAGCTGCACCGCCATGTCCACAATCATGCGCACGGTGGAGTCGCTGTCATACATCTGCCTGAGCTCAATGTTTTCTGCGCTGCCCTCAAAGCTGCCCAAACCGAACTGCTGGGCTATTGTGCCCTTGCCCGTCATCTGCTTGGTTATGCGGTCAACCTCGGCATACGGCACGCTGTGCACGCGGCCTACGTCCTTTATTGCGTTCTTGCTGGCCAGCGTTCCGAACGTCACAATCTGGCACACCTTGTCCGCGCCGTACTTGTTTTTGACGTACTCGATGACCTCGCCGCGCCGCTCAAAGCAAAAGTCTATGTCAAAGTCGGGCATACTCTGGCGTTCGGGGTTCAAAAACCGCTCAAACAGCAGGTTAAAGCCCAGCGGCTCGACGTTGGTAATGCCCACGGCATAGGCGACAATAGAGCCCACGCCGCTGCCCCGCCCCGCGCCCACGGGTATGCCGCGCTGGCGGGCAAAGTTTATAAAATCCCACACTATGAGGTAGTATTCGTTAAAACCCATGCGGTCGATTATGCCAAGCTCATAGTCGGCACGCTCGCTGATTTCCCCGGTTATCTCGCCGTAGCGGCGCTTCAGCCCGTCATAGGTGAGATTGCGCAAATATATGTCGGGGGTGCTGCCGTCGTCCGGCGTGTAACTGGGCAGCAGCGCCTTGCGCGTGATTTCCACATTGCACTTTTCCGCAATCTCCAAGGTGTTGTCAAGAGCCTCGGGAATATAGGAAAACAGCGAGTGCATCTCGTCATAGTCCTTTAGATAAAACTCCTCGCTGCCGAACCTCATGCGCTGCGGGTCGTCCAGCGTCTTGCCCGTCTGCACGCACAGCAGCACCTCGTGCATACGCGCATCTGTCTTTTCAATGTAATGCACGTCGTTTGTGGCGACAAGCTTGATGCCCAGCTCGCGCGCAATCTTTATCAGTTGGGGGTTCGTGTATTTTTGCTCGGCAAGCCCGTGGTCCTGAATCTCTATGTAATAATCCTCGCCAAACAGAGCCTTAAACTGCGCGGCAACCTTTTTTGCTCCCTCGTAATCGTCCTTTAAAAGCAGCTGCGGAATCTCGCCCGCAAGGCAGGCGGACAGGCAGATAACGCCCTCGCAGTGCTGCTTTAAAAGCTCCATGTCTATGCGCGGCTTGTAGTAAAAGCCCTCGACAAACGCCAAGGAATCCAGCTTTATTATGTTTTTGTAGCCCTCAATATCCTTGGCAAGCAGCACAAGGTGGTGGAACTGTCCGTAGCCGTCGCGCGCGCGGCGGTCGCGCGTCATGTAAAACTCGCAGCCGATTATGGGCTTTATGCCCTCGGCTCTGGCTTTTTTGTAAAACTCGTATATGCCGTACATAACGCCGTGGTCGGTGATAGCCACGGCGGGCATATTCTTTTGCTTGGCGGCAGAAAAAAGGCGGT
This sequence comes from uncultured Clostridia bacterium, assembly GCA_964587785.1. Lineage (GTDB taxonomy): Bacteria > Bacillota > Clostridia > Christensenellales > HGM11417 > CAZPMG01. Next base: position 5,760 of record CAZPMG010000092.1, read on the forward strand.
CTATTCGGGCCGCCCCGTCAAGAAGACTGTATTCGGTGTGAAGGTGCAGATGTACAAAAGGTTTCATTTTCTCTTCCGTGTAATTTTAGGGGGGTGATGTTGCGTAATTGTGTAGTTGTTGCTGCGTAATTGTCTTGTACGGCTATTTGTGGATTAATGCTGTGTAATTTTGTTTATTTTGTACGGATTGGTTGTGAGGGTAGGGGGATACGAATCCATCCACCGCTAATTTGTTACCTGTGCTTTGCTTGTTGCTGTAAACATATACAGCTGGCTGCTTAGCCGAATCCCTCCACCGCTTACGCGGTCCCCC
>CAZPMG010000092.1:6172-7243 GCA_964587785.1 uncultured Clostridia bacterium
CATTGTCGCGGCCTTGCCGCAAAATATCAAGCCTTGATTATTTTTTAAAAATTGTGTATCAATTTTCAAGTTAATTGTCTATAGCCCGCCTGCGCCGCAATAGCCGCCAGCCTGCGCAAGCGGTTGTTCATGCCGCTCTTGCTTATGCCGGCGCGCTCGGCAAGCTCGTCAATGCTGTCGGTCTTGTGCGCAAGCCTAAGTTCGGCCGCCTCGCGCAGCCGCGGCGGAAGCGACTGCAGCCGCCCGTCCGCATCCAGCTTGGTTATTGCCTCAACCTGCTTTATTGCGGCGTCTACGGTCTTGTCTACGTTTGCGATATAGCAGTTGTTTTTCCGGTTTTCTAAGTTGCTTGCCTCGCGCTCTACAACCACCTCGCTGAGCTTGAGCAGTGCGCGCGTCGCGCCCAAAAGCGCAAAGAAATCGGCTGCGGCGCGTGAGTCTTTTATATACACCAGATGGTTTTCGCCGCGCGCTGACAGCTTGGACGGCACGGAAAACTCCGCCAGCAGCTTTGAGATATCCTCGGCAAGCTGCGCGCTCTTTACGGCAAACTCCACGTGCACGCTGTTGCCCTCGCCGCGCTCCGAGAGCCCGGCATAGCCGCTGCCGCAAAATGCGCCGGCTATATAGCTGCGCTTGCAGCACTCGTTTTCTGTGAGGTAGGGGTCAAGCCCGGGCGCTAACGCAAAGCAACCGTCCTCGCCGCGCGTGAGTATTCCGCCGTCTGAAAGCAGCGCCTTTGCCTGCGCGCCCTCCAGCTTGAGCGAACGGCTGCCGCGGCTGTCTGCGCCGCCTTGCTTGGACAGTCCGTATCTTGAATGCAAGAGCCTGACCAGCATTTGACGCACCGCGCCGCTGCCCGCAGGCAGGGTGAGCCTCATATTGCCATCGCTAAGGCTGAGCCAGCCCGCCGTGTGCGTGTATGCCGACAGAAAGCTGAGCGAGCAGCAGGCGTCGCCGGAAAAAGCGCGTATAATTTGATTTTTTACCGACTGTGAAAATGTCATGGCTGTGTATGCCTCCTGATGGGGCAAGGCTGCCGTACGGCGGGCAATATGTTTTTGGTCAGGA
>CAZPMG010000093.1:0-2620 GCA_964587785.1 uncultured Clostridia bacterium
TTTTTGCAATTTACACAAAATTTACACAAAATTTTCCCTATTTTAACGCGGTTATATGTTTACTCAAGGGTTATAATCATTATAAATAGTTATACGCAATCAGCCGGCTTGCCTTAAACGGCAGAGGCCGGAATATTTTTTGCGGGCATTTTGGGATTATTGAATGTAAAACGCTGTACCGCTGCCGGGTATGGGAGCGGTTTTTTCAAGGAGATAAAGGATGTTAAAATTAACCGGTGTTACAAAGACCTACGTGATGGGCGAGACCTATGTGCACGCACTGCGCGGAGTGGACATTACCTTCCGCAAGAGTGAGTTTGTGGCAATCCTCGGCCCGTCCGGCTGCGGCAAAACCACTATGCTCAATATCGTGGGCGGGCTGGACAGATATACCACCGGCGACCTTTTGATAAACGGCAAATCCACAAAGCACTTCACCGACCGCGACTGGGACAGCTACCGCAACAGTTCGGTGGGCTTTGTGTTTCAAAACTACAATCTTATACAGCACCAGACGGTGCTGGGAAACGTCGAGCTTGCGCTTACGCTGTCGGGCATAAGCAAGGCCGAACGCCGCGCGCGGGCAAAGGCGGCGCTTGAGAGCGTAGGGCTTTCCAGCGAACTTTACAAAAAGCCCAATCAGGTCTCCGGCGGACAAATGCAGCGTGTGGCGATAGCGCGCGCGCTTGTAAACAATCCCGAGATTATACTCGCCGACGAACCCACTGGCGCGCTTGACAGCGAAACCAGTTTGCAGATTATGGAGCTGCTCAAGGAGATTGCGCGCGACAGGCTGGTAATAATGGTCACGCACAACCCGGAGCTTGCGAGGCGCTATGCCACCCGCACCGTGCGCATGCTGGACGGGCTTTTAACCGAGGACAGCGCGCCCTTTGCCCAGAGCGAGGTGCTGCCCGAGCGCACCGCAGAACGCCAAGAAACCGGCAAAAAAAAGCAGACGCGTATGCCCAAGACGTCAATGTCGTTTTTGACTGCGCTTTCGCTCAGCATGAGAAACCTGCTCACAAAGAAAGCGCGCACATTCCTGACATCCTTTGCCGGCAGCATAGGCATAATAGGCATTGCGCTTGTGCTGTCAATATCCACCGGTTTTCAGGGATACGTCGACCGTATGCAGCGCGACACGCTCGCCGAATATCCGCTCACCATTGAGGAGAGGTTTATAAACCTTAGTATGCTCATGGACGCGGGCAACTATATGGGACCGACGGGCGAGGGCGGCGACTATGTTTACGTCAACAAGGTGCTTGGCAGCATACAGTCCATGTACACCTACAACAACATCACTCAGGATTATATTGACAACGCCGTAAAGACCATTGCTCCGCAGCTTTACAGCGAAATCAGCTACCGCAAGGACATACGGCTGCACGTATACAGCCGCGGCGCGGACGGCGGTTACCGCCGCGTTGAGACCGCCACGCTGGACAGCGGAAGCGCCGGCACGGTAAACGCAGTATCCACAAACAGGCTGTGGGAGGAACTGCCCTCAAACACCGCATATCTTGAGGCGCAGTACGAAGTGCTGTCAGGCAGCCTTCCCACTGAAAAAAACCATGTCGTTCTCTATGTAGACAACCAAAGCCGGCTTACCGACATACAGCTCATGAGTCTGGGTATGCAAAATGAGGCCTCGGCGGAAAAACTGCGCTATGACGAAATCGTGGGCAAAAAGTTCAGGCTTGTGGGCAACGATGCCGTATATGAGGGCTATGACGCGCCGGAAAAACCCAAGTGGAGGGCGTCAATAGACGCCGCAACCGCCGAGAGCGCGGGCACGCTTGAGCTGGAAATCGTGGGCATATTGCGCCCCACAAGTGACTTTTCCGCGGGCAGCATGGGCAGCAGCATAGGCTATATGCCCGAGCTTTCCGAGTATGTATTTGAGCAGTCCAATCAGTCTGCGCTTGTTACCCAGCAGCGCGCAGATTTGGCCACAAACGTGCTGACGGGCCAGCCTTACACGGACACCCAGCAGGCCACGGCTGACGAGCAGAGGAGCGCCGTGCTGCGCGCGTTGGGAGCGGACGACTTCCCCTACAACATATTTATATACCCCGTAAACTTTCAGGCAAAGGAAAAGATAAAGGAGCATTTGAGCGCCTACAACGATACCATTGAAAACGAGGAGGACAAGGTAAAATATTCCGACGTAATGGAGACAATGGTAAGCTCCATGAACACGGTGGTCGGCGCCATAAGCATAGTGCTGATATCCTTTACCGCCATTTCCCTTGTGGTGTCGTCCATAATGATAGGCATAATAACCTATATCTCCGTGCTTGAGCGCACCAAGGAGATAGGAATACTGCGTTCCATAGGCGCGCGCAAGATAGACATTACCAACGTATTCAACGCCGAAACCGTGATAGTGGGCTTTACCGCGGGGCTGTTCGGCGTGCTGATAGCGCTGCTGCTGTCCGTGCCCATAAACCTCATAGTGGGCGGACTTGTGGCAATACCGCAGATATCCGTGCTCAGCCCGCTGCACGCATTGGCACTGGTGGCAATAAGTATGCTGCTTACGTTTGTTGCCGGTATGCTGCCCGCAGGCATGGCAGCGCGCAAAGACCCCGTAGAGGCGCTGCGCACAGAGTAA
>CAZPMG010000093.1:2720-7106 GCA_964587785.1 uncultured Clostridia bacterium
CGCCCAAAACACGCAACAAAAAGCGCCCTTTTTTCTCAGGGCGCTCTATGCCTTTGGCATATGCCGTTTTAATTTTAATTGTGATACCGTGCCGGCTGCGCGTCAGTTTGCCTTTTGGACTTTTCCGCTCTTCATGCACTTTGCGCACACGTACTGGCTGGATACCGAGCCCTTCTCGCTGACAACGCGCAGCTTGCGCAGGTTAGGTTTCCACGCGCGCGGCGTCTTACGGTTACTGTGGCTGACCATATTCCCGCTCATCCTGCCCTTGCCGCATACACTGCAAATTCTTGCCATAATAAAGCACCTCCCGGTTAAAAGCTGTAATCAAAGCCGCTACCGGAAAAGCCGCTTAACTGCTTGCTGCCGGATGCGCTGGCGTAACCGCGGTGGCGGCGCATTGGCGGCCGTACGCGGTAATCCTTTTACTTGGATTGCCGGATAATATAATAACACGGCAACCGCAAAAAAGCAACAAAAAAGCGGCAAAACACCGCAATATTTTGTTAAAATCGCCAAACAAATTAAATTTGATTGCAAAACTTCAAAAGATAGTGTAAAATGTTTCGGAAAACGTGTGTATATCATGCTTGAGACGCGGCGCGCGGTTAGCGCCAAATTTAAGCAGGCAAACGCGGCTTTCAAGCTGCGCCGCAGTGCGCGCGTTTTTAAGGAGCGGTAATGGCTGTAAACACCAAAAATTCCTACGGACAGATAAGCATATCTGACGAAGCCATTGCGGCAGTCGCAGGACGCGCCGCAAGGGAATGCTATGGCGTTGTAGACATGGTGTCGCGCAGGCTTACCGATTATCTGGCAGAGCTGCTCAGAAAAGAGCAGCGCACCCGCGGCGTCAAGGTGGAGACATACGGCGACCGCATATTTGTTGACTTATATGTGGTAATCAAATACGGCGTAAACATAGCCGCCGTGTCCGAGTCGCTGCGCGAATCGGTCAAGTATAACGTAGAAAAATTTGCCGGCATGATAGTTGACACCATCAACGTAAATGTCATAGGCATTAAGCTTTAATTTGATTGGGCTGCCGGGGCAGATATAGGTTCCCCGGAGGCAGTTTTTTCGCCGCGCAACTTTTGCGCGCACGGCACTGCCTTGGCCAAACATTTCTTACGGAGGAAATTTGCATCATGCAAAAAAGCATAAACGGTTCCGTGCTGCGTCGCATGGTTATGACCGGAGCAAAGCTGCTCGAGAAAAACAGGCAGGCGGTGGACGCTTTGAACGTCTTCCCCGTTCCCGACGGCGACACGGGAACCAATATGTCACTTACGCTTTCGGCGTCTATAAAGGAATTAAACGGCCACTCACAGGCCAGCGTAGAGGCGGTTGCCGAGGCTGTGTCAAAGGGCGCGCTGCGCGGCGCAAGGGGAAACTCCGGCGTCATACTGTCGCAGATACTGCGCGGCTTTTGCGACCGGCTCAAGGAGGCGCAGTCCGTCGACACCCGCGCGCTTGCACGGGCGCTCAAGTCGGGCACCGAGATAGCCTACAAGGCGGTCAGCAAGCCGCGCGAGGGCACCATGCTCACCGTTATACGCGTGATAAGCGAAAATGCCTCCGCCATAGCCAAAAAGACGCAGGACACCGAGGTTTTCTTTGAGGAAATCTTAAAGGTGGGCGAGGACATACTTGCCAAGACCCCCGAACTTTTGGACGTGCTGAAAAAAGCCGGCGTGGTAGATGCCGGCGGCAAGGGGCTGCTCATCATATTCAAAGGAATGCTCATGGGCCTGCGCGGCGAGGAGGTTGACGGCCTTGCCGATGAGGCGCAGGAAGAGCATCCGCATCTGGAAAATTTCGAGCACGCCGACCTCATGGCGCTCGGCGAAATCGAGTTCGGTTACTGCACGGAATTTTTTGTTGTGAACATAAACAAAAAGACCACGCAGGCGGATATTGAAAAACTGCGCGAAAAGCTTATGGACATAGGCGACTCTGTCATAGTCATAGGCGACTTAGAGCTTATCAAGGTTCACGTTCACACCAACCAGCCGGGCGTTGCGCTAAGCTACGCGCTTGAGCTGGGTGAGCTTGACAAGCTCAAGATAGAGAATATGCTTGAGCAAAACCGCCAGCTCAAGGCGCAGTACGAGGCGCAGAAGAAAGAGCAGGGTATGCTTGCCATATGCGCGGGCGACGGACTGACAGCCATATTCAAGGATCTGTGCGTGGACGCAGTGCTTGAGGGCGGCCAGACCATGAACCCCAGCGCAAACGACATTGCCGAGGCGGTGCGCAGGGTGAACGCCAGCCACGTGTTCATACTCCCCAACAACAAAAACATAATTCTTGCCGCCGAGCAGGCAAAAAACCTTGTCGAGGGCAAGACACTGCACGTTATCCCCACAAAGAGCATTCCTCAGGGTATATCCTCTACGCTCATGTACAATCCCGATTCAAGCGTTGAGGAAAACAAGGTCAATATGCAGAGCGCCATCGAAAACGTGCGCTCCGGCCAAGTGACCTATGCCGTGCGCGACACCAGCGTAGACGGCTTTGACCTGCGCACGGGTGACATAATCGGGCTTGACAACAGAAATATTTTAACCAAGGGCGACGATTTGCCGTCCGTTACGCTGGAGCTTGTAAAAAAACTCAAGGTTTCGGGCAGCGAGATGATATCCCTTTACTTCGGGCAGGAAGTGGGCGAGGATGACGCGCACAAGCTGCAGCAGCTTGTGCAGGAAAACAACCCCGAGTGCGAGGTGGATATGCACTACGGCGGCCAGCCCATATATTACTATATAATATCTGTGGAATAATCCATTTAATATCCGCGGCGCAATGTCAGTAGCGGGTCATAAGCGCGCCGTTTATGTAATGCGTAATACATAGCAGAGCAATAACCGGCGGAAGCAGTGCGGCAACTCCCGCACTTGCGCGAGTTCTTCCTGCGATTTATAAGGTTATGCACGGCGCAAAACCGTGCGCGTTTTCATGTAAACAAAAATATTTATACAAGTGAGGGCAACATGGCAAAAGGCAACATGATAGTGGGACAGTCGGGCGGCCCGACTTCGGTTATCAACTCCAGCTTGGCGGGCGTTTACCGCACGGCAAAGGATTTGGGCGCAAACAAGGTTTACGGAATGCTTAACGGCATAAAGGGTCTGCTTGAAGGACGCTATACGGATTTATCAAAATATTTGAAAAACTCCTTTGACATAGAGCTGTTAAAGCGCACTCCTTCGGCGTTTTTGGGCTCCTGCCGCTTTAAGCTTAAGAGCTATAAGGACGACGAGCAGACATACAAGCGCATATTCAAGCAGCTTGAAGAGCTTGACATCGAGTATTTTCTGTACATCGGCGGCAACGACTCCATGGACACCATACAAAACCTGTATGAATACGGCAAGGCAATAAACTCGCCCATACGGTTTGTGGGCGTGCCCAAGACCATAGACAACGATTTGGCGGTCACCGACCACAGCCCGGGTTACGGCTCTGCGGCAAAGTATGTTGCCACCGCAATAAAAGAGCTTGAGCAAGACGGCATGGTCTACGGCAAGCAGATTACAATCGCCGAGGTCATGGGCAGGAACGCCGGCTGGCTGACCGCGGCTGCGGCGCTTGCGCGTTCGGAAAACTGCGACGGCGCAGATATGATACTTCTGCCTGAGCTGGCGTTTGATCCCGATGCGTTTGTAGACCGCGTGGGCGAGCTGTTATCCCAAAAATCCACGATTGTAATAGCCGTATCCGAGGGCATAAAGCTTGCCGACGGCAGATACGTGAGCGAGGTTTCCTCATCCAAGGCACTGGACGCTTTCGGGCACGCGTCGCTGGGCGGCACCGCATCGCAGCTCTCCGAGCTTATAGGCGACAAATACGGGCTTAAGACACGCCCCGTAGAGTTCTCCGCGCTACAGCGCTGCGCCAGCCACTGCGCAAGCGCCACCGACGTAAACGAGGCTTTCCAGGTGGGCGGCCAGGCGGTAAAGGCGGCAATGGAGGGGCAGACAGGCAAGGCAGCGATTTATATCCGCACATCCGACACCCCCTATCAGTGCGCCACCGGCATAACCGACGCAAGCAACATAGCAAACGTAGAGCGCAAGGTCCCCAAAGAGTGGATTACCCAAAACGGCACGTACGTTTCGCAGCAGTTCATCAACTATATGCGTCCGCTCATTCAGGGCGAAATCGCTCCCGTATACAAGGACGGGCTGCCCCTGCACCTGACACTCAAAGACGCTTAATGCAGTCAATTTGACTATAATACCTAAAACATTTGGCTTTGGCGGCAGAACCCCTGTCAATCAAATATACACAAAAATCCGGCAATCGGCCTTAGTGCCGCAATTGCCGGATTTGCCATATATAGCTATATGGAAGGGGTTGCGGTCAATTATGCATAATTGACGA
>CAZPMG010000094.1:0-6987 GCA_964587785.1 uncultured Clostridia bacterium
AAAACATAATTTTAACTACTGAGGAGGCCGCATGGCTTACATCAAGGATTTGTTGGGGATAAGATACCTATGCAAGACGCAGCTTGAGCTGATATTTTCCGCCGCGGCAAAGGCAAAGCAATCGCTGGCTCTGCCGGGCGGAAAGCAAGGAAACAGCCTCAACGGCTGCGCCGCGGTGCTGCTGTTTTACGAGAACAGCACGCGCACCCGCGTATCCTTTGAGCTTGCGGCAAAATACACCGGCGCTCACGCGATAAGCGTAGATTCCTCGGCGTCCTCCCATGCCAAGGGCGAGAGCCTTGCAGACACCGGCAAGACGCTGGAACGCCTGCACGCTGACGTGGTGATAATCCGCCACAACCGCTCGGGCGCACCGCATTTGCTTGCAAAAAACGTAGGCGCAAGCGTAATAAACGCCGGTGACGGCACAAACGAGCACCCCACCCAGGCGCTGCTTGACGCGTTCACGCTGCTTGAGCGGTTCGGCTCCTTAAACGGGCTCAAGGTTGCAATCGTGGGCGACATAGCAAACAGCCGCGTGGCGCGCTCAAACATACTTGCACTCAGCATGATGGGCGCTAAGGTCTGGGTTTACGGGCCGCCAACGCTGCTGCCGCAGGGCATAGAGCAGCTGGGCGCGAGCGTTGCGCAGAGCGCAGAGCAGGCCTTATCGGGCGCAAACGCGGTAATGGCACTCAGAATCCAGCGCGAACGCCAGTCCTGCGGCTACATACCCGGCCTGGCAGAATATGCGGGCAGATTCGGAGTAAACCAGTATAAAATGCAGCTTGCCGCAAAGGACGCTGTGCTCATGCACCCCGGCCCGGTCAACCGCGACGTAGAGCTTTCCGCGCAAATCTGCGACAGCGATTGCTCCGTAATAGGCACGCAGGTCACAAACGGACTGTGCGTGCGCATGGGGCTGCTGCATCTGCTGGTAAATAAATTGCTTTAGCCGGTTAAATGAGTGGATAAGCTGCAACGTTCCGCATAATGATTAAGCTGAAATATTACCGCTTTTGGGCGCTTTACTAAAAGCAGAATAAAAGCTTATGCAATTTAACCTAATCGTAAAGAGTTTTCAGGAGTACACAATGGAAAAGATTTTGATAAAGGGCGGCACTGTGACAGACGGCGCGGGCGAGCGCGTATGCGACCTGCTGATAGAGGGCGGACGCATTGCCAAGTTGCAGTCAAGCATAGAGCAGAGCGGCGCAAGGGTAATCGACGCGCGCGGCCTGCACGTATTCCCGGGATTTTTCGACATTCACTGCCACCTGCGCGAGCCGGGGTTTGAGTATAAGGAAGACATCCAAAGCGGCACGCTTGCGGCGGCGGCGGGCGGGTTTACGTCGATATGCTGTATGCCCAACACAAGCCCGGTGACAGACAACAAGGTGGTAGTGCGCTACATTTTATCGCGCGCGGCAGAGTGCTGCGGAGTAAACGTGTATCCCATAGCCGCAGTCACCAAAGGTCAGGGCGGCACCGAGCTTACTCCGTTTGCCTCGCTAAAGGCGGCGGGCGCTGTTGCGCTGTCCGACGACGGGCTGCCCGTAGCAAGCGCGTCAATGATGCGGCTTGCCATGGAATACGCAAAGCCGCTCGCGCTTCCGATTATTTCCCACTGCGAGGACATGAGCCTTGCCGAGGGCGGCTGCGCAAACGAGGGGGCAAGCGCCACTGCGGCAGGCCTTAAGGGCATAAGCCGCGCGTCCGAGGAAATAATGGTTGCCCGCGACATAATACTCAGCCAAACGCTAAACGCGCCCGTGCACATAGCGCACATATCCACGCGCGGCAGCGCACACCTTGTGCGCGAGGCAAAGTCGCGCGGAGTAAAGGTGACCTGCGAGACCTGTCCGCACTATTTCAGCATAGACGACCGCGCAATAACCGAATACGACACGGGCGCAAAGGTAAATCCGCCGCTGCGCACGGAGGACGACGTGCTGGCAATCAAGCTGGCAATCGCCGACGGCACCATTGACGCCATAGCCACCGACCACGCGCCGCACAGCGAGGAGGAAAAGGCTCAGGAGTTTGCGCTTGCGCCCAACGGCATATCCGGCTTTGAGACGGCGTTTGCGCTTAGCTATACAAACTTAGTGCAGGGCAATGTCATAGGGCTTTCCAAGCTCATACACCTACTCACCGCCGGGCCGGCGCGTATTATGAACATGGAAACGGGGATGCTGCGCGAGGGCGCGCCCGCCGACATAGCCGTTGCCGATTTAAGCGAGCGGTGGACGGTTGACCCGCAAAAGTTTTTGTCGCGCGGCAAGAACACCCCGTTTGGCGGAGCGCAGCTTCAGGGCAGGATACTGCTCACATTGGCGGGCGGCAAAACCGTATACCAAAGGCAGCGCAGCTCAGGCAGTGTTTCCGAGTAATTGAAACGGACAGTATTTATAAGTAGATGTACGCACTTTAAAGCTAATGCGCGCACGCGCTGAGCAATAGTCCGCTTAGTTTAACAGTAATCAGCGACAACAAAAAAATGCAGTGAGGTTTAATATGGCAATAGACACGCTTGTAAGCAGGATAAACAGCACAAAAAATCCCACATGCGTCGGGCTTGACACGCTCCCCGAGTTTTTGCCGGGCTCTCCCAAGTTTCAAAGCGCCCGGCAGGCGGCATCGGCGGTGCTGGAGTTTAACCTGCGCATAACCGACGCTTTGGCAAATGTAGTGCCGGCGGTAAAGGTTCAGATAGCCTGCTATGAGATGCTGGGCATACCCGGGCTTGAGGCATTTGCAAAGACCTGCGCATACGCGAAGTCAAAGGGGCTTACGGTGATTGCCGACGCAAAGCGCGGCGATATAGGCAGCACCGCCGGCTATTACAGCCGCGCGTTTTTCACGGGCACGGATTTAGGCGAAACAAAATTGCCGCCTGCGTTTGAGTGCGATTTTCTCACCATAAACGGCTATTTGGGCGCGGACGGAATAAAGCCGTTTGCCGATGCGGCAAAGCTTGCCGGCAAGGGGCTGTTTGTGCTGGTAAAGACGTCCAACCCCTCAAGCGGACAGCTGCAAGACAGGCAGCTTAGCGGCGGGGAGGAAACGGTATATGAGGCCATGGCAGACATAGTAAGTGAGTGCGGCGCAGAGCTTACGGGCAGCTGCGGCTACAGCGCGGTAGGCGCGGTTGTGGGCGCGACACACTCCTGGCAGGCAGAGCGGCTGCGCAAGAGGTTCCCCTCGCTGTTTTTTCTTGTGCCCGGCTACGGCGCGCAAGGCGGCACAGCCAAGGATGCCGCGGTGTGCTTTGACCAAAGCGGCGGCGGCGCGATAGTAAATTCCTCGCGCGGACTGCTGCTTGCGTACAGGCAGCAAAGGTACTTAGGCATGACGTTTGACGCGGCGGCGCGCGCTGCGGCAGAGGATATGCGCGACGACTTAAGCAGCGCATTAAAAGGCTAAATTACATCGTGTAAGTTTTACAATATTTAATGGTTATGTCTGCACTTGTCAATATGCTTAAACTAAAGCAGTGCAGCAAAAGCAAAGCAGCGCAAGCATTTTTAGTTTATACGCGTTTGCAATATTAAACGCGGTTAATCCCTTGCACGGGCAGCGGGCGCGTTATCAGTTATATAATCAGGAGGGCGTTATGTCAGCGGAAAAATGCAGGATTTTAGAGCTGCGCGGCAGCGGCGGCGAAATCTTCCCAAAGGAAAACAGGGCGGAGGTGCATTCCCTGCAGGCAAAGGACGGCGAAAGCTTGAAGGATGCGGCGGCGGATGCGGCGGCAAAGCTAAGCCCCTGCGCGGTCATTGCCCGCGGCCAAGATACGGGCAGCGCGGCTGCGGCTGCGCTCAATGCGGACATAGAAGCGTCGGAGGATGCGGCGTACTTTGCGTTTGTGCGCGAGGGTACGGGCTGGGTTTGCGGAGCGGGAACGAGCGCCGCACAGGCATTGCGCGGCGCGCTGGAGAGGTCGGGCGTGAGAGTGCGCGGCGGCGGAGGAGTGCTGTTTACCGTGTCCGACGCGCACAAGCCGTCGCTGTATCCTGTGGCGGATGCGTTCAGGCGGCTGGGATTTGAGATATTTGCCACCGGCGGCACGGCAAGGGTGCTCAAGGAGCGCGGAGTGCTAACCATATCCGTAAAAAAACTCAGCGAGGGCAGCGACCAGATAGTAAAGCTTTTGCAGGCAGGCAGGCTGAGCTATGTTTTCAACACTCCCACATCGGGCAACAGCACGCTGCGCGACGGGCATATGATACGCACCACCGCGGCAGAAAACGGATTGCCCTGCTTTACAGACATAACGCAGGCACAGCTGCTGCTGCTTGCGCTGGGCGGCTGACAGGTGGTATACTGTAGGTGATTCCTTTGACAAGGTAACAGCAGACAACCGCTATTTCACAAACGCAAAACTTGCGCCTTACTCGGCGCTTTACAGGATATTATATATGGTTGAACAGACACTCAAGGTACTCAAAAACACCAAGCTTGCCCGCGGCACATATCAGCTTACGCTGGGCGCCGGCGGTGCGTTTGCGCTTACTGCCGGTCAGTTTATCAACATACGCATACCCGGCAGAGCAGAGCTTTTGCTCAAACGCCCTTTCTGCATTGCGTCGGCGGTGCGTGAAACGGGCGTGTTCACCGTATGCTTTGTAGTGACGGGCAAGGGAACAGAGCAGCTGTCAATGTGCGCGCCCGGCGACCTTCTGCAGGCGGACTTTCCGCTTGGCAACGGTTTTACACTTATGCCCTCGCATAAAAACGTTGCGCTTGTCGGCGGCGGCGCGGGGATATATCCGCTGCTTGCCGCCTGCACAATGTTTAGGGGCGTAAGCTTTCACACATTTTTAGGCTTTCGCAGCGCGGAATATGTTTGCCTTACGCAGGAGTTTGAAAGCAGCAGCCAAACGTTTACGCTGTGCACGGATGACGGCAGCGCGGGCACAAAGGGCTTTGTAACTTATGAGTTTGAAAAGCGGTTAAAAAGCGGCGGCTTTGACGCAGTGCTCGCCTGCGGGCCGCAGCCAATGCTCGCCGCGCTGCAACAAATCATGCGCGGCTATCCTCACATATACGCGCAGGCAAGCGTAGAGGAACGCATGGGCTGCGGCGTGGGCGCGTGCCTTGTGTGCGCGTGCGCCGTGCAGCGCGGCGGAAAGCAGCATAACCTCAGAGCGTGCAAGGACGGCCCTGTGTTTATGCTTGAAGAGCTTGACTTTTCCGCGCAAAACTCGCGCGCACACGGCAGTGCAAGTAACCAAACAAAGGGGGACACATCATGCCCGACATGACAACGCAGCTGTGCGGTGTAACGCTTAAAAACCCGGTGATTGCGGCTTCCGGCACGTTCGGTTTCGGGCGCGAGTACGCCGGGATATTTGACATAGGCGCATTGGGCGGCATAAGTACAAAGGGTCTTACGCTGCTGCCACGGCTTGGAAACGCCGCGCCGCGCATTGCGGAGACGGCAAGCGGAATGCTCAACAGCGTAGGGCTGCAAAATCCGGGCGCAGCAGAGTTTCTGCGCACCGAACTGCCGTTTTTGCGCACATCGGGCACGGCGGTCATTGCCAACGTTTCCGGCGCGACCGAGGACGAGTATATAAGGATGTGCGAGCTGCTGTCCGTGCCGGGCATAGACATCATCGAGCTCAACATATCCTGCCCCAACGTAAAGGCGGGCGGCATTTCTTTCGGAAAAAACTCCGCCACTGTGAGCAAAATTACCAAGGCGGTTCGCGCCGCGTGCAAAAAACCCTTAATGGTAAAGCTGTCGCCGGCGGCCGACAGCATATCCGAGGCGGCACGCGCGGCGGAGGGCGAGGGCGCGGATGCGGTCAGTCTGATAAACACGCTGCCCGGCATGGCTGTGGACGCGCGCAGGCGCAGGCCGGTGCTTGCAAACATAATCGGCGGCCTGAGCGGCCCGTGCATAAAGCCTGTTGCGCTGCGCATGGTATACGAGGTGTCGCGCGCGGTGAGCATACCCGTTGTGGGTATGGGCGGAATAATGACCGGCGAGGACGCGGCAGAGTTTTTGCTGTGCGGCGCGCGTGCCGTACAGGTGGGCACGGCCACAATGGCGCGCCCGGATGCCTGCATAAATATAATCGCCGAGCTTAAAGAGTTTCTGCGGCAGGCAGGCGAGGACAGCGTAAGCGCAATTGTAGGTGCGCTTGAGGTATAGTCAGTTAATTAAGTAGTATTAAATTTATTTAATGACATATTATCACGGCATATCACGGCACTATAATAGGTAATTCAAGCGGAATATAAGGAGATTATCACATGACTGAAAAACAGGTTTTTGAGCTGCTCGGGCAGGCGGGTGCAGTTTTAAGCGGTCACTTTTTACTCACCAGCGGAAAACATAGCGGAACATATATACAGTGCGCAAGGCTGTTCGAACGGCCGGAGATTGCCGGGCGCGTGTGCGAGGCGCTTGCGCAAAAGCTGAAAAATCTGGACGCAGAGCTTGTGGCATCGCCTGCTGTGGGCGGCATAATCATGGGATACGAAACCGCGCGCGCGCTGGGCGTTCCCAACATATTTTTTGAGCGTCAAGACGGCGAGATGACGCTGCGCCGCGGCTTTTCCGTGAAAGAGGGCGCAAAGGTAATAGTTGTCGAGGACGTTGTGACCACGGGCGGCTCACTGCTTGAGGTGATAAACAAGCTGCAAGAAATGGGCGCAGACGTGGTGGCGTGCGCTGCGGTGGTGGACAGGAGCGGCGGCAAGGCAAGCTTTCCCGTGCCGTATGTCAGCCTGGTGAGCGTGGACGCGCAGAGCTTTGACGCCGACAAATGCCCGCTTTGCAGCTCAGGCGCGGGCGCACCGATAAAGCCGGGCAGCCGCAGCCTTAAATAACACTGCCGCATTTCATTAGGCCGTGCCGACACTTCTTACAACGCAGCAATTAATTATAATCAAATAAATTCATTAATTTAATTGACCGTATATATAGTCAATTAACTTGAAAACTGCACCAGCAGTTTTCAAACAGCAAGCAAG
>CAZPMG010000095.1:0-6859 GCA_964587785.1 uncultured Clostridia bacterium
TCACGTTTGACCTCTCCGAATGGGGACAGGGCGCTGACGCTGCCCAGAGTTTTTCGTTGGGTATATCGAACGGCACGAAAAAAGGCTTCTGGGGGAACAACAATTTATATCTTCGTATTGACAGAGGAACAACAGACGCCACTGTTCATATTTTACGTGATGTGAATAATTCCAATGAGTACAAAACCGGATTTCTTACCGGAGTTACCGCGACAGACGGTGTATACACCATCAGCTTTAGGCAGACCGGCGAGAACACCATCACCGTCACGGTAAACGGCAAGAGCAACACGCTCAACATTTCTGATATTACTGATATTTTTTGGGGCGGCGGAGCGGACATAGAAAATTTGAACCTCTGCATCACCGGAGCCAAAGGGGGCAGTAATGTAAACTATCTCAAAGTCAGCCCTATAAGCAGCGCGCCCGTTGAGCCGGATCCCGATGCCGCCGTTCTCGGCACAAGAGTAGCGCCGTGGGACGACGCTTCGGGCGATCCAAACAATTCCGGCTCGTCCCTGTTACCCGACGGCAGCTACAGCATTGCGCTTACAAACTTCAGCTATAACGTGCATGTGTTCAACACCGCAGATACTGTCAATCTCAAGGACTTTTCTATTACGTTTGACCTCTCCGAATGGGGACAGGGCGCTGACGCTGCCCAGAGTTTTTCGTTGGGTATATCGAACGGCATAAAAAAAGGCTTTTGGGACTACGGCAATTTTTATCTTCGTATTGACAGAGGAACAACAAGCGCCAGTGTTCATATTTTACGGAATGTGAATAATGCCAATGAGTACAAATCCGGATTTCTTACCGAAGTTACCGCGACGGGCGGCGTTTACACCGTCAGCTTTAAGCAGACCGGCGAGGACACAATCACCGTCACGGTAAACGGCAAGAGCAACACGCTCAGCATTTCTGATATAACAAATGTTTTTTGGGGCGGCGGAGCGGACATAGAAAATTTGAACCTCTGCATCACCGGCGCCAAAGAGGGCAGTGATGTAAACTATCTCAAGGTCAGCCCCGCAGGCAATGCGCCCGTTGAGCCGGAACCCGATCCGGACAATCCCGTCATAGGTGAGACGGTAGCGCCGTGGGACGCAAAGGACGGCAACGTTCAGATAGGCTCCGCGGCCGTGGACGGCGGCTATAAAATTGCCATAAAGCAGCTCTATTATACCAACCATATCTTTAATAACACTGACAAGGTTTCACTTGCCAAATTCAGTTTAACGGTAGATTTAAGTGAATACCTTTACGGTGTCGACCTGTGGGAGCATTTCACACTCTCGCTCTCAGCCGCGCCCAACAAAGGCTTTTATAACGACAACCTGTATCTGCGGTTTGATAAAAACCTGAACGGAACAATGAACGTTCACGTCATGAAAGATGACAACAACACAGGAATGTACAGCGCGGACTTTTTAACGCAGGTATCGGGCGCTGACAGCGTATTTACGGTTGCCTTTGACATGACCGCGGCAAACGTGTTGACGGTTACGGTAAACGACAAGAGCAACACGCTTAACCTAAACAATGTTCTTGCCGGTTTTTGGAAGGGCAAGGCGGATATGAACGCCATATATCTCAGCTTCACCGGCGCAAAAAGAGAGAGTGATAATATAAGCTATCTGACCGTCAGCGAGGTAATCACAGGCGCGTCCGCGCTGGGGCTGGAGCGCTCGGTGTCTGATTATGAAACCGCCGTTGGAAGTGCCGCCGACGTAGAAACACTGGAGGCGCTGATCGGCCGCTTTGACGGACTGAGAGATTATGTGTCCGAATCCGGCATCGAGGGCACGGCTGTGCTTCTCGCAAGGCTGGACGCCGCCAAGCAGTCGGCTGACGCCAAGTACGAAACGCTTACAGCCGAGCCGCATCTGGTTCCGGGCGTAGCCGATCCCAGAGCGCCGTTCTATATCGATGGCGAACGCAGCGGCACCTTTTATAACGAGGAGGACGAGATTTACGAAATCCAGGTGCATCAAGGGGGACACGGTCCGCGCGTGACCAGCGATAAGGGAGTTATAGACTTTACCAACCTTGACATTGTCATGGACATATCCAAGATACCCTATTCAAGCGACGCGACGGTTGCGACCTATATCATATTCTCACCCGAATATCACGCCTTCCCCACCGACACCGATGTGCATATTCCGCTGCTGATGAGCGTTGTCAGGAACATAAGCGGGAGCGTCAGCATATACTTCTTCCGCAATTGGACTGTCAGCTCCGAAGGTTATGATTTCAAATACTACGGTGCGGGCACAGAGCAGATTGTTTTCTCTCTGGGCGTCACGACCACGCTATCCATCACGTCCAAGCTCGACGGTGACAATGTTGTTATGTCTGTCAACGGCAAAGAGGCGGTGCTGCCTTTGAGCACGATGAACGGCGATGTCACCCAGCCAAGCGGCATATTCGTCAAAAACTGCACAGTGGAAACTCTCAAAACAGATATGCGCTTCAGCATAGTGTCAAACTCTCCCGGCACAGAAACGCTCAAGCTGAGCATCAGAAAATTCTATACGCCTGAGGAGAAGGAATACAAGCAGACAATTAAGCCCAATACCGACGCTTACGCTGCGCTCAAGGCAGTTGCCGAGGACGGCATTGACGACAACTTAAGCATTGCTCTTGCCAAGAGGCACATTGCGGCTATAGACTGGGATCTCTTTAATGAAGCCGATGTAGTAAGGTATGAAGGCTATATAGCAAAGTATCAAGGTATGATTGACGAGGCGATTGACGCTCTCGGCGACGGTTACGACCCCGGTTTTGACATTGTGGCGCAGTTTATAGCAAAGGCGACGCAAGCCGCGTCCTTTGACGACCTAATCGAGGCGTCGGCACTTTACAGCTACCTGACGGCAGATGAGCAAGCGCGCACGGATGTAGAGGCTGCCTATGCGTTGCTTTTAGACAAAGGGGCTGTGGACGGCTGGACTTCCATGGAGAACCTGATTGCCTTTAAGGGCAACACGGATATCACTATTCGCGGCAGCTCCTTTGACGACGTACTGCTCAGCGACCAAAAATTTATCGTCAACAACTTCACCGCCACGCTTAAGTTGGACGTCTGGGGCGACAACTGGCTGGGATTCGGCCTGATGAAAAATAAAAACGGGTTTGATGCAGGTGTAACCATAGATAACGCCACGGAAAAATCAGGCATATTCCTGCTGATCAGGCACGTTTCCGGCACAAAATACAATGTGGAAGTCTATATGATCAAGACCTCCTCGGTGGATATGTGGGCGGCGATGAGAGGAAGCTTTGATATCGAAGTGGGCGCAACCAAAGACGTTGTCATCAGGTTCTATCCCGACGCAAACAATATATACCTGCAAATGGACGTCAACGGCGTTACGCTGACCAACAACCGTATCAGGCTGACCGAGGTCAACGGCGTATTCGGCAATGAGAACGAAGGCTATATCGCCGTTCAGACAGCCGCCGACGCCGGAAAATACCACGAGCTCAAACTGTTTTCCATCAACAACAAGTCGGTGTTTGATACCGGCGTAAGAAACCCCGACCCTCAAAACATTCCCGATTACGGCAACGGCAACGGCGGCGAAGAGCCGAGAGAGCTGAGAAGCTGCAATTCCTCAACTCTTTCAGCCGGAGCCGCGCTGGCCTCGCTTATAGCGGTAAGCCTTCTGATTATCCGTAAAAGAAGAGAGGCTTAATTTCAATGAATAAAGGCGTAATTAAAATCATCGCCTTGGTTGTCGCGCTCGCGGCGGGCTTGATGTCCGCCGCGGGCTGCCGGCAAGGGGAAAAACCGGTGTACAAATACGACTTCAACGAGATGGCCATGCCGTATTGGGCGGGCAACACCATGTACAACGAATCCACGCTGCTGCTTGAGGGCGGCGACGGTTCGATAAGCGCCAATCTGGCGCATGTCCCCGACAGCGTTCTGTCAATCAGAGATTTCACGCTGGAAAAGGAATTTAAGCAGGGCGTTGACTATACGGTCAGCGGCAGGACGATAACGAGGCTGGAACATCAAGACAACGATATGCCGTATTTTACCGGGGCAAACATACGCGGCGAGGGAATCTCCGTCAATCCGGCCATTAAAAACTGCAATGAGGGCGAGGACCCCGGCGACGTGCTGTTTACCGACACCATGGAAATCTTCATGCGGCAGATTTTTGTCACATACAAGTTTTCCGACAGCGAAAAAGCTTCCGTTCCCAGGCAGGACTATGCTGGCGGCAGATTGCTCAGCCTGCAAAATTCGCTGGTTACGGGCGAGGATTTGTCCATACTCGTGCTCGGCGACAGCATATCCGGCGGCGGACAGTCCTCAAGCGGAGCAAATTTAGAGCCTTTCTGCCCCAATTGGGTGGATATTTACGGCGATGCGGTCAGTCGTGAGATAAAAAAGCGCACCGATACCCAGCCGCAGGTCTCGGTATTCAACAAATCCGTGGGCGGAATGTCCTCGTCGCATGACATCGATATGTATTACTCTCCTGACGGCGAGCATACCTGGGCGGAATATTATACCAAGATGTACAAGCCCGACATTGTCATGATTGCGCACGGAATGAACGACGGTACCTGGTACGTGACGCCGGAAAAGTTTATACAAAACCTTGAGACAATCATGAGCCAATGCCAAGCCGTGAGCCAAAAGCAGCTTGATTTCATTGTCGTGGGCTGCATGCGCCCCAACGACAGCGGCGCAGGATGGCTGGGCAGTCCCCGTCCCGGCGGCGGATTTATTCCCGGATACACGGGCACGCCCTGTTTTAATCTTCAACAGGACTACCCGCAAAAAATGGCGGCGCTGGAAGATGCGCACGAACGCCTTGTATACGTTGAGATGTGGGATAAGCACACCCGCCTGCTGGAGTACAAAAAGTATGAGGACATGACAGTCAACAACCTCAACCACCCCAATGACTTTATCATACGCGTCTATGCAATGTCACTGATTGACGTGACGCTGGCGGAGAGGATATAGTCAGCAACCGGCTGTAAGCCTTTGAAAAAAATGGAGAAGACATGATAAAAAAGCTGAGCGTTTTAATTGCCGCCGTCATATGCCTGTCGCTGAGCGGCTGCGGCAATCCCGCATCCAAGGTTAACCCCAAAGGCATACCTGAGAGCGCGGTAAACGTGCTTGCCGACAGCAGGTTTCTAAGCGGAGGAAAAATTCTGGGCACCGACACCAAGTCTCACGGCAGGCACGTGCGCGGTTATATGGATTTTGGCGAAACCGTCTCCCGTGAGGACATAGTGTGGGAGTTTACGCAGTGGGCAAGCAAGGAGAGCCTTGCGGTGATAGACGGCGGTGTCTGCGAATACACCCAAAGCGGTGGCGTGCACACATATGCCAACACCGCAAAGAGCGTGATTTTTGATACCGTGGAAAACAAGGTTGTGCTTTCGGCCGACACAGGTTATGAATATGACTGGAAACCGCGCACAAACCCCAATGCTCACGTGCACCTGCTGATGGAGCAGTATGTAAAGGACGCTTCCTTAATCGGGCAAAGCAAGGAGATCTACGCTTACATTGATTTTGAGGTAAACAAGTCGGATTGGCTGCTGCAGGAGGAGCAATACGACCAAGGCCAGGCCGCGCAATTTTTGTGGTACTTCATGCTGACCCACCGCACCAATTCGTCGGCGAGGGTTTGGCTGGGAATACCGCTTTACGATTCGCGCGAGGAGAGAAGCGGGGAGAGCGGCGGCGAATACTTTAATTTCGACAAGGGTACACACACTTATATCTATTCACTGGATAAGACCCTGTATCTCGGCGAGGACGCTGTGACGACAGGCAAGCGCTATACCGCTGTCATACCCTTGAAGGCGCACATAGAATACGCTGTGAATCTTTTAAAGCAAACCGAATCGCTGAAAGATGTCTTTGCAAACACCGAAACGGCGGATTTTAAGCTGGATTACATGAATGCCGGCTGGGAAATCCCCGGCACATTCGACGTCGCGGGCACGTTTTACGGTATCGGGCTGTACGAGGACCGTATATTGACAGAACAAACCGAGTGAAGCCGGTACAGTCAATTTCAAGTTAATATTAGTATAATTGCAGGTTCACATGAGAAAACTGACCAAATCAGACAGAGCGGCTGTTGAGCGGCTCATTGAAACCATGACCGTAACCGAAAAGGTAGGCCAGCTTTCGCAGCGGGCCGTGGGTGAAACCTTTGCCTTAGGCCTTGACGTAAACCACACGGTGGAAGAGCGCATCAGGGCGGGCATGATCGGCGCAGTTATACATTATGCCGTCGATATGTCCGCCACCACCCGCCGCTTACAGGAGATTGCCGTTCACGAGAGCCCGCACGGCATCCCTATTTTATTCAATGCCGACGTAATTCACGGCTTTGAAACGGTGTTTCCCATTCCGCTTGCGGCCTCGTGCAGTTTCGACACGGATTTGGTGGAGGAAACCGCAAGAATCGCCGCAACGGAGGCGGGGTCATGCGGCATTCATTACACAAACGCGCCCATGGTGGATATCTGCCGCGACCCGCGCTGGGGACGCATAGTCGAGGGCTCGGGCGAAGACCCTTTTCTGACGGCGGAAATGGGCAAGGCCTATATCAGAGGTTTTCAAAACGGGCCTAAGCCGATATTGGCAACGCTCAAGCATTATGCGGCTTACGGCTTTTGTGAGGGCGGGCGCGACTACAACAATGCCGAGGTCTGCGAGCATACCGTCCGGAATACGGTTTTAATGCCCTTTGAAGAGGGCATCAAGGCTGGCTGCGCCTCGGTCATGACGGCATTCAACACCATCGAGGGCGTGCCCGCGACGGCAAGCCAAAAATATCTGCAAACGATTTTGCGCCGAGAGCTTGGG
>CAZPMG010000096.1:0-6418 GCA_964587785.1 uncultured Clostridia bacterium
TTACAAACCTCGCAGAGCAGTAAAACTTACTGCGGTAATTTTAAGCTGTGCAACGTTGCCTGTTTTGCGAGCAATATTAAAGACGTTCGGAAATACCGGTTTTAAAGTGCAGTATTTTAAAGCGGTTGCGGTTTGCCGCTTTGAAGTGCGGCATTTTAAATCGGTGCGGAGTTGCCGGCCTTTCAAAACTAAGATTTAAAGAAATGCAGCGTTGCAGGCTTTGCGTAAAGAAATTTAGCTTGCCATTTATGCCCCATCTTGTTGTTTATGCCGCTTGCTTACCTCCTCTTCTTGCTTGCTTATTTTATGCCGTCCGCCGATACCGGCGGACGGCATAAGCGGCGGTTAAAAAGCGGCGCATACATTGCAATGGCTGTTAAAGCACAAACAAAAGCCGTAATTACGTGCCAACAAAAAGGCTGGCAATAACAAAACCAAAGCAAGCACACAGTTTGCAAGCGGTTAAAAGCGCAAATACAAGCGGAAAAGCAAAATATACAAAGGGGCAGAGGCTATGCTCATTGAGATTACACATGATGTGTTTGACATATGCAAGCGGCTGAAGGAAATAAACAGCTCTTATTTTATTGTGCGAAACACAAGAGAGCAAAGGTTTGAGGTGCACAGCCGCGCGCAAAACAAGACAACGCTGTCGCTTGTGCTGCCTTATGCCGAGCTTGACGCGCGCACGGTGGAGCTTGTGCGCAGGACGCGCCGTGAGCGCATGAGGGAGCTTGTGCGGGAGATGGAACAGCACAACAGCAAGCTTGAGCGCAGCGCAATAGCCCGCGGCGCGGAAAGAGCGGCGAAGCTGATGGGATGCTGACGCCGCCTAATATTTTTGCCTTACAACCCAAAAAGCCCCCCTTGTCAAAGGGGGGGGGTGGCGCGTATGCGCCGGGGGGGGGGATTCCTGCCCTGCCCAAAGCTTTGTTCTTACACAGAATCCCTCCACCGCTAAAGCGGTTCCCCTCCCTTTGCAAGGGAGGCTTTATAAGGAGTGCGTTTTTTGATTCTTTATATAGCAATACTATGGCAGTTCTACAATAAACCGTTCACCAGTATTTGTCCCAATTAATTTAAATAAACAAAAAACATTTGCTTCTTTGCTACTTTCTTACCTTATACTTGAGTTAACTTCAAAAGTTGATTACACAACTTTTGAAGTGACTTGGCTAAAGCCAAGTCGGACAGCGTAGGTACGCTGCCGTTAACATCCGTGTATAGTCATTATCGCGGCTTTGCGCCGCACAGCAAGCTTGCTTGCTGCTTGAGAACTGCTATAGCAGTTTTCAAGATAATTGACTATATAAGAAAGTAGCGGGGTGCGGGGGCAGCGCCACCGCAAAAAGTTTGCTTAACCGCGGCATATGGGCAGCGCCACCGCTAAAACAAACAAACCAACAAAAATTATGAGGTTATGCCATGAATATAACAATGAAAGAATGCGTAAAGCTTGCCGCCGCGCTTGCGGGCATAGACGAGCTGCCGCCCGAGAGCTTTGACGAGTGCGCAAGCCTAAGCGAACAGCAGCAAAAGCTTACAGAGCTGCTCGTAACCTGCGGCAACCTCGTGGTAAGCGAGCTTGCCACAGAGTTTTTGCCGCTGCACAAAAAGCAAACGCTTGCCGCAGAGCAAGGCTTTATACCGTTTTCCGCACTTGCTGAGCGCGTAATCGACGTGATAAGCGTAAGCCGCCGCGGCAAAAAACAAAACTTTACACTGCGCACGGACGGCATAAACACCGACGCCGGCGACGCAGATGTGGAATACACATACCTGCCGCAAAGAGCCGGACTTGACGGCAGCCTTGCCTACAGCGCCGGCAGGCTTACGTCAAGGACGGTGGCGCTGGGCATCGCCGCCGAATACTGCCTTATCAGCGGCAACTACAGCGAGGCGCTAAGGCTTGACAAGCGCTACAAGGACAGCCTGCTTGCCGCATCCCGCCGCAAAAACTATGCGCTGCCCGCCAGGAGATGGGCGTGAGCGCGGTGTTTTACCGCAAGCCGCCTGATATTGAGTCCGTGCGCCGCAGCCGCCTGCAGCTCAGCGACTTTTCCGGCGGAATGAGCGGCAGGCTGCACGAAAACATACTTCCCCAGCGCTACGCGTCAGAGAGCTATAACTTTGAGTTTAAGGACGGCGCGCTGAAAGCTATGCGCGGAATAACGGCGTTCTGCCCAGGCGGAGACACGCCCGCCTCAGTTACAGGTGAAACCGTGCTGCGCGTGTATCACTACCGCAGGTTCGACCGCGACACTATGCAGCCTGACGACAGGCTTGCCGTGTATACGCAGAGCAAAAAGCTCTACGGCATGAGCGCGATTGCCCCGTCCGTGCCCGTGCTTTTAAGCGAGGAGTTTGAAACGCCTCCGCGCGCGGTCAATTACCGTTTGAGCGGCGAGGACGTGCTGGTGCTGAGCGGCGGCGGCTATACCGCGGTGTGGGACGGCAAAAACGCGCTTGAGCACGTGCCCGGCGCGCCCGATATAACGTCGATGTGCGTGCACTATGAGCGGATATTCGCAAGCGGCGGCGGCGACCGCTCGGCGGTGTGGTTCTCTGACGACCTCGACGTAACCAACTGGAACGTATCGCTTGACGAGGCTGGTTTCTTGGAGCTTGCCGACGACGGCGGCGGGCTGGTGCGCGTGGTTCATTTTTTGGATTATGTATACGTGTTCCGCAGCTACGGCATAGCGCGGCTGACCGCATATGCCGAGCAGACGCAGTTTGCGCTCACGCGGCTGTATACGGCAACGGGCAGGATTTATCCCGACACAATTGCCGTGTGCGGCGACCGCATAATGTTTTTGGCGGCGGACGGATTATACAGCTTCAACGGCGTAACCGTTTCCCGCGCGGCAAAAAATTTAGACGGGATATTGCAGCCGGAGAGCGGAAACCCCTGCGCGTGCGCGCATTCGGGCGAGTACGCGCTGGCGGCAAGGCTGAAGTTTAAGACCGGTTATCCCGGCGAGGAGGGCGCGAAAAACAACGCGCTGGTGCTGTATAACCCGTCCGACGGCCGAACGGAGGTGCTGCGCGGCGCGGACATAAGCGGCCTCTTGGCGTATCTTCAAGAGAGCGGCTCCGAGCTGCTGCTATCCTTGCGCGGAAAGAGCAAGGTGTACCGGTTGGGCGGCAGGGGCAGCATAGACGGGCAGCAAATGCATATGCTGTGGCGCACTCCGCGCACAAACTTGGGGCGGCCGGACGCGGTAAAGAGCGTAAAGCAGCTGTATATGGGGCTTTCGGGCGGCTGCACGGTGAACGTGTCGGGCGAGGTCTGCGGCGCAAAAGCTCAAATTCAGGGCAGCGGCGGGCCTGTGCGGCGGCGGCTGAGGGCAAGGGGAACGGAGTTTTGGCTGGAATTTTGCTCAACCGACCCCGATATAGAGATATCCCGCCCCGAGCTTGTTACGGAATATATATAGCGAGAGAGGACTTAGCAAAATAAGACTTAGCAAAGCTACAGCTTTACAAAGCCGCAACCCACAGCTTCTCTTATATGCTAAACTACAAGCTACAGCCTCCCTTGTCAAAGGGAGGGGGACCGCGTAAGCGGTGGAGGGATTCGGTATGACCGCAAAGTTTTAGTTAATGCGGGAATCCCAAAGCTTGATTTAAAGCCGGAATCCCCCCGTCGTCTGCGGCGCCACCCCCCCCCCTTTGACAAGGGGGGCTTAAATGTGGGTTTTCTGCTGACAGGGGGAGTAAAATACGCCTGCTCACAAGTGGCTTGAATGGGAGCGACAGAGGGGTGAAGCACGCTTGCTGAC
This sequence comes from uncultured Clostridia bacterium, assembly GCA_964587785.1. GTDB lineage: Bacteria > Bacillota > Clostridia > Christensenellales > HGM11417 > CAZPMG01. Next base: position 3,786 of record CAZPMG010000096.1, read on the forward strand.
AAGTGCTTGAATGGAGTTTGCTTGCAAGGTGGGCAATATGCACTTGCTCCAAAAAGAGTTTAAATTAAAATATCCGTACAATATGGGTAGGCACAAACATATAAAACTTAGGGGAAAAATTATGCAAAACTTAAATGACGGGCAGAGCGGCGGCGAAGCAAGCCATACCGCGCGCCTTGCCTATCTAAAAGCCGAGGACGCGCACAGGCGGCTGGACGAGGCCGAGCGCATCGCCGCACGTACATTTGCGCCGCCGCTGTACGCGGGGCTTTATACGCGCACGGTGTTTTCCGGCGGGATTTCGCTGCCCGAACTTGAACTTACCTGTCCGGCAGATACCGCCGCGCACATAGAGGTGCGGCTGGTAATAGACAGCCCTGCGGCAGGCAGGTTTACCGTTACGCCTGTGCTGGGCGGCGCGCGCGCGGAAGAAGGAGAGGGCGCGCTGCAAGCGGGTTTTTCTTCTCATTCGTTTGCCTTTGTACTGCCGCTCAAAAAAGGGGCGCACACGCTTGGGTTTGACATATCCGCGCCCGCGGGCAGTTACGCATTGGAGAGCGCGGCGGTGTGCATAACCGGCGGCGGCGTATACGAGGTGAGAAAGGACGTTGCCATGGACGCGTTTGCGTCGCAATACGGCACAATGTTTGCGCTGCACGGAGGCGGTCAAACTGCGGTTATCAACCAAAACACATATACGCCCTCGCTGTCCGCGCCGCTGTTTACCGTTCCCGTGTCCGGCGCGGCGGCGGCATCGTCCATAAAGAGCGGACAGACCGCATACAGAATGTGCCATGCGCGCGAGCAAGGCGGCCAGCTTGTGCTTGAAGAGTTCAACCTGCTTACGCAGCAGAGCCACGGAGCGCAGGCGGCGGCGCAAAACGTGCGCGCGGTGAGCCTTGGCAGCGGCGGAGGCGGCAGTTCGTGCGTGCTGGCATACATAAGCGCGGGCAAGGTCTATGCCGCGCTAATACACTATGACGGCGGACTGGTGCTGTCGCCTGCCGCGCAGGTGAGCTTTTCCGGCAGCGCGGACGCGGTAAAGGTAATCGGCAGCGCGTCGGGCGTGTGCGCGGTGGCTGCGCGCATAGGCGGAGTGTGGTACTTAAGCCGCTTTGCCGCGCTGGAGGGCGGCGTGCCCATATACGGCAGGGCAGTAAAGCTTGTGCGCGCGCAGACATTGCAGGGCAATGAGAGCGGCGGCTTGCTTACGCTCTATGCGGGCGGCGGCGGCAGGGTGGAAATGCTGCAAACGGACGGCGGCGAGATAACCGCAACCGCACACGCATACTGCGACGAACTGCTTTATCACGGCACGCTGCGGCTGGACAGGACAAACAACAGGTTCAAGGTGTATTTGTTGTAAAATAGCGTTGTAATAAATGGTACTGCGACAAACAAATGCCGCAATAAATAGTGTTGTGTAAAGAAAAAAGTGCTGCAAAAAATAAAAAATATTGTTTCTTTTGCTACTTTTCTTGTCACAAGAAAAGTAGCGGGGGGTGCGGGGGCAGAGCCACCGCAAAAAGGTTTGTAAGCACGCGCGGGGGCAGAGCCGCCGCAAAGAGGTTAGCGCGCAAGGGCAAATATACCGCAAAAAGCCCCCCTTGTCAAAGGGGGGTGGCGCGAAGCGACGGGGGGATCCTGCCTTAGAACAAGCTTTGTTTTCTGCAATTTACATGGTATAGCCATATACAGTCCTGTTGCCGCAAACTTTGCGCTTATCCGAATCCCTCCACCGCTTACGCGGTCCCCCTCCCTTTAACAAGGGAGGCTATGGCTTTGCGAATGCACGGCCACTAAAAATTACTATTATAAGAGGTGTTATATGTACAGTTATTCCATTACCGCCGGCAAGGAAGTGCTGGGCGAGGACGAAAAGCGCAAGCGTTCGCTTGTGGAGGAGCTTGAGGAAATCGAGCGCAAATACAACGCCAACCCCTCGGGTGCAGAGGTTGACGCGCCGGAGAGCCTTGAGCTTGAGCGGCTGGATTACTCCGCGCCCACCGACGAGGAGATTGCCGCCGCCGCAGACGCAGAGGCGCAGGCATACGCCGACCGCAAGGCTCAGGAGTTAGAGCGCGAAAAGCAGTTTGCCGAGCAAAGCGCTGCGGCATCCCGCGAGCGTGCCGGACAAGCGCTTGAGGAAAATTTAAGCCGCATAGACAGCGACTATGACGCGCGCAAAACCGCGGCAGAGAACCAAGCGCTAAAAAGGGGGCTTGCGCGCTCAAGCATAATCATGGGACAGATCGAGGCGTTTGACGGCGCGCGCCTGGCCGGCCGCCAGCAGCAGCACGAGGGTTATGCAAGCCAGATACAAAACATAGAAAACAGCCTGTATGAGCTTGAGCAAAGCCGCATAAGCGCAATCGAGGCCTTGGACGGCCAAAAGCTTGAGCTGATTGCAGGGCGCATAAAAGAGCTGACCGACGAGCGCGACAAAAAGCTTGCCGAGGTAATAAAGTACAACAATACGGTTGCGGAAAAGCAGGCGCAGTACAGCCTGTCGCGCGACAAAGCGCTCAAGGACGCGCAAAATCAAGCGCTCAAAAACTCTTCCGCCGCAGACATAGCTGCCAAAGTGAGCGCGGAAAAGGAAAAGGCAGTGCAAAACTTTTTCAGCGGAATGA
>CAZPMG010000097.1:0-4456 GCA_964587785.1 uncultured Clostridia bacterium
CAGCAGCTTTTGAAGTTAACTTTAGTATAGTTACTCGCACATTGTAATATGAAGTGCTGCAGTAAACAATAAAAATATATTTTCGCAGGGTAATAAAAAACAAATGCGTCCGCAAATTGCGGACGCATTTGTTTTGTGTTTGAATAGTTATATATCCCAATATATGAATGGGGAAGTGTGATTACTTATCCTTTAGGCTTACTTGCCTTTTTTAGGCTGTTCCTTTATATCGGAGACCTTTGCTTCAATTACAGTTTCCTCGTCTTTGGCCTTGCCGAGGTACTCGGGCAGTTTCATGCCCGCCATGTTGAACATTTCATTCATCGGGGGTATTGACTTCATCAGCGATGCCAAAAAGTTTGAAGTCGCCGTGCCGCCGTCCTTGCCGCCCGTGCCGGAATCCCACACGGTAACCTTGTCGATTTTAAGGTTTTTGACGGCCTCAACCTGTGTCTTGACCAGGTTTTCAATCTTATCGGATATCATGAGCTTGACGGCGTCGTTTGCCTGTCCGCCGGCTGCGCCTACAATGTGCTGGAAGCCTTGTGCCTGCTTGGTGAGGATTTCCTCGATACCGCGCGCCTCTGCCTCCATCTTGGCGAATATGGCGTCCGCTTCGCCCCGTGCGTGGCGGCGTATGCGCTCGGCCTCGGCCTCGGCTTCAATCTCTATCTGGCTCTTTTCTATCTGCGCCTTGACGATTACATCGGCCTCAAGCGTGGCTTTCTCTCTCTCGGCACGCGCGATTTCCGCCGTACGCTCTGCAGAGTAAGCTTCTTCAAGCGCCTTTGCCTGCGCAATCTTTTCCGCAACGGTGGCTCTTCTCAGAGATTCCGCCTCAATTTCACGTCTTTCCGCGTTTGACTGCGAAATCTTTGCAAGAGCTTCGTTCTCGCCCCGCACAGCGCTCTGGTTGGCGTCGGAGACCTCGATTCTCTGGTCACGCAGCGCGTTTGCCTCGCCTATGGAACCCTCGCGGTTGCGCTCTGCAACGGACTTTTTGGCCTCGTTGATTGCCTTTGCCGCGGCTTCCTTTCCAAGCGCCTCAATGTAACCGGATTCGTCGGTGATGTCGGTTACGTTGACGTTTATGAGGCGAAGACCAATCTTTTTGAGCTCGCCTTCCACGTTGCTGGAGACAGCCGCCAAAAACTTGTCGCGGTCGGTGTTGATTTCCTCAATCTCCATGGTGGCGATAACCAGACGCAGCTGACCGAATATAATGTCTTTTGCAAGCTCCTGTATCTCTACAAGGCGCAGGCCGAGCAGCCTTTCCGCAGCGTTTTGCATTATGCCCGCCTCGGTGGAAATACCCACGGTAAAGCGCGAGGGCACGTCGATACGGATGTTCTGGCGCGAGAGCGCGCTCTGCAAATCCACGCTTATGGACATTGGCGTAAGGTCAAGATACTGGTAACCCTGAATATACGGCCACACAAGCTCGGTTCCGCCGTGTATACACTTTGATGAGCGGGGAGTACCGTCAGGGTTTTTTCCGATTTTACCGTACTTGACAAGCACCTTGTCGGAAGGACAGCGCTTCAGGCGCGAGAGCACACCCAAAACCGCAAAGAAAATAAGCAGCGCACCGCCGATGATAAATGGCATAATTTTATAACTCCTTTATTATTTAGTTCCTGTTCAGATTGAGCCGCCGCAAAACAGCTTTGCAGCCGAGAGCAGCGTGTGTGCGGCGTTTAAACCGCGGTAATGCTTGTAATTTTAAAGTTTATCAGCGTAAGCCCCAGTTTGTTAAGCTCAGGCTCCGCGATGTTTAAAATTTTTTGCGTAAGCGCGTGCAATGAATCGTCGCCTGCCCGAGCGGCTGCATCCTGCCCGTTTCCGCCGAGGGAATCTGTTTCGCGCGGCGATACGGCAAGCTTGATGCAGTCGAGCATTATATCCCTTGCGCCTGCGGCAATCTCCGCCACGCGCGCTCCCAGCAAATGCCTTGCAGCGTTTGGAATTAACTCGGGCTTTAGCGATACGGCAACGCTCGCGGCCGCGCTTATGTCGATACCTTTTTCGTCCCCGCCGCCCGCGCCTTTCAGCTCAAGCGGTATGTTTATGGGGTTGAGGTCGATAAACTTGTAGTCCTGCACAAGCGGCCGCACGAATATTGAGCCGCCGTGAATGTGTTTAAACAGCTTGGGCGTGCCGTCGGGTTCTTTCCCCACATTGCCGTATATTATCAGCAGTTTGTCGGGCGGACAGCGTTTAAACCGTGAGAGCACTCCCAATGCAGCCGCAGCCGCAATTACGGCAAACGCGCCTATTACATATTCCATTATAAACGTTCCCAATACAAAGTCAAGCCGCGCGCAGAATTAAATACTGCAAAAAGCTTATGCACTAAAACTCAGGCGATACTATCAGCGTGTCGTCCGAAAGCTTGCCCGTAACCCTTACGGCGGTGCCGGTTCTAAGCGGCTTTTCGCTGTCGGTTATCGCGTCTATCTCCACAAACCGCTCCTGAAGCGTAAGCGTTATCTTACCCCGTCCTTGGCGCTTTGCCGGAATGGGTATGTATACGCTGCCCATCAGTCCTATGGAGTTTGCGTAATCGATGTTGCCCGAGCTGACCAGCTTTGACGTCTGCTGCAGAGCGTATGCCACCAAAAAGCCGGTGACCGCGCCCACAAAAATGCCTATTACCGACGCTAAAAGCGGGCTTGCGCCCTGCTGCGAGGCATAATATGCAACCCAGCCGCCCATAGTAAGAAAAGCCAGCACCGCGCGCAGCGAAAAGAAACGTATGCCGCCGAAATCAGACAATTCGCCCGAGGGAACGTCAAATTCATGATCGGGCACGTCGATGTCACTGCCGCCCGCAATGCCGAAAAACAGCATGAGCACCTGCAGCAGGACAAGCACTGAGCCGGTCATGGCGATACCCGCCACAATCTGCTCAAACAATTCCAGACTGTTCCACCAAGACATAGGAAAGTCCCTCCGTTAATAGTAATTGATTTAAGACGCGGACGCAAGCAATAATACTGGATTGGTTTTTGCATAAAACACGCATAAAACGCTTGTACTTGCGGCCGGCGGCCTGAGCGGTTAATCTCAAGACGCACGGGCGTGCGTTCGGCGTGTTTCATCTTAGTTTACGGCTGTTTGCACCTGTAAATCCGCATCCGGCTGTTGCCTTGTCCTTACCAGAGCTCTGTACTCTATATTTAATCAAAATAGTGAATAATTAAACAGTTTTGCGCATAAAATCCATATTTTTTTTGGCAATGCGGTGTGTTATGGAGCCGCACATTTTCCGGCGGTGTTACCACCTGCTTATTTTATGAATTTTTCCGTAAAAGTATGCAGGGTGAATACGTGGGCATATGCGCATACGGCGGCGGGTCGCAGGGCAAAACGCCGATGCCGCGCGGGTTTTAAATATGCCTCGGATATTCATATGAGCATTTGGCCGGTTTTTTCTCCCGCATAAGCTTTGCGCGCGGATTTTTAGTCCCGCGCGCAAGGCTGTCATATGTATATCAAATCTTTTGTATACGTTTTTGTAAATTTATGTGTATGCTTCACATGCGGTATTATCGGGGTATAACAGTATATTGAGTTAAGCGCAGACATTGCTCCAAGCTGTGTGCGTAGTAAATAAACCGCTTGGTGCGCCGCGCGCGTATTACGCCGCTGCGGGCTGTCAATCAAGCGTAAGCGAGGGAGGTGTGTGCACGCGCGTCGCAAGCTCGGCATCCAGCAGATAGAGCCCCTTGGGGTCGCCCGCAAACAGCTGATATTTTTTTATCAAATCGTCGGCGTTCTTTTCTTCCTCGCCCTGCTCCTTGATAAACCAGTTCAAAAATTCCACGGTGCGGAAATCCCTTACGTCCAGTGCCGCCTGATATATGTCGTTTATAGACGCCGTTACATAGCGCTCATGCTCCAGCGAGGCGTCAAGGGGCGCGGCAAAGTCAGAAAAGACTTTGTCGGGCTGTGCGATTGCCGAAAGACTGACCTTCTCGCCGTTGTTCAGCAGGTACTGTATGAACAGGTTGGCGTGGTCGCGCTCCTCCTGCTCCTGTACGCGAAACCAGTTTTCAAAGCCGTTGAGGCCGCCGTCGCCGTAAAAGTTGGCTATATCAAGGTACAGATAGGCGGAATAAAGCTCCTTGTTGATCTGCAGATTGAGCAGGTCTCTTACCTTTTTGTCCATAATCAAAACTCCTTAAATCGTGTCAGGCAAAGTTTAGCACAACGCGCGCACTATGTCAAGCATTGCAAAAAAATCGTGTAATTTGTCGAAAAATGCAAAGCCGATTGAAAAAACAAATTGTTTGCCTTTTATGAAACCAAAGTTTAGGTACGCATAGTAATAAGGCTCATGCTGACATCGTGAGTAAAACATATCGACGGCTGCCGCGGATATAGAGTGCAGGGTTTACCCCTGAAATTTAATTTTAAGGTATAATTTCCCACCGCTTTGCTGCGTGCCCTTATT
>CAZPMG010000097.1:4556-6339 GCA_964587785.1 uncultured Clostridia bacterium
GGGAAACCCTTCAAAAACACAGGCTCCTTACACATTATATAGTTCCTTAAAAGTGCAAAACACGGCAGGCCGAAAGGTCTGCCGTGTTTTGCATATTGCTATATATTTGCAGGCGGCGTAAAAATGTATTGCAAGCGTTTTACTTCCGGAATATTATTTAAACTTGTGCGCATGATATTACAAAAAGCCCCGCCGAAATTTATGCGCGGGCAAGGGGGAACTATGAGCAACAGAGCTTTACGCGCACTCTATGTGCTTACGATAGTGCTGGCGCTTTGCGCGCTTGCATTTGTGGTTATTGTGTCTGCGACCAGCGGCAGTTATATGGAAAAGACCTACGCGCTGCCCAGAAACGCGGACTACAGCCGTCAGTTTGAGGACGGGAGAGTGCAGCTTATATCCTACGGCATACTTGCCTCAAGCGCGCACAATATGCAGTCGTGGAGGGTGGAACTTGAGGAGGAACAGTCCTTTTTGCTGTATGCCGATGCCGAAAAGCGTTTGGCGGCGGATGCGGACGGACGCGAGCTGATGATTTCGCAGGGGACTTTTTTGCAAAACATAAAGCTTGCTGCGGCTGAAAAGGGCATGGGGCTGGAAATTGAGCTGTTCCCTGATGGGCAGCCGGATGAGGAAAACTTTGACGAGAGTTTAAAACAGCTTCCTGTGGCGCGGGTTGTGATAACCGAGAGCCAAGCCAATACAGAAAGCGGCGCTGCAGAGGGATTTGACTATATTGCGCGCGCAACGGCAAACCGCAGTCCGTACATCGCCGCGCCGGACGCTGAGCAGATTGAAAAACTTGAGGGGCTGTCAGGCGAAGGCTTTGAAATAGCAGTGCTCAATTCCCCAGCCGACATCGAAAGGATAGGCAACTATGCGGTGAGGGGCAAGGCCTTTGAGTATGCAAATGACACCGTGGTCGGTCAGCTTGCAAAGATAACGCGGCTGAACGAATATCAAAAAAACCAAAAGCCTTTCGGGCTGTCTGCAGAGGGCGAGGGGCTAAAGGGTATAAATCTCAGCCTTGCGGAGAGTGCATCAACGCTCATACCCGCGCTAAACAGCCGTGAGGCGACAACTAAACGTCAGGTCAAGAATTCGCGCAAGCTTGCCGCGGCAACTCAGGCATATCTGCTCTTGACGACACCCGGCTCCGCGCGAGAGCAGCAGGTAGAGGCCGGCATGATCTATCAGCAAATAGTTTTGCTGTGTCACTCCATGGGGCTTGCGGTGCAACCTGTCAGTCAGCCGTTGGCGTCGTTTGATGGCAGCGTAAGAGCGCTAAAGGCGGAATTTTACGCCGACTATGTGCCCTCAGGCGGCCAGGCGCAGATGCTCGTGCGCGTAGGCGTACCGCAAAAGGCCTTTCCCGGCGGAGTGCGGCAGAGCGCGCTGAGCATAGTATCTGGTGAAAGCAGCGACCCGGCATAATTATGTAGTCAATCAACTTGATTTACATTGCATCTTCGGCATCTATTTGGTCTATAACGTCATAAAATGCTTACCTTTAGCACCACTAAAGGTTGCGCTTTTATGCCGTTCTATCCGAGAGATATCACTCGAAGCTGCTGCTCTAAATTTCAAGTTGATTGACTATATATAGTCAAATTTAATTTAAATGCGACAGTAAAGCAGGCATGTATAGCGTGCCCCCTGCGGAGCGCTATCAAGCAGCGTTGCAGCAGATAATTGACATAGCTGTCATTGACCGCAGCAGCGCAGCAGCTATTGACCGCAGCCGCCTGCCCGCTAAACTTAGCCGGGCAGGCGGCTGCGGCTT
>CAZPMG010000098.1:0-2567 GCA_964587785.1 uncultured Clostridia bacterium
TTACAGCCGCCTAAGGCGTGAGGCCGCGGCCGAAGATATCATTGCAAGAGCGGAGTGCGAGGGGCTAGGCGCGCACGCGAACTCCGTTGCGGTAAGACTCTCCGCCGGCGGACAGGAGAATGACTGATGGCATATAAACTTAGGCCGGATTTAGATAATATAAAACCGTACGCGCCTTCCGAGGGCGGTTTCAGCGTGCGGCTGGATGCAAACGAAAGTCCGTTTGACCTGCCGGAAAGCCTGAAGCAAGCGCTTGCTAAAGCGGCGGCTGAGCTGAGTTACAACCGCTATCCCGATCCGTCTTCACGCGCGCTTACGGACGCGTATGCGGGCTATATCGGCGTGCCGCAGGCCTGTGTGGCGGCGGGCAACGGCTCGGACGAGCTGATAAGCTTGATTATTCAAACATTTCTGCGTGAGGGCGAAAGCCTTATTGTCTGCCCTCCGGACTTTTCCATGTACGGGCAATACGCCGCGCTGCTTGGGCGCAATATTATCGAAGTGCCGCGCGATTCAAGCGGAAACGTAGATGTAAAAAAGGTGATTTCAAAGTGCAAGGAGTTCGGCGCCAAGCTTGTAATCTTTTCCAATCCATGCAACCCCACGGCGGCGCAGCTGCCTGCAGAGCAGGTGCAAGAGATTGCGCAAGGCACAGACGCGCTTGTGATTGCGGACGAGGCATACGCAGAGTTTTCCGGTGAAAGCGCGGCGGCCGCTGCGGTTTCATTAGATAACCTTATCGTACTAAGGACGCTCAGCAAGGCGTTCTCCTGTGCGGCGCTACGGCTGGGATTTGCAATTTCCAACAAAAAACTCATTTCAGTAATCAACGCCGCGCGCTCGCCTTATAACATAAATTCATTCAGCCAACGCGCGGGCGAGCTTGCACTCGGCAATACGCAGGAGATTATGGACACAGTGGCAGAGGTAAAGCTGCTCACCGACAGCCTTTACTGCGCGCTAAAGGATTTAGAAATCCGTTTCCCCAAATTGCTAAGGGTTGCGCCCACACACACAAACTTTGTATGCATTTATACGCAAGAGGCGGACGGGGCAGACAGGTTTTTAAAGTCAAAGAATATATGCATAAGGGCGTTCCCTGAGTTTTTGAGAATCACCGCCGGCAGTGCGCAGGAAAACCGGCTTGTTATAAAAGCGTTGGAGGAATTTTATGAGAACTGCTGAATTTAACAGAAAGACGAACGAAACGGATATCACATTAAAGATAAACCTTGACGGCAGCGGCAAGGCAAATGTCAGCACGGGCATAGCTTTTTTTGACCATATGCTGACATCGTTTGCCCGTCACTCAGGTTTTGACCTTGATATTGTTGCAAAGGGCGACATCGAGGTAGACTGTCACCACACAGTTGAAGACGTTGGCATAGTGCTGGGCGAGTGCATAAGGCGCGCAGCAGCCGACAAGGTTGGCATAGAGCGGTTTTGGGACTGCAGCGTGCCCATGGACGAAAGCCTGGCGTTTGCCGCTCTTGATGCGGGCGGCAGGGCATTCCTTTGCTACAGCGCAGAGTTCACCTATCAGATGTGCGGCGAGTTTGAAACGGCAATGGCAGAGGAATTTTTCCGTGCGCTGGCGTTCGGCTCGGCCTGCGCGCTGCACGTAAAGCTGCTTACAGGCAGCAATGATCACCACCGCCTTGAGGCGATTTTCAAGGCAGTGGCAAGATGCTACGGCAAGGCTTATGCCGTTACAGGCAGCGCAGTACCCTCTACAAAGGGCTGCATATAATAAGCTTTGCGGTTTGCGGAAATAATCGCTTATTAATATTAAGTTTTTTAGCGTAACCTAAGTTCAAAAAAACGGCTGAATATGCCCTTGGGAGGCGAGCGTGATAATAATACCTGCAATAGACCTTTTAAACGGCAGCTGCGTAAGGCTTGTGCGCGGCGAGTATTCCACCGCGCATAAGGTGGCGGCTGACGCACTTGAAACGGCAAGAGAATTTATTGCGGCGGGCGCGCAGATGCTGCACGTTGTGGATTTGGACGGCGCGCGTGACGGCAGCCGCACAAACGCCGGAGTAATCGAAAAGCTGTGCGCCCTGGGCGTGCCCGTGCAGACGGGCGGCGGCATACGCGACATGAATGCGGTGGAAAGGTGTCTGAGTTCGGGCGCAAGCCGGGTGGTCATAGGCTCCGCTGCCGTAGAGGACGAGGATTTCTTGCGGCGCGCGGTGGAAAAACACGCAAAAGCGGTTGCCGTGGGCGTAGACTGTCAGGACGGATACTTAAAGACGCGCGGCTGGCGCGAGAGCACAAAAGTGCATTACAGCGATTTTGTGCGCAAGATTACAGATATGGGCGTGCGTACCGTTATTTACACCGACATATCACGCGACGGCACGCTTGAGGGCGCGGCGCTCGGCGGCCTCGCGGAGGTAATGGCGGCTGCGGGCGGCGCAGACGTTATCGCAAGCGGCGGCGTAAGAGATTTAAGCGACATCGACGCGCTGCTAAAGCTTGGGGTATCCGGCGTAATATGCGGCAAGAGCATATACAGCGGCACGCTTGACCTAAAGGCCGCAATAACACGTGCGCAAAATTAC
>CAZPMG010000098.1:2667-6267 GCA_964587785.1 uncultured Clostridia bacterium
TATCACAGCGCAGCGCCTAAGGGGAGATACATATATGCAGTACAAAAAGATTATACCTTGCTTGGACGTAATGAACGGACGCGTTGTAAAGGGCGTTAAGTTTGTCGGACTCAAAGACGCGGGCGACCCTGCGGAATGCGCGCGCGCATACAGTGAGCAGGGCGCGGACGAAATAGTTTTTTTGGATATAAACGCCACGCATGAAAACCGCGGTACGCTGCTAAGTGTCGTGCGGCGCACTGCAGAGTGCGTGACCGTGCCGCTCACTGTGGGCGGCGGAATCACCTCCGTGGAGGACATCAGGGCGGTGCTGGATGCGGGCGCAAATAAGGTTTCAATCAATTCTGCCGCGGTGCGCAGCCCTGAGCTTCTCAGCCGGGCTGCGGACGAGTTCGGCTCTTGCAGCGTGGTGCTTGCATTAGATGTGCGGCGCGCGGACAGCGGGCGGTACAATGTGCTTGTGCGCGGCGGACGCGAGGACACTGGCATAGACGCGGCAGAGTGGGCGTTGCAGGCGGAAAAACTGGGCGCAGGCGAAATATTGCTTACCTCAATGGATGCGGACGGCACAAAGGACGGCTACGACCTTGAGATTACGCGCATAATCGCAGAACTTGTGAAAATCCCGGTTACGGCGTCGGGCGGCTGCGGCAGCCTGCAGCATTTTGCAGACGTGTTCAACCGCACAAAAGCAAGCGCAGCGCTTGCAGCGTCGCTGTTTCACTTCGGCGAATTGACTGTACCGCAGGTAAAAGAATATTTAAAGAGCAAAAATATATCCGTGCGCATATAGGGTTATTAATTGGGTTTGTAACAGTAAATTAGTTTTCTCTGCCATGCGCGGAAGTATAAAGGAACAACCGATATGAATGATTTAACAGCGCTTTTGCCGGCCTTAAACGGCGGCGGTCTGATACTTGCCATTGTGCAGGATGCAGACAGCGGCGAGGTGCTTATGCTGGCGTATATGAACGCAGAGAGCTTGCTGCTTACGCTGTCCGAGGGATACACGCATTTTTACAGCAGGTCACGCCGCACGCTGTGGAAAAAGGGCGAGACCAGCGGCAACGTGCAGCGGGTGCTTTCCGTGCACTATGATTGCGACGGTGACACATTGCTCGTACGCGTAAATCAGAGCGGCCCGGCCTGTCACACAGGCAGCCGCACCTGTTTTTTTAACGCGCTAAAGTTAGACAAGCCGCACGGAAATCAAGGCGCAGAGTAAAGGAGAAAGCAAAATGTCAGATGTAATTCAAGAGCTTTACAATGTCATATCCGCCCGAAAAGCCTCAGCGGACGAGGGGTCTTATACAGGCTATCTGTTTTCAAGCGGGCTGGACAAGATACTCAAAAAATGCGGCGAAGAATGCACGGAAACCGTAATTGCCGCAAAAAACGGCAATGCCGCGGATATAGTAAACGAAACCTGCGACCTGCTGTATCATCTGCTGGTAATGCTCTGCCAGTGCGGCATAGATATCAGCGACATAGAGGCCGAGCTTGAAACCCGCCTTAAAAAGCAGGGGAACTTAAAGCCCTCAAAGCAGACAGATAAGAACAGCTGATTTTTTTTCGGACGCAGTGCCGCTTTTTTTGACGGCGGCACCGTTTTTTCTAACCGCAGTGCCGCTCCTTAGTGGCGCTCCTTTCTTGACCGCAGTATCCTTTTTTTATGACCGCAGCACCGGCGGCGGCAAAAACGCATACAATAAATTAGAGCTACACACACGAGCTGCGCATATGCGTAGCTCTTTTTGCTGTCTGCGGCAAGCTGATTGGCCGTGTGCGCGCCTGCTCTTGCGTACGCGCCCGGCCATGGCAGGGGGAGGTACCTGCAATGTGCGGAATAATAGGATACAGCGGGAACAGCCCGGCGTTTGACTATCTTTACGAGGGATTAAAGCGTCTGGAATACAGGGGTTATGACTCCGCCGGAGTCTACATAAACGGCACTGTGGTCAAGCAAAAGGGCGCGGTGGACGAGCTTTTAAAGAGCAAGGTATTTTTGAGCAACTGCGGCAGCTGCGGCATAGGCCATACGCGCTGGGCGACGCACGGCGCGCCAAGCTTTGCAAACGCCCACCCGCACGGCAGCGGCGGAATTTACATAGTCCATAACGGAATAATAGAAAACAGCGCAAAGCTTAGAGCCGAGCTTGAGGACAAGGGCTATGCGTTTGTTTCAGAAACCGACACCGAATGCGCGGTTCATCTCATACGCAGTCTGTACGAAGGCGACCTTTTGCGCGCGCTGAAAGCGGCGGCGCGCATACTCAGCGGTTCATTTGCCATAGCCGCCGCAGGTCCTGTCGAGGGCGAGATTGCCGCCGTACGCAAGGACAGTCCGCTGATTGCCGGTATTGCCGAGAGCGGGGACGTGCACCTTGCAAGCGACGTTGCGGCAATTGCGGACAAGTGCCAAAGACTGTATGCGCTGGGCGATATGGAGTTTTTGCGCGCAAGGCCGGGCTCCTTAGAGTTTTTTGATATTGACGGAAACGCGCTCATTAAAGAGCAGTTAATAATTGACCGATGCTATGAAAGCTCGGGCTTAGAGGGTTACTCCACGTTTATGGAAAAGGAAATAAACGAGGGAGCCGCCGCCGTAGAGCGCACTGCCGCAAAGCTGACCGCCGGAGAGTTTTCGCGATTGGAGCTTTCCGGTATAAACCGTCTTTGCTTTTGCGCTTGCGGTACGGCGTACCACGCGGGGTGCATTGGCAAACTACTTGCGGAAAGGTTTGCAAAAATTCCGGCGTCGGCGGAGATTGCAAGCGAGTTTTGCGCTCAAACGCAGACCGAAGCGGCGCAAACTCTGTATATATTCATCAGCCAGAGCGGTGAAACCGCCGATACAGCGGCAGCAATGTCCGCGGCAATGCGGCTGGGCGCGCGCACTGCCGCCGTTACCAATGTAAGCTGCAGCACGCTGGCGGATTCCGCAGGGTGTTCTTTCCGCACGTACGCGGGCAGGGAATACGCCGTCGCGTCCACAAAGGCGTACCTTGCGCAGCTTACGTTTTGCTTAAAGCTTGCGCAGTATCTGTGCGACCAAAAAGGGATAGACAAGGATATATTCCGCCCGTCCAAGGTAAAGGCGGTGTGCCGCGCAATCAAGCGCGCGGCAAAAGACAGCGGAATTCAAGAGGTATGCGAGGCGGTAAAAGGCGAGCGGCAGGTATATTTTTTGGGGCGCGGTGCCGACTACCTGACTGCGCTTGAGGCGTCGTTAAAGCTAAAAGAGATAACTTATATACACAGCGAGGCATACCCCGCGGGCGAGCTCAAGCACGGCACGCTGGCATTGATAGAGCAGGGTACGCGCGTAATCGCGTTTATGACCCAGCGCGAGCTTAAAGAAAAAATGCTTTCAAACATCAGCGAGGTAAAGGCGCGCGGCGCGCACGTAACCGTGTTTACGCAGTTTACGGACGTGCAGTGGAGCGTGCGGCCGGATATCATAGTAAAGCTTCCGCCGGCTGAAGATTGGCTGATGCCTTTGGTGTCAGTAGTACCCGCCCAGCGGCTTGCCTGCCTTGTGTCGCGCGCCAAGGGCATAAACTGCGACAAGCCCCGAAACCTTGCAAAGTCCGTGACCGT
>CAZPMG010000099.1:0-6193 GCA_964587785.1 uncultured Clostridia bacterium
GCGGAAAAGCTTAAGAGAGACATTGCCCTGCTGGAGCAGGCGGGCGCAAATGTCGGCAGCATTGGCGGCAGCCTGCTTGGCCGGCCCATCCCGTATGTGAGCTGCGGAAGCGGCCGCAGGGTATTTTGCGTGTACTGCACGCACGCCCGCGAGCACATAACCTCGGCGCTGGCGTACCGGCATATGCAAAGATATATGCGCCGCCCTGTGCCGGGGTTTGAACTGGTGTTTGTGCCCATGCACAACATAGACGGCGTGCAGCTTTGCCAGCAGGGGCTTGCGTCCGTGCCCGCGCATATGCGTGCAAGGCTGGCGCGAATAAACGGCGGCATTGATTTTTCGCTGTGGAAGGCAAACGCCGCGGCCGTGGATTTAAACGTAAATTTCCCCGCCAAATGGGGCAGCGGCACGTCGAACGTATTTGAACCCGCCCCGGAAAACTACGTGGGTCCCCGTCCGCTCAGCGAGCCGGAAAACCGCGCGCTCACGGACTTTATAATGCGCGGCGGCTGCAGCGGCCTGCTCTCCTTTCACTGCAAGGGCGAGATATTGTTTTGGAAGTTCGGGCAAAGGGGCGCGGCGCTTGCGCGCGACCGCATGATAGCCGGCGAACTTGCGCGTGAAAGCGGATATCAGCTTGTCAGCGGAAAGGGCAGCGCGGGCGGACTCAAGGACTGGTGCGTGCAGGCGCTGGGAGTGCCCGCGGTTACTGTGGAAGTGGGCAGCGACGATTTCAGCCATCCGCTGCCGTACAGCATATTAAACGATTGCGAACGGCGCACCGCCGAACTTCCGCTGATATTCTGCCGTGCAATAGAGCGCTACGGAGATACGCACAGCTGAATAATGTACGGGTTTTGTTTCCAAGGTTGTAAATTACAACAATAACTGACAAAATTTTTTGCAATGAATAAGAGTACGCCGAGGATTACAGGCAAACTGTCCGGCAAATGCGGTTTCAAAACTAATAATTGATTTATACTATTAAACCAATCAAATTACAGTAATTTTATAAATTTCAGGATATACATATGGAAAAACACGAGCAATACATGAGACAGGCAATCAGGCAGGCACAGAGCGCCGCACGCGCGGACGAGGTGCCCGTCGGCTGCGTGATAGTAAAGGACGGCAAGGTGATAGCGCGAGCGCGCAACAGGCGGCAGCAGAGCCGTCAGGCGTGCGCCCACGCAGAGGTGCTGTGCATAGGCTATGCCTGCAAAAAGCTTCGCAGCTGGCGGCTGGACGGATGCGAGATGTACGTGACGTTAGAGCCCTGTCCCATGTGCGCGGGCGCGGCGGTAAACGCCCGGCTAAAGACGGTGATTTTTGGTGCGTACGACCAAAAGGCAGGCTATGCCGGCACGCTGCACAACACGCTCTCTGACAGCCGCCTCAACCACCGCCCGGACGTCGTAGGCGGAGTGCTTGAGCGCGAATGTGCAGAGCTGCTCAGCGGTTACTTTGCAAAAAAGCGCGGGCTGCCCAAAAAGGGCGGCACAGAGCGCGGTTAAAACCTTTCTGCTGTTTGCGGCGCATTAAAGCCCTAAAAGCAGAGGGTGCGCGCCCAAATGATTTGACAATGCGGGAGGTATAAATTAAAATATATATGGATATAAAAAATCACGATGTCAAAGCAGCCGTACTTTGCGCGGAAGGCTTCAAGCTCTCAGAGTTTGACCTTCTGGGCATGACCGCTTGCGAGCGCGTGGCCGCCGGGCTGTCCGGCGCGCAGTGCCTTCCCCGCAGCAGCCTTTTGCAGGCGGTAAATAATTTCAGCACCTCTGCCCGGTACGGGTTGATTGTGTCCGAGGAATATCCACTTTTCGACTCTCAGCTATTGGAAGAAATTCTGGAGTACTGCCAGGCGGCGCGTCCGCAGGCGTTGAGGTTTGAAGGTGGTATTATTTTTGAAACAGCCGCCGCCGCAGACATTGAAAGCCTAAACGGCATAATGTTCAAGCACTTTGACAGCTCAAAGCTGATAAAGCTGACGGAAAAGACGCTGCCTTACATATACAACCGCATAAAAAACATCATAACCGAAAGGCACCTTTCGGCGGGTGTAATCATTCCCCAGCCCGACTATGTGTACATAGACGAGCACAGCGTGGTAGGCGAGGGCACTCAAATCAACGCCGGCTGCGTGCTTAAGCGCAGCACGGTGGGCAGCGGCTGCCTGCTTGACACGGGCTGCACGCTTGAGGACAGCGTGCTGAGCGACGGCGTAACGGTTACAAGCTCGATTATCCGGGGCGGCAACGTGGGCGCGGGCACGGCAGTGGGGCCTTACTCCTTTATACGGCCGGGCACAAAGGTTGGCAAAAACTGCCGGGTGGGCGACTTTGTAGAGCTTAAAAACTCCGTGCTGGGCGACGGAACCAAGGTTGCGCACCTTGCGTATGTGGGCGACGCGCAGCTGGGCAAGTCCTGCAACGTGGGCTGCGGCGCGGTGTTTGTTAATTATGACGGAAAGCTCAAGCAAAAAAGCTCTGTGGGCGACAACGTGTTCATAGGCAGCAACTGCAACATAATCGCGCCGGTAAACGTGGGCGAGGGCAGTTACCTTGCCGCGGGCACTACGGTAACCGAAAACGTGCCGCCGTTTGCGCTCTGCGTGGGGCGCAGCCGCCAGACGGTAAAGCCCGAATGGGCGCGCGCAAGGTTTGAAAGCTGACGGATGTCAAAGCATAAGGCATCAAAAGTTCCGTATTAATAAGAGTTGAAATTTACCTTACATAAAGCATAAAACCTACGCTTTTCCAAATGCGTTTAATAAAGCACAAAAGAATTTTGTACTCAGGCCGGACTTTTCCGGCATATAGTCAATTATCTTGAAAACTGCTGCAGCAGCAGTTTTCAAGCAGCAAGCAAACTTGCTGCGGCGTAAAGCCGCAATAATTGGCTATACACGGATACTTTAGGCAGCGTTTCCGCGCTGCCTGGCTTGGCTTTCAGCCAAGCGCTTCAAAAGCTGCGTGCAGCTTTTGAAGTTAATTTTAGTATAAATAATTAAATGCCGCACGCGCTTTGCGGCACAGGAGGAACAAGTGATAACACACGGAAACAGCATCAAGCTATTTGCGGGAAACGGCTGCAAGCTTTTGGCGGCGGAGGTTGCAAAAAAGCTCAACACCGAACTCGGCGAGCTTGAGGCGGGACAGTTCAGCGACGGCGAAACCATGGTAAACATTCACGAGACGGTGCGCGGGCGCGACGTGTTTTTGCTGCAGTCCACCTGCGCCCCCGTCAACGACAACCTGATGGAGCTACTGGTGATAATCGACGCGCTGCGCAGGGCGTCCGCCGGACGCATCACGGCGGTTATGCCTTATTTCGGCTACGCGCGCCAAGACAGAAAGGCGCGCTCCCGCGATCCCATCACGGCAAAGCTTGTGGCCGACCTTATCACCACCGCCGGCGCGGACAGGGTGCTTACAATGGACCTGCACGCGGCGCAGCTGCAGGGCTTTTTTGACATTCCCGTGGACCACCTGTTCGGCGCGCCCGTGCTTACAAAATATCTCGTGGCAAACAATTACCGCACGGAAAACACCGTGATAGTTTCGCCGGACGTTGGCAGCGTAAAGCGCGCGCGCACACTTGCCACAAAGCTTGACCTTCCCATCGCAATCATAGACAAGCGCCGCCCGGGCATAAACGCCGTGGAGGTCATGAACATAATAGGAGAGGTAAAGGGCAAGACCTGCATAATGGTTGACGACATGATAGACACCGCCGGCACGATTGTCCAGGGCGCAAACGCGCTTATTGCGGCGGGCGCGTCTTCAATAATCGCCTGCTGCACGCACGGCGTGTTCAGCGGACCCGCGCTCGAGCGGCTGCAAAACTCGGTTATCTCCGAGGTAATCACCCTCAACACCTATGAGCACCGCGAGCCAATGATAGACAAGATAAAGCAGATTTCCGTTGCGCCCATATTTGCCGAGGCAATCGAGCGCATATACGCAGACCTGCCTCTGTCCAAGTTGTACGATTAAAGCAGCAGAGCTTTGGCGGACAAGCCCTTTTGGGAAGGGGATTGCGCTTAGGCATAGCGCATACGGCAGAATATAACAGTTTATCAATATAACTTTTAAAGCTTGAAACCCTGCGGTTGTTTTGCGGTTAAAAATTTAAACTTTTGCAGACCGGCCCCGCGCGCCGGATTTTGTGCCCAAAATTTTTTTGCGGAGGAAACCGATTTGCACAAGTTAATAGAGCAGCTTGAACGCCTTAGGCAGACGGCGGCGCAAAGACTGGTCATCTCGGTGGCTCTCGGCATAGTGATAGGAATTGTTGCCGCGGGCATTACGGGGAACCTGCTGCCGGCAAATTCCATGGAACCGGGCAGTCACTTCAAGGTAGCCGCAAGTATCGGAGCGTTATTTGGAGTTTTAACAGGCACTGTGCTCACTGCGCGGTGGGCGCAGCCGGCAAAGCGTGAATACGTCACAAGATTTAAAGAGGACGTAGTGCGCGGCGTGCTGGACGGGCTGCTTGACATACAGTCCTTTGCGCATAATTCATATCTTAGCAGCGAGGAGATAAAGGCCGCATACCTTGTGCCCATAGGCAACCGATACCGCGGCGACGACCTGTTGAGCGCCTCCTACCGCGGCGTGCACTTTCGCCAGTGCGACCTCTATATACAGCACGTGCAAAATAGCGGCAAGAACTCCACTACGCACACTTACTTTCACGGCAAGTGGATAGTGCTCGATTACACTCCCAAAGAGCTGCAGGGCTACATACAGGTGCGCGAGCGCGAAAGCGGGTCACGGCGGGTTTCGGGCGGCATATTTTCATCCATGCCCGAGGTTGAGAGCGTAAAGCTTGAAAGCGTGGAGTTCAACCGGCGTTTTGAGGTGCGCGCCACGCATCCGCACAGCGTGTTTTATCTGCTTACGCCGCACTTTATGGAGACCGTAGAGCGGCTTTGCCAAAAGGTAGAGGGCCAAATTGGCCTTGCGTTTGAAAAAGGCAGGCTGCACATTGCCGTGCACAACAACCAAAATGCACTGGAGCCGCCGCTTTTCAGTCCGATAAGCCAGGATATAGAGCAGCAGCTTTTGCAGCAGACAGAGATAATTACCGATATTATAGATGTGCTGATACTCGGCGGCAAATGATATTTAAATGATGCAAACTGCCGCCGCGAAGGTTATAGCGGGCGGGCAGGGAAAGTAAAGAACAAAGCAGCTGCGTAAAGCGCTGCCGCCGCGAGGGTTATAGTAGGGTTAAAAGACTCGCAGTTTTTGTAAGTAAGCATTAGCCTATGCTGAAATATTACATAATACCGGTTATTAATGCTGCGGTATCTGCGCAAACAGCTTATATTAGCCGCTTAACCGGCTGCAATATGATTTATATATAATATGTAAATCAATATTTTTTTAGAGAGGCAAGGGTTATGACAAACATACTGCTGCTTTCAACGTTAGGGCCGGGCGGTATCGCCGGCATAATTGCAGGCGCGCTGGCGCTTATCGTCATTATTTGGGCGGTGGCAACCGCAAACGCATTCAGCCGCGCAAAGGTAAAGATAGCCGAGGCGGACTCGGGCATAGACGTTGCGCTGCAAAAGCGTTATGACCTGCTCACCAAGGCGGTCAACGCTGCAAAGGGCTATATAAAGCACGAGAGCCAGACGTTTGCCAAGGTGATAGAGCTGCGCAAGGGTATGAGCATGGACCAAAAAGCGCAGGCTGTGCGCCAGCTTGACGAGCTGAAATCAAACATAAACGTGGTGGCGGAAAATTATCCGCAGCTGCGCTCAAGCGAGGTCTTTGTGTCGCTGCAGAGTTCCATTGCCGACAGCGAAGAGCATCTGCAGGCAGCGCGCAGGCTTTACAACGCAAACGTATCGCACTATAACCAGATGCGCGTGGTGTTCCCCTCAAGCATAATTGCCTCAATGGGCGGTCATACGGAAAAGCCTTTCTTTGTAACCGAGGAAGGAAAGCGCAAGGACGTGGATATAGCGTTTTAACAGCGGTATTTAGCTAAACAGTATTTTTTGTGTAAGACTGCTGCTGTTTAATGTGTGCGCAGTTTCTGGTGAAATTATTTAATGTCTGTGCGGGTTCTGTGTGAAATTGTTTAAGACCTGCGCGTGTTCTGTAAAAAGTCTGCGTGTTTATTGAATACTTCTGTATTGCAGCTATAAAAAGCCCCCCTTTGTCAAAGGGGG
>CAZPMG010000100.1:0-2963 GCA_964587785.1 uncultured Clostridia bacterium
CAGCCTCAGCAGGGCGGTACAGGGCAACCACCCTATCAGCAGCCGCAGCAGCAAAACGAGCTGTTTTACTCAACGTATGAGCATTTCAGCCGCCAAAAGAGCCAAAAGGATTCGCCTGTGTCCATGATATGCGGCATAATTGCCATTGTCATGAGCGCATTAAATTTTATGGGTATACCGGTTGTCCATCTTGCGGGCATAGTGCTCGGCATAATTGCCATTACAAAGAGCAAAGCCGGCGTTCAACAAAAAAACTCGCAAGCGGTTACCGGGCTGGTTTGCGGAATAATAGGACTTGCGCTGGGCGTAATCGCAATTATAGTGGGTGTTGCCGCGGGAATCATGCTGCAGATGGCATAAATCTGCAAGATTTTTTTAGTGTCAGAAGGGGACGCGGTAGTATACCGCGTCCCTTGGCATATATAGTTTACACTGTATATAGTTTCAAATTAATTGGCTATACTCCGGCACAGACAGGCGCAAATGTGCAAAAAACTTTTAAAAAGTATAAAAGGGAATAAACGCGCCCGGAGGGTTGACATAACGGGGCGGCAGAGTTTATAATTTTAACAGTTAAACATATGCAGCAAAAAACCGCGCTGCAGCCGAAATGTGTGCTTAGCGCGGTGCGGTTTGAAAACAGGGCATGCCGCAGGCCTGCGCGTATTTGCAGTACTCTCTCGGCATGGATTTTCCGCCGGGCAAGACTGCGCCGCATATCTGTTTGCAATACGCTCGCGGAGGCTGCCGGAATGCGGCAGTTACTATTACGGCAGTTATTATTTGGAGGGACAGCTATGCAAAAGGGCATTGCCGTGGCAGGCAATCTCATAACCGACATTATAAAGATTGTCGACGTATACCCGGCAGAGGGTATGCTGTGCAATATTTCAAGCGAGGAGCGCGGCGTGGGCGGCTGTGTGTGCAACACGGCGATAGACCTTGCGCTGCTTGACAGTTCGCTGCCGGTGTATGCGATAGGAAAAGTGGGCGCGGACGACAAGGGCGACTACCTTTTGAGCAGGCTGAATGAATGCGGCGTGTATACGTCCGGCGTAAAGCGGGGCGGCGCAATGACGGCATATACCGACGTAATGACGGTGCAGTCTACGGGCGCGCGCACGTTCTTCCATGCCCGCGGCGCAAACGCGGGGTTTTGCCCACAGGACATAGATTGGGACTCATTGAGCTGCGACATACTGCACATAGGCTATGCGCTGCTGCTCGATTGCTTTGACGCGCCCGACAGCGAGTACGGCACAGTGCTTGCAAGGACGCTTGCCAAGGCGCGCTCCATGGGAATCAAGACGTCCATTGACGTTGTGAGCGAACACAGCGACCGCTTTAAAAGGCTGGTTACGCCCTGCCTGCCGCACTGTGACTATATAATAATCAACGAGATAGAGGGCGGCCTGGTGTCCGGCCTGCCCGCGCGCGGCGAGGATGGCGCGCTGATAACGGAAAATCTCAAAAAGATATGTGAGTTCTTCCTTGAGCAGGGCGTAAAAGAGCTGGTGTGCCTGCACTTTCCCGAGGGCGGTGTTTCGCTTTCGGCGTCGGGAGAGTACGCGGCGGCGGGCTCGCTCAGTCTGCCCGAGGGCTATATCAAGGGCACTGTAGGCGCGGGTGACGCGTTCTGCGCGGGTATGCTGTATTCTCTGTATAAGGGCTATGACCAGGAGTACAGCCTGCGAGTTGCGTCCTGCGCGGCTGCGTGCAACCTGTCGCGCGCGGACAGCGTGAGCGGTATGCGCGGCATTGACGCCACAATGGAACTTGACAAGCAGTACGGCAGAAAAACTTTTTAAAGCGGCTGCAACTTAAGCCGTTACAACTTAAGTATGGCAACAACTTGAGTGCGGTTACAATGTCAAATTAAAATATAATCAAAATCATAAAATTTCCGCGGATATACACCCGCGCATAAACCGGCGTGCAACAGCCGCGCATCAACAAAAGGAGATTGAAACCATGCTTACAAAGCAGCAGTACGAGGCCGCGCGTCAAAGGGCGCTGGAGTATTTTGACAAGTTAAAAATTGCGCTCACCGAAGAGGAACGTCAAAACATAGAGGTTGCAGACTTCGGGCTTTCCGACCTCGAGCGCGTGGGGCTTCAAATACTCACCTATGTAAACACCGCCAAGGTGTGCGCCAAGGAATTGGTGCTGTTTCCCCATCAGACCTGCCCCGAGCACCGCCACGTGGACAGTCCGGCTGCGCATGGCAAGGAGGAGACTTTCAGGTGCAGATACGGCAAGGTATACCTGTATGTCGAGGGTACGCCGGCAGAGAATATCAAGGCAAAGAAGTTTTGGAAAAACGACAATGAAGTGACGGTTTTCCACGAGATAGAGCTTACCGAGGGGCAGCAGTATACGCTGAACCCCAACACCCGCCATTGGTTTCAGGGCGGCCCCGAGGGCGCGGTGGTGTCGGAGTTTTCCACCACCAGCACGGACGAATATGACGTGTTCACCGACCCGCTGATAAGCCGTATGCCCGAGATAGCCGACTGACACGGCCATTTGCTTGCGGCTCATTATTAAAACGTTGAAAGACTTTCGTTTTAATGGCTGAACGGTCTGCGCGCCTTAAATGGCTTTTATAGCAACTTGCAAAGCACAGGCAATAAATATATATCCCCATTATTACTTGCTGCTATATATAGCTCTAACCCAAAGGGAGCAAAGAAGGTTTTCCTCTTTATAGCCTCCCTTGTTAAAGGGAGGGGGACCGCGTAAGCGGTGGAGGGATTCCGGTTAGGCACTAATTGTGCAAATAAAGAATCCCCCCGGCGCTTTGCGCCACCCCCCTTTGACAAGGGGGGCTTAAAAAGAACCCCGCGGTTGTACTTGGAATAAACACCGCGGGGATGTTCATTTATTGATACGCAAGCTGTTTTTTACGTGAAATTGCTGACAGCATAAAAACAAACGCTTAATATTATAACTCACTGTGCAAA
>CAZPMG010000100.1:3063-5961 GCA_964587785.1 uncultured Clostridia bacterium
AACCCTGCTCCGCAACCCCTGCTCAGCCCTGCTCTGCAACCGTGCCGCCCGACACCTTCAGCACACGGCAATCAAGCCCGTCGGCAAGCCCCGGCTCTATGTGCGTGGCAGTGATTACAGACTGCACGTTTGCGCAAAGTTCAAGCAGCCTGCGCTGGCGCGATCTGTCAAGCTCTGACAACACATCGTCGAGCAGCAGTACCGGATATTCCCCGGTTATTGAGCGGAACAGCTCAAGCTCCGCAAGCTTCAGCGACAGCGCCGCCGTGCGCTGCTGCCCCTGCGAGCCGTACACGCGTATGTCAATTCCGTCTACGCTCAGCTTTAAGTCGTCGCGGTGTATGCCAAACGTTGTAAACTTGAGCTTTGCGTCCTTTTCCAGATTGGCGGCAAGCTTTTTAAAATAGCTTTCCTCCGCGGTCTGCGGGTTTAAGTCCGCGCCTGTCTGGTATACGGTCTCCAGTTTTTCCGCGCCCGAGGTAAGCTGCAGGTGCACGCGCTCGGACTCTTCGCCCAGCAGCTTTACATAGTCGGCGCGCATAATTGCAATTTTTGACCCTTCCCTTGCAAGCTGAGCGTCATACGGGTAACACAGGTCTGTAAGCTGGCGCTCGGGATAGCGCTTTAAGATATTGTTGCGCGACAGCAGCGCCTTGTTATAGCGCGTGAGCGCGTGGTGATAGCTCTTGTAAACCTGCGAAAGGTCGAGGTCCAAAAACCGTCTGCGGCTCTCGGGCGCGTCCTTTACAAGCTTGAGGTCGTCAGGGCAAAAATAGATTGCGCCCACTATGCCGAGCAGCTCGGACGTCCGCTGCAGGCTTGCGCCGTTTACCGCAATGCGTTTGTTCTCGGTGCGCGACAGCACAAGCTCCGTTGTCACGTCGCCGGAGCTGCGGCTTGTTTCCATCTTGATAAACGCGCGCGCGCAGCCCGTGCGTATGAGCTCTTTGTCCTTGCCGCGCACGGATTTGCCCACGCAAGACAGCAAAATGCTCTCGAGCAGGTTGGTTTTGCCCTGGGCGTTGCTGCCGGTTACAAGGTTTATGCCCGGAGCAAACTCCGCGTCGGCGGATGCGTAATTTCTGAAGTTTTTAAGTCTGATTCGCTTAATTACCATAGCTCACTGCGCGACCTGCTTAAAATATTTTTGCCCGGGAAAATGGCTTTTAAGCGGCAAGTTTACTTTACTTAAATTTTGCTATCTGCTATAATAGTATTCCCTTTGCCGACATACCCGTCCAAAGTCCGCTGAGCGGATTTGTGCGCAGCTCTAATCGTGCGGCAGGCATAGCGGCAGGGGATTTGAAACGGATTAATCGGTTGCAGCTGCGGCATTACGGCGCGCTGCTTCCCGCGCGTGTTTTGCCGCCGGAGAAAGGGTGCAGGCGGCGTTTTTGCGCGTGCCGGAAGGCGGATTTAAGGGCAGCCCCGGCTCCCCGGCGGATTGTAATTTCAGTATATCACAATTTCGCCAAAAGACAAAAGAAATTTTTTTGGGATTGAGGAATGAGCAAGGATTTGAAGGAATTTTGGACTAAGGTTCTTCAGATTATGGAGACCAACACCAACCTGGTGAGCTATGAGGTATGGCTGCAGGCGCTTGAGCCTGTGGAGATTATCGACGGAAAGCTCATCATGGTCAGCCCCACCGACATGGGGCTGAAGGTTGTGCAGTCCAAATACATGAAGGTCATCGCCGACGCGGTGGCCAAGATAAATCCTACTATCCGCGAGGTAAAGCTGATGGGCACGTCCGAGCTTACCGAGTTTTTGCGTACGCACATTGTGCCCGAGGGCGGCCCCGAGGCCGAGAGCGAAGTCGCTGACGACGCGCCCATGTTCAACCCCAAATACACGTTTGACAACTTTGTGGTGGGCAAGTCCAACCAGTTCGTGCAGGCTGCCGCGCGCGCGGTGGCGGAAAAGCCGGGCACCGCGTATAACCCGCTGTTTATTTACGGCGGCAGCGGCCTTGGCAAGACGCATCTCATGCACGCCATAGGCAATTTCCTGCGTGAAAACCGTTCGGACCTGCGGCTCATGTACATAACCAGCGAGCGCTTTGTCAACGACATGGTAGACGCCATAAAGGACGGTAACATAAAGGGCAAGGATTCCACAAAGGAGTTCCGCGCGCGCTACCGCAACGTAGACGTGCTTATGATCGACGACATACAGTTTATTGAAAACAAGCCGTCCACGCAGGAGGAATTTTTCCACACATTCAACGACCTGCACCAGAGCGGCAGGCAGATAATCGTGTCGTCCGACCGCGCGCCCAAGTACCTTG
Source organism: uncultured Clostridia bacterium (assembly GCA_964587785.1). Lineage (GTDB taxonomy): Bacteria > Bacillota > Clostridia > Christensenellales > HGM11417 > CAZPMG01. The sequence goes on from CAZPMG010000100.1 coordinate 5,354, forward strand.
CCGACCTGCAGGAGCGGCTGCGTTCGCGGTTTCAGTGGGGGCTGCTGGCAGACATACAGCCGCCGGAGCTTGAGACGCGCCTTGCCATACTCAAGCGCAAGGCCGAGAGCGAGCGCTACAACGTGGACGACCGCGTATACGAATTTATTGCATCGCAGTCGGTCAACAACATCCGTGAGATGGAGGGGCTGCTTGCGCGCGTCACCTTTTATGCGTCGCTGTCAGGCAAGCATACGGTTACATACGAGGACGCATTAGAGGCCATAAAGGACTATGTCGAGAGCAGAAAGGAAACGCTCACCGTAGACCGTATTGTAGAGGTGGTGTGCGAGTATTACGGCGTGACCAAGACGGAAATCTGCGGCAAAAAGAAGAACAAGGAAATCGTTGACCCGCGCCAGATAAGTATGTACATAATCACCGATATGCTGCCGTCAGTGCCGCTTGCCGCCATAGGTCAGGCGTTCGGCGGGCGTGACCATACCACGGTAATGCACGCGCGCGATAAGATATCCGCGCTTGTCAAGGCGGGCACGCAGTATACCGTGGCAGTAAAAGATATAAAGGACAGGCTGGTAGCCCGCTGATTTTTGGTATTATAATAGTTT
>CAZPMG010000101.1:0-3022 GCA_964587785.1 uncultured Clostridia bacterium
GCTTAGGCTGTTGCTACAGGGGCGCCGCCCCCGCACCCCCGCTTCTTTTCATGATATAGTCAATTAACTTGAAAACTGCGCCGGCAGTTTTCAAACAGCAAGCAAGCTTGCTGTGCGGCGCAAAGCCGCGTTAATCGACTATGCACGGTCATTAAAGGCAGCGTAATACGCTGCCTGGCTTGCCTGAAGCAAGCCGCTTCAAAAGTTGCTGGCAACTTTTGAAGTTAATAAGTATTGAAAAGAAGCAAAAGAACAATATATAAAAAAGGCCGCGCGCTTTGCTGCTGTATACACAGTCAAAGCGCGCGGCCTTTTTTTATTGGTTTTTACATTTCAAATTATAGGCAATAGGCAATAAGCAAAAATATAGTGTCTGTTTTTTAATTTAAACGCTATGTAATAAGTACATAGCGTTTTATAACTTTGTTACCTGTGCTTCGCAGGTTACTATACTCTGAGGTTAAAACTTGATATAAGCAAGTATCCCTTACAAAGCTTACATATAGGCGCACATCTAAAAAGCCCCCCTTGTCAAAGGGGGGTGGCGCGGAGCGACGGGGGGATTCCTGCTTACCGCAATATTGTTCTAAATATCCCTGTATTGCAATCTTGTGCTTAGCAGAATCCCTCCACCGCTTACGCGGTCCCCCTCCCTTTGACAAGGGAGGCTGTATAAAAGACTTTTTCCTGCAATAATTGACTATGTAATTAATTTAAACAGCTTTTCAATCTGTAGACTTGTTACAAGGCAAAGCCTGCTCATAGCGCACATATCAAAAGCCCCCTTGTCAAAGGGGGGTGGCACTGAGCGACGGGGGGATTCCTGCTTATCGCAATATTGTTCTAAATATCCCTATATTGCAAAGCTTTGTGCTTAGCAGAATCCCTCCACCGCTTACGCGGTCCCCCTCCCTTTGACAAGGGAGGCTGTATAAAAGACTTTTTCCTGCAATAATTGACTATGTAATTAATTTAAACAGCTTTTCAATCTGTAGACTTGTTACAAGGCAAAGCCTGCTCATATGCGCGCAGCAATTTTGAACTTAAACGATTATAAAAAAACTTTTTCTGTTCACAATGTAAGGCTATATTGTCCGCGCGTTAACCTTTTTCTGCTCTTGTCCTTGCAAATTGATACGCTCCCATAAGCCCGGCGTCGTTGCCAAGCTCTGCCACAACAAGCTTTACCGGCGCGTAATCCATGCCGCCGTATACGTTTGCCTCCACAAACTTTCTGAGAGGCACTAAGAGCGCGTCGCCCTCGTTGCATACGCCGCCGCCCAGTATCACCGCCTCCGGCCGCAGCATGTTTACAAAGTTTATTATGCCCTCGCCGAGATAGCGGATATAATCGTCCACCACCACCGCCGCCGCCACGTCGCCGCGCTTCATTGCGGAAAACGCCGTTGCGCCGTCCACTCCGTCCGTGCCGCCGGATATCTCCCACATCAGGCTGTCTTTATGGCTTTCCATGGCGCGCTTTGTGTCGCGTATGAGCGCAGTAGCCGACGCATAGGCCTCAAGGCAGCCGAATCTGCCGCAGGTACACTCCTCGCCGCCCGATACAATCACGGTGTGCCCGGCCTCCGCGCCCGCGGACTTATAGCCCTCGAACACCTCGCCGCCAAGCACAATCCCGCCGCCCACGCCCGTGCCCAAGGTGAGCAGCACGCTGCTGCCGTAGCTCTTTCCCGCTCCGAAAGCCGCCTCGCCCAGCGCGGCCGCGTTTGCGTCATTGAGTATGTACACAGGCGCATTCAGCCGCGAAGAAAGCTCTCTGCCCAGCGGAACATCGTCCCAGCGTATGTTGTTGCTGTATACAATGACGCCGTTTTTGCTGTCCACCGTGCCCGGCGAGCCCACGCCCACAGCGGCTATGTCCGCCGCGTCGAAGCCGCAGGCCTTTGCAAGCGCGATTGCCTGATTTGCCATGTCCTCGGCAATCTGCGCGTACGGGCGCTCCCTGCCCGTCTTTATTGACGATTTCTTGAGCAGCTTTCCGCTGCCGTCAATCAGTCCGGCCTTTACGTTTGTGCCGCCTAAATCCATGCCTATATAAACACTTTGTCTTGCCGGTTTTGTCAAAAGAATCCTCCCCTTTCCCTCAAGGTTAAGCCTTGCGCCGCAGGGCACAAAAAAGCTGTCGCCCTTGATAAATTTTTCCGCGTCGCCGCCGCAGTCCGCGCTTCCGCCGCCGCTAAGCACGGTAAACGCGGTAAAACCCCAGCCGCCAAGCTCAAGCTCCGCCCTGCCGCTTAGCTCCAGCTCCTGCACGGAAAAATATTTGCATGACGTGAGCAGCCTTATGCGGCCGCCGTCTATTTGCCTAAAACTCTCTGTGCCCGTGCGGTCAACGTGCGCGCCAAGATTGGAAACAAGCAGCGCCTTGTCAAGGTGCAGCTGACGGGGCTTGCCGTCCGCGCCCGTGCGGTTATAGTCAAACACACGGTAAGTGACATTGCTGCTCTGCTGAACCTCGCATATGGTCACGCCCGCGCCTATTGCGTGCAGAGTGCCCGCCTCAATCAAAAACGCGTCGCCCGGCTTTACCTTAACAAACCTCAGCAGCCCGGTTATGCTGCCGTCTCTTGCCGCACGCTCAAGCTCGGCAGATGTGACCGCCCTTGAAAGCCCGCAATATATCCCTGCGCCGGGCAGAGCGTCAACAACGTACCACATCTCGGTCTTTCCGTTGTCGCCCTCGTTCTCTTTAGCAAACTCGTCGCCGGGATGAACCTGCACCGACAGGTTTTGCGCGGCGTCAATCAGCTTTACCAGCACGGGCAAGTCCGTATATCCGCGCGCCGCATGGGGATTGTTTTTAATAAATTCCGCCAGCGTAAGCCCCCTGTAATCGCCGTTTGCAATCACGGACAGCCCGTCGGGGTGCGTGCTTACCTCCCAGCTTTCTGCGACGACGCCGCTGCTTGGCTTATTAAATTCCTGCCTGAGCTTTGTGCCCCCCCAGATATAATCTTTGAGCACGGGCACAAGCTTCATGGGATACGGCTGCATAATAAAA
>CAZPMG010000101.1:3122-5925 GCA_964587785.1 uncultured Clostridia bacterium
ATAAGCCTATGCGTAGAATTGCTTGTTTGCGCTATTGCTAATGCTTGCGCATAATTACTTACGCTATTGTTGTTGCCTGCGATTACCAGCGGCTTGCCTGCGTAAAAACGCCGTGAAACGGCTTTCCGCATACCTTAAGGCAATTGCAGAAAACCGTTTGCGCCGCGGACAGCTTTCCGCTGTTTATGCGGTTGTTTATAACTCAAGCAAAAGAGCTCTTTGCTTAAAAGAACATTATTGCTTATAGTCCAAAGCCATAAAGCTCCGCCGCATTTGGCAGAAACCGCTTTGCTATTCCGCCTTGCCGTTGCCCACAAAGAACAGCGCGATTGTGCCCGGGCCGGAGTGCGTGCCTATAACAGGGCCTATCATGGAGTAATACACCTGTTTTACGCCCAGCCGCTCCTGTATCAGTCCGCCCACATATTTGGCGTCCTGCTCGCTGTCGCCGTGGCTTATGAACACAACGTCGTTCTCCATGCCCTTTGCCTTTGCTTCCATTCTGTCCACAAGCGACGCAAGCGCTTTTTTCCTGCCCATGACCTTGCCCAGCGCCACGAGTTTGCCCTCGGGGTTGACGTGCAGAACGGGTTTAATATTGAGCAGCGTGCCTATTATCGCCGTAGAACGCGGCACCCTGCCGCCGCGGTTGAGGTGGAACAAATTATCCACCGTGAAATAATGGCACACATTGTGCTTGAGCTCTTCCAACTTTGCCGCCGCCTCGTCAAGCGTCAGACCCTCGTCGCGCATACGCGTGGCGTAATATACCAGCAGCCCCTCGCCGGCGGAAGCCGCCTTGGAGTCGACCACGGCAATCTTTTTGCCGGGGTTTTGGCTGTTAAACTTTTCCGCCGCCGCCTTGTAGCTGTCGCAGCTGCCCGACAGCGCGGAAGAAAAGCCTATATGCAAAATGTTGTCGTGACTGCCCGTGTACTTCAAAAAGAATTCCTCGGCCTGGCTCTCGTTGACCATGGACGTCTTGGGCATCGCGCCCTTTCTTACGCGCTCGTAAAAGGCAAAAGAGTCAAGACCGGTTTGGTCGTCGGCATACTCTTTGTCCTCAAGCGTGTATTGCAAGGGCAGTATGCCTATGTCAAGACCCGCCTTCAGCTCTTGCGAGAGGTCTGTTGTGGAATCCGTGGTAATAAAAAACTTTTTGCTCATAATGTCTCCTTTGGTTCGGATGCGTCCGAACAAGCCTTATCCGGCTATGCCGGTTTGCGCCGAATAAACAAGCGTTTTTTGCGTGCCGTGCCGGACTTTGCGCTGCGTCCGCAAGTTGTTTGCGGAAAACCTGCCGCGCATACATTTCCGGCGGCGGCGTTTCAGCTTGTTTCAGGCAATTGCAGCAGCCGCGCGGGTTTTCCATCGCCGCGCCCCTACGCTTTAAGAAATTTTCTTTTTATATCAAAAACGCCTCTAATCTTGCTTAGAGGCGATTTTAATCATAGCATGAAAATGCCCTAAACACAGACGGTTGCCGATTGATACTAAAGTAGTTATAGGTTGTGTAAATTAGTATGAAACAGCTATTTAGTTACCGGCCCGTCCGGGAAAGTGCATCCAAAAATATAGATACAGTATAATACATAGCCGCACGATTTGTCAACATATACGCCGCCGCTCGCGCCAAAACAACGCGCGGCAGCGCACAAATCCGGAGTTTTTCACTCAAAAAGCGCCCGGCTCTGCGGTTTTTGCCCTCAATTTCCGCCGCCGCACTGCATATAGTCAATTAACTTGAAATTACTGCACACAGTTTTTTTAACAGCAAGCAAAGCTTGGCTTGTGCGGCTTCACCGCGATATAAGTCAATTAAGGATAAAACCTGCCACGTCGGAGTAGACCTCATGGCGGTTGCTCTCGTTTAGCATCTCGTGCCTGCCACCTGCATATAGCTTTACGCGCACGTCGCGCACGCCCGCGCGCTCATAGAACCGCGCCAGCCTGTAAACCTGCCTGCCCTCGCCACCCACGGGGTCGCTGTCGCCGCTGAATATGAATATGCGCACGTCCTTGTCTATTCTTGCCGCGCCAGCCCTTGAATACAGCGCCAGCGCGCCGCGGAAAAAGTCGCTGTAAAAGCCCATGGAAAACATATGCGTGTTGTCATCGTCCGCGCGGTAACGCTCGCGCACGCTGCCGTCGCGGCTCAGCCAGTTCCCGTCTGGGAACTTTTTTTCATACGCCTTAAACGACAGCTTATCAATCAGCTTTGCCGGCGCGCGCCTGCCCCGTATCAGAGAGCCCGCCCATGCCACGGGCAGTCCCGCCGCGTTTTTAAGCGACTTGAAATGCGCCGAGCCGCTGAGCAGCAATCCATCAATCGGCGCGCCGCGCCGCAGCACCTCCTGGCTTACAAACGAGCCGTAGCTGTGTCCAAGCAGATACACGGGCAGCCCGTCATGGCGCGCTCTCACCTGTTTTATAAGCTCGGTTATGTCCCCGGCGCTGTCGCCGAACAGGTTGCCGCCGTCCTCGGGCATACCTATTTCCGCGCGCGATGCCGCCGTACGCCCGTGCGCGCGAAGGTCGGGCACATAGACGTGCACACCCCTGCCGCTCATGTCAGCGGCAAACTCCGCATAGCGCTTGCCGCTCTCGCTCATGCCGTGAGCAACGACCAGCACCGCGCGCGCCGCAGCAACCGCGCCGTAGTGCACAAGGTAAAGCCGCCTGCCGCCGTAACCCAAAAAACTGCCTTCTGTATTGCCTCCTGCAGTGCTTTCGGGAAAGTTCTGCGGATAGTCGGGAACGCTTATCTTTATTTTGGATTGCTCTTTCATATAAAATTACCTCT
>CAZPMG010000102.1:0-5920 GCA_964587785.1 uncultured Clostridia bacterium
ACTACTATTAAAAAGATTATATAATTTTTAAGCGGCTTTTGCAAGTTTTTATACGTCTGCCCGGCCGCCGCACTATAATTTTTTTGTAAAGCCGCGCGAACTTATATTTTGACAACTAAATTAAAACTACCGCATAACCCCGCGCATTTCACAGAAAAAGCGTCTGCCGGCCCCCAAACATGGAGGCCGGCAGAGTGTGAAGTTAATCAGTATTACAGTCAAGCACGCAGATATGCGGCTTTGTCGTTTGATATTTCGTTCGGACTTGAACCTTGTGCTTACTTCGCGCGGGCGCGCTTGCCGTTGCGCTTTTTGTTTTTATTGCTTGAATTTAAGCGCATGAACACGGCAAAGCCTATCGCCGCCGCGGCAACCGCGCCAAGGCCAATATACACCCACACGGACAGCTCGCCGCCCTTTACCTCCGCCCAGAGCGCAAGCACGTCGTCATAGCGCTCTCCGTAGTCCTTCATGACTGCGGTGCTGCGGATTGAATCTAAATGCGGGTACATTATGGGGTTGAGCGCGACATCGGCCGCCTCGGCAATGTCGGGGAAAAAGTAGCTTGCGTTTACGCGAGTATCTTCGCCAAACTGCGTGAAGTAATCGTCCTCAAGCTGCCACTCCCATGTCTCTTTGGCGTATTCAAACACATCCTCTCCGCCTATTACGCTCACGTAGCCGACTGCCTCCATGTTGGCAATGGCGCTTTCGGGGTCGCACATGAAGTTTACAAACTCATGCACTAAGACGTCGCGTGCGCGGGAGTAAACCGGGCGCGCCCATGCGTCAAACCACAGGTTTGAGCCTTCCTTGGGGATGGTGTAGCCAAGGCGAACTGAGCCGTCGCCCTCCTCTATTGTCTCGATAACCGACCAGATTGCGTCGCCGCTCCAGGCAAGGTCAACAAAGTACTTGCCGTTTACCATGTCATACTTGTCAAGGTCAACGTCATATTTTACGCCCAGGCTCTTGCGCTGGCTGATGAGTGCCTGCTTTGCGGCCTCAAGCTTTTCGTCGCTGAGCGAGTTGAATACCTCGGCAACAAACTCGGAATACTCCTCCCAAGTAATTTCGCCGTCTTCCGCCTTTTGCTTTTCCTCGAGCAGCTGCTCGCGGTTTACATACATGATTGCCGCGCCGAGTGAATCACGCACGCTGTTTTTCATGTAAATTTTTTCCTCAAACAGCTCTGACCACAGGGCATCCCAGCTGTCGATGAGGTCGTTTGCGCCCAACTCTTCCACCGCGTCAATGTTGTAGAGTATGCCCAGCGTTCCCCACATATAGCCCACGGAATAGACATAATCCTCGTGGCCTTCGGGCTTGTTGCCCTCCTCAATTTCTGCAAATTTTTCTGCTATAAACGGGGATATGTGCTCTAAGTTGGGCAGCATCTCTTTGTTAAACGGCTCAAGCAGGCCTTGGCGCAGCATACGCTCGAGCATATAGTCGGACGGGCAAACCAAATCCCAGTCCTCACGGCCCTTGTCTATCTTGATGTACATAGTTTCGTTGGTGTCAAAGGTCTCATAGACAATTTTTATGTCCGTGTTATACTTTTGCTCATAGAATTTTTCAAATTCCACCAGCAAATCCACGTCTACGTCGTCGCCCGCGGAGATATAATCACCCCAGTTGTAAATCTTTAGGGTATTCTCGCGCGACGGGCCGCCGCACGCGGTGAGAGGCGCAAGCGCCAAAACTGCAATCACCAGCAGACAAAAAACTTTTTTTGCCAATTTAGTTTACCTCCATATAGGCTTGCGCCTTAAAAAAATATGACTATATTATTGAGCGGCTGCCGTGCCGCGAGGGTTGTCACTTGGGCAGCGCAACTGTGTTTTTTATGCCCTGCTTTTTGAGCGACGTAATGTTGTAGACAAGCAGCACCGTAAGCGTAAATATGAATATTATCGCGGACAGGGCGCGCAGCTCCGGCCCTATGCCCGCCTTTGATGCGTTGTCGTAAATATACTTTGACAGCGTGTCGTAACCCATGGTGTTGTAGACGGTTACCACAAAGTCGTCAACTGACAGCGTAAACGACAGCAGAAATCCTGAGACCATGCCCGGCACTATCTCGGGCAGCACCACCTTCCAAAGCGCTCTGCCGGGAGTTGCGCCGAGGTCGAGTGCGGCCTCGTACATGCTGGGGTTCATCTGCTTGAGCTTTGGCAGCACCGACAGCACCACGTAAGGCGTGCAGAAAGTTATGTGCGAGATAAGCAGCGTGGTAAAGCCCTTGCCCACGCCCAGCGACAAAAACAGCAGCGACAGCGATACCGCGGTGACAATGTCGGCATTTACCACCGGCACCTGCGACACCGTGAGCATTGCGGTTTTAACGCGCGGACGGCTGTAATATATACCTATCGCCGCTATGCTGCCGAGAGCGGTTGCAACTGAGGACGCCAAAAAAGCTATTACAAAGGTGTTTTTAACCGCCTCCATGAGCTTGGCGTTTTTAAACAAAATGGAGTAAAGCTCAAGGGAAAAGCCGTTCCACTGCCCTATGGTGGACGAGCGCGTAAAGGAAAATGCGATTACGAACATTATAGGCATATACAGCAGCAGCAATATCAGCCAGACATAGGACTGTGCAATTATCTTTTTTACCATAATCCGCCGCGCACCTCCTCTTTGTCCTTATTGCCGCGCTCGGTAAAGTACATGCCCACGGCTATGATAATGAGTATTATCAGCGACAGCGCCGCGCCGTAGTTCCATGAGCCCGCGCCCTGGATGTTTATGTTAATCAGGTTTCCTATGAGCTGCATGTTGTAACCGGTCAAAAGGTCGGTGATTGCAAACGTGGATATGGTGGGCATGAACACCATGAGCACTCCGGACAGCACGCCGGGCAGTGAATTTGGTATTATCACGCGCAAAAACACCTGCGTAGGCGACGCGCCCAAGTCCTGCGCCGCCTCGATGAGCGACTTGTCCATCTTGAGCAGCGCGGTGTATATGGGCAGTATCATAAACGGCAAAAAGTTGTAAATCATGCCGATTACTGCCGCCGTTTCGTTAAGCTTTAGGCCTATGAGGTGAAAAATCTCTTTGGTTGCAAGCGTGCGCAGTATGAAATTTATCCACATCGGCAGTATAAACATTATTATGAGTATCTGCGGTGAGCGGAAAAACTTGCTTGTGCTGAGTATATAGGCAATTGGAAAACCAAGCAGTATGCAGGCAACTGTGGTCAAGAGCCCCACCCATACCGACAATACAACCGCGTTTACCGCGGAACGGTCGGTAAAAAACTTGGTTATATTGTCAAGGGTAAAGTTCATCTGCGAGTCGGTAAAGGCATATACGCCTATCAGAAGCAGGGGAAGCGCTATGAACAGCACCATAAACAGCCCGTAAGGAATCGCAAGCTGCCTGCGGGAAAATCTAAACCGCATCTATGCTTCCTCCTCTGCCGCCTTGAAGCTAAGCTTTATCTTGCCGGGCTCGATTATGCGCACGCCTACGCGGTCGCCGTCGTCCCATTTGTCCATGTCGTCAACGTAAAAGAAATCGCCGTCGTCGGTCTTTACCTCCACGTGGTAATGGTCGCCCTTGTAAAGTATGGATATTACGTCCGCCGACAGAACGCCGTCGGTCTCATAGTCGGTGAGGTCTATGTCCTCAAACTCTATCTCGCAGATTACCTCTCTGCCGGACAGGTCGATTTCCTCGCCGTCCGCGCCGCGCAGCGTGCCGTTCTCGTCCAAAGTGCTGCCCGGCACAAGCTGGGAGCCGTCGCACGGGAACACCTCGCCGTACATCTCCACAGCTGAGGCGGACTTCATTACGCCGTCAATGGTATTGCGGCGGCGCATGAGCTTCATTACGTGTATGTCCTCGTCCTTTATCACCAGGCTGACCTTTGCGCCTGCTTCGCGCTGTGCGGTCTCCTGAACGGTAAACTCAAGACCGCTGTCAGTCTTTACCGCCATCTCATAGTGCACGCCCTTGAACACGCTCGACACAACTTCGCCGCTGAATATGCCGGTCTTGTCATGCGACAGCATATATATATCTTCGGGGCGGATTACCACCTCTATGTCCTCGCCCGTCTCAAAGCCGTCGGTGTCATAGGAAAACTCACGTCCGCCGAAGCTGACCTTTCCGGGACCGCTGATTACCCCGTCGATTATGTTGCTCTCGCCGATAAAGTCTGCCACAAAGGCGTTTACCGGGTCGTTGTATACGTCAAACGGAGAGCCCACTTGCTGGACTATGCCGTCTTTCATTACCACAACCACGTCGCTCATGGTAAGCGCCTCTTCCTGGTCGTGCGTAACGTATATAAATGATATGCCAAGCTTGTGGTGCATCTCTTTGAGCTCAAGCTGCATATCTTTGCGCATCTTGAGGTCGAGCGCGCCAAGCGGCTCGTCAAGCAGCAGAACCTCAGGCTCGTTTACTATGGCGCGCGCTATTGCAACGCGCTGCTGCTGGCCGCCTGAAAGCGAGTTTACGTCGCGGTATTCATAGTCGGTGAGGCCTACGATTTTGAGCGCAGCCGTGACCTTGCGCTCTATCTCCTCGCGCGTAAGCTTTATCTTTACTGTCTTTTGGTTGCCCTTGGCGTCGGTGACGGTCTTTTCTATGCGCTTTAGACGCAGGCCGAAAGCTATGTTGTTGTATACGTTGAGGTGCGGAAACAGTGCGTAGCGCTGGAACACGGTGTTGATGTTGCGCAGATACGGCGGAACAACCACCAAATCCTCGCCGCGCAGCAAAATCTGCCCCTCTGTGGGCACGTCAAAGCCCGCTATCATGCGCAAAAGCGTGGTCTTGCCGCAGCCCGACGGCCCCAGCAGTGTTACAAAGTCGCCCTTGTTTATGGTAAGATTTACGCCGTTGACAACCTTTTTGTCGTCAAAGACCTTGCTTACTCCTGCAATTTCAATCAGCTTTTGTCCTGACATGTCGCTCAAGTACTCCTCCGGTAGTTATAAATAAAGTGTGTAAAATAGGGAAAAAAATGCTTCCGCTTGCAGCAATCTGTTAAAAGTTTGGCGGCGAGGATATCCACAGCACCTTTGCGGGCTCTTTGGACACGCACTCAAGATAGTGTATCTTTGCCGGGGTGTAGTAAAAGGAATCGCCTTTTTTAAGGCGCAGCGCGCGGCTGCCGTAGTGCAGTTTTAGGCTTCCCGACAGCACATATCCGAACTCCTCGCCCTCGTGCGGCATATCAAACGTGCTGCTTGCGCCCGGACTTATCTCCATGAGTATGGGTTCCATCTCATTCTTTTGGCTGTTTGGCACAAGCCAGGTCATCGCGTGTCCTTCAGATTCCTTTTTGATGTAGTCGGCGGCGGAAAACACAAGCTTTTCCTCAGGCTCTTCGCTGAAAAAATCCTTAAGCCCCGTGCCGAGTGCCGCCAAAATATCGGTAAGCGTAAGTATGGACGGGCTGGTGAGGTCGTTTTCCAGCTGGGAAATATAGCCCTTTGTAAGGTCGCAGCGGTCGGCAAGCTCAACTTGCGTAAGCCCAAGCGACAGGCGAAGCTCTTTAATTTTTCTGCCTATATCTATGCTCATTACGCCCTCCGGGTATTGTTTTTGCGGCTTTCCAATTTGCCGTACTGCCTTTATTTGCCTTGCTGTGTCTGCACCGGTATTACCTTGTGTTGCTGCGTCCGTACCGGTATTATCCTTGCGTTGATGTGTCCGTACCGGTATTATCCTTGCGTACGCAATTCTTTCGTTTGCAAAATGCGGCAGCGAACATAAAAAAATAATTGAAAGACAAAGCCTTAACCAAAACTTGCAGACATCACCTGCAACGATAGCACAGCCTTTTTTCTTCCAATTATACTAAAGTTAACTTCAAAAGTTGCTCACAACTTTTGAAACGGCTTGTTTTTAGCAAGCCGGGCAGCGCGCCCGCGCTGCCTTTAATATCCGTGCATAGTCG
>CAZPMG010000103.1:0-5825 GCA_964587785.1 uncultured Clostridia bacterium
GCAAAGCCGCTTTACGCTGCGCAAAATATCGTTTACCGGTTATTTGGGCGGCGGACAAAGCGCCCTTGCGCATCGCCGGGAGATAAATTTATGTCAAAAGTTTTTTTCACATCCGAGTCAGTCACCGAGGGGCATCCCGACAAGATATGCGACCAGATTGCCGATGCCGTACTTGACGAGATTTTGCGTCAGGACCCCGCCGCGCGCGTGGCCTGCGAGGTCACCGCGGCAACGGGCGTAATCAGCATAATGGGCGAGATAACCACAGATTGCTATGCCGACATACCCAAGATAGCTCGCAATGTGGTGCTTGATATCGGCTACAACAGCTCGGAATACGGCTTTGACGGCAACACCTGCGCGGTGCTGTCCATGATAAACGAGCAATCGCCCGACATTGCCATGGGCGTAAACAAGTCATATGAAAGCCGCGAGGGCGGCGCGGACGGGGAGGAAACGGGAGCGGGCGACCAAGGGCTTATGTTCGGCTATGCCTGCGACGAAACGCCCGAGCTCATGCCGCTGCCCATATCGCTTGCTCACAAGCTTGCCGCGCGCCTGACCGAGGTCAGAAAGTCAGGCCTGCTCGGCTATCTGCGCCCGGACGGCAAGAGCCAAGTCACCGTAGAGTATCAGGGCGGCGCGCCCGTTCGCGTTGAGGCGGTGGTAATTTCCGCACAGCATTCGCCCGACGCCCCGCTCGATAAGCTGCGCGCCGACATAACCGAGCACGTTATTAAAAACATAATCCCTAAAAATTTGCTTGACGGGCACACAAAGTTTTATATCAACCCCACAGGCAGGTTTGTGGTGGGCGGGCCGCACGGCGACAGCGGGCTATCCGGCAGAAAAATAATTGTGGATACCTACGGGGGATATTCCCGCCACGGCGGCGGCAGTTTTTCCGGCAAAGACCCCACAAAGGTAGACCGCAGCGCCAGCTATGCCGCGCGCTATGTGGCAAAGAACGTTGTGGCGGCAAAGCTTGCAAAGCGCTGCGAGGTGCAGGTTGCCTACGCCATAGGCGTTGCGCGTCCGCTTTCCGTGCTGGTTGAGACGTTCGGCACGGGTACAGTGGCAGACGACGTAATAGCCCATGCGGTGTCAAAGGTGTTCGACCTACGCCCCGGCGCGATAATAAAGCAGCTTGACCTTCGCAAGCCCATATACCGCAAGCTGGCCGCGTACGGCCACATGGGCAGAGAGGAAACCGGCGTGCTGTGGGAGCGCACCGACAAAGCGGACGCACTCAAAGCCGCCGTACAAGATATGTTACAAACACAATAAAATCAAGCTGATATTCAATGTAATAATGTAATAAAGAGGCGCAGTGATATGTCACTGCGCTTTTTGCTGATTTTTACGGCAAATCAATTATATTATTTTAGTGCAAAAATACTGTTGTTTATTAGACAATTGCACTATGGATTGCAGAAATAAAAAAGCTTATTCCTTTGGTTTGATACCCTTTATATTACATCCTTGAGCTGTGCGTGCAAATCACACTCAAGCACAAGCGCGGACAGCTTTGCGTGGTCAAGCTCGGCAAGCTTGCTGCCGCCGCCGTCCACAACGGTTATGTCGTAATAGCAGTTGGAGCTGAGCAGGCACACCAAATCAAACAGCGTGATATCGCAGCTTACTGCCAATGCCTTTACGGGCAGTCCGGCACGCAGGCGGCGGGGGGAGAAGTGCGCAGAAAACGTGCGCTTTGCCGCAAGCTCCGAGCGCAGCTCCAGCGCGCCCGACAGTATGAGCAGCGCGGCGATTCCCGCGGTATAGTTGGGAACAAAAAAGCATGTGACTATATACGCGCAAAAAAGCAGCGCGCAAAACACCATCGAGGACGTGTGCAGCACGGCAAACGCGCGCTTGGGCGGCATCTTTAGCAGCATTAAATTGTAAGCCACGCGTCCGCCGTCAAGCGGGTACACGGGCAGCAGGTTGAAAAGCGCCAGCGAGGTGTTTGCCAGCACCGCATGGTCGGTGAACATATACAGTGCGGGAAAAATCCACCACAGCGCGGTAAATATCACCGCTAAGGCAAGGTTGAGCGCAGGCCCTGCAAGCGCAACAAATATCTCCTGCTTTCGCGACAAAAACGTAAGCTCGCCGTATAGCACCGCACCGAAAGGATGCAGCTTGACCTCGTCCATGCGCAGGCCGCAGCGCAGCGCGGCAAGGTAATGCGCATATTCATGCAGCAGCACGGACGCGATATATATAATAAACAGCACCGCGTCAAACAACAGCAGCATAAACAGCGCAAACAGTATAAACAGCGGCGATACAGAAAACTTTAGCGCTCTCATGACAGCAGCTTGAACACATATTCCGCGCCCTCGGAAATATGCGAAAACAGGTCGTCATTGAGCCAAATTTTTATGTCGGAGACAAGCTCTGACGAAGCGGGCACTCCTGCCTTTTTAAGTAAAAACGCCGCCGCAATGCCGATAAATGCCGCCGCCTGCAGCATAAGCAGCGCAATCAGCGCAAACGCACACTTGGGCTTTTCGCCTGAACTGAAAACCGCAGCCGTTTTAGTGGGTAATATTTTCGAATTACCCGCATTAACCGCCGCAGCCGTTTTATGCTGCAAGCTCTCTGTACTAACCGCGGCATATGCTTTATTTGATGTTTTCCCTGTAACCGCCGCGGTTGCTTTAAGCGGCGTGTTCCCTGCATTACCCGCGGCAACTGTGTTAGAGGGCAATGTTTTCGCATTAACCGCCGCAACTGTTTTGTGCGGCAAGCTCTCTGCATTAACCATCGCAACTGTTTTATTCGGCAAGTTCCATATGTGAGCCGCCGCAGATAATTTGCTTGAAATAGGCTTGTGATTAAGCGCTTTTGCCGCCGGCTTTTTAACCTTAAAAAATGCAAGTTTCATACTGCTATTCTATGCGCGCGCGCCTGCACGTATGAGAGGGCGGAGCAAATGAGAATTGCAGCAAAGCGTAAGTCTATATAAAAATTAATCAAATCAAATTTCTGTCCACTTAGCGTACAGTACCGTTTCCTGATAAACTACCTCCCTATCATCGTCAACCACCTTTTTTGGTGTTAAATCATTTTCAAAATCCCATGCGTTGACACAGTCCGCTTCTTTATACCAACCGTCAAACGTATACCCCTCGTGCACGGGATCATCGGGCACAAACTCAATTTTGCTGCCGTAATCCAAATCGTCTATTTACAATTATAAAAAAACTTACTTATAAAGAGATTATAATGTTTATTCCCCAAAGCCTCCAAACTCCGCTGTTTTTTCGCCGCTAAAAACGCTGTATATGGCCGGATTTTTCCAAAATGCTTTACTTTTGGCGGCTTATATAGTAATATTATTAAGCCGCGCGCTATATAGCGTGGGATTGTTTACAGAGGTGCATGATGGCAGGGAAGAAAGCAGCAATTATTATAGCCGTACTGCTTGCAGCGCTGGCCGCGTTTGCGGGCTGCGGCTCAGGCGATACTTATGCAAGCAAGGACACAGGCGCGTCCGTAAATCTATTTGACAGGACGGCCGGCACAACAAACCCCGGACTTGCCGGGCTGCTGGGGCAACCTGTGGAGATATTTTTGCGCAGTGAGCTTGACAGCGGCCTCACCGACGTCAGCGGCTATGTGGTATACCGCAAGGCGCTTGCCGAGGGCGACTCCTTTGACGCGCTGGACATAAAGCTGCGCGAGGACGTTGACGAATTCAACAAAAACACAGTAAACGGCGGCAAACTGACAAAGGACGACTTCAAGGCCGGCTACCGCCTTGTGTATGTGCAGGGAACTGAGCGCAAGGAGGCAGCGGTGGGCGGAGTGCCGGGCGAATATGTATATACCCGGCTGGCTTTTTCCAGCCTTAAAAACCTAAATTCCTCTTACGTGGTGCGCACGGTGGACAGCGTGGTTATAAAGGAAAATCCGCCGCAGCAGAACATTGAATACACCAAGCTCAAGGACAACAGCGGCGAGGTGTTTAATTTGCGTTCCGTTCAAAGTGACGAAAAGCTTGCGAAAAAAATGCTTGCGCTTGAGCTTAACATACCCTCAGGCGCGTGGACGGACGAGCTTACCGTGCGTATGCAGGGCACGGTTGTGGGGCATTACATTGAAAATTACAGCGCCAAGCTTCCCGCCGACGGCTCGTCCTTGGCGTTTGAATCGGCAATAAGCGGAAAGCTCTATCTCATATACAACCCCGGCAATCCGTATTTGGTTACCATAATAATAATTGTGGGCGCGTCCGTGCTGGCGACGGCGTTTTTGGCGCTGTCCGTGATAAGGCTGACCGTATACCGTAAAAAGAAGTAGAAAATTTTATGGCAAAGACCATCTATATCAGTGCCGTACGCGGACGCAGGCGCGTTGCGCTGACCGAGGGCGGCGAGCTGATAGAATTTCATACCGAGCGCGAGGCACTCGGCGGCAAGATAGTGGGCAACATCTACAAGGGACAGGTTGCCAACGTGCTGTCGGGGATGCAGGCGGCCTTTGTCAATATCGGGCTGATTAAAAACGCGTTTTTGTACACGGGCGACGATACGCTTGTGGAAAAGGAGGACGTGCCGCAAAGCCCGTCCGACGAGCCTCCCAGGCTGAAAGTCAAGGAAGGCGACGAAATCATGGTGCAGGTGGTAAAAGACCAGTTCGGCACCAAGGGCGCGCGCGTTACCATGGACATATCGCTGCCGGGCAGGCTTGTGGTGCTAATGCCGCACGCCGGCTATGTGGGCGTGTCCAAAAAGATAACCGACGAGGCCGTACGCGAACGGCTGTGCGCCACTGTCACCGCGCTCAAGCCCGAGGGCGCGGGGTTTGTTGTGCGCACCGCGGCGGCGCAGTCCACCGACGCCGAGATAAAAGCGGACATGGACTTTTTGCTTGAGAGCTACCGCCAAATCTGCGAGCGGTTCGAGTGTTCCCAGCCGCCCGCTACTCTGCACGAGGAGGGCGACCTGGTTTTCCGCACCATACGCGATATGTTCAGCGAGGACGTAGAGCGCGTGGTGGTAAACGACGAGAGGGTGTTCGGCGAGGTACAAAGTACCGTCCTTAAAATTTCCCCGCGCCGCAGCGACGTGGTAAGGCTGTATGAGGGCACGGAGGAGATGTTTGCGCACTTTAACCTCATGGAGCAGATAGAGGGCCTGCTTGAGCGCAAGGTTCCGCTTAAAAACGGCGCGCACCTTGTCATAGACAAGACCGAGGCGCTCACCATTATCGACATAAACACCGGCAAATACGTGGGCAGCTCCAACCTTGAAGAGACGGTTTACAGCACTAACCTACTTGCGGCAATGGAGATTGCGCGGCAGATACGCCTGCGCAATATCGGCGGCATAATCATCTGCGACTTTATCGATATGGTAAGCGAGGAGCACCGCGACGAGGTGCTGAGGGTGCTTTCGCAGCACCTGCAGCGCGACCGCATACGCACCACTTTGCTTGGCATGACCGGTCTTGGGCTGGTTGAGATAACCCGCAAAAAGACGCACAACGAAATTTCATCGGTATTGCTGCAGTCCTGCCCGTATTGCCAAGGCGACGGCGCGGTGCACTCGGCAGAGTTTGTGTGCTTCAAAATCCGCGCGCGGTTATACAGTGAGCTAACGGCAGACGGCGTGCTGGGCGCCGTGCTTTTCGTAAGCCCGGAAATTGCGGACTATATACAGCGTTCGCGCTACTTTTCCCCCGACATAGAACGCCGCTGGCAGGACAAGCGCATATATATGGTAACCCGTCCGGGCACGCACATGGAAAGCTTTGAACTAAAGGCTGTAAAGACGCCTGTGTTCGACCTGCCCGAGGGCGCGCGGCTGCTGTATTAG
>CAZPMG010000104.1:0-5740 GCA_964587785.1 uncultured Clostridia bacterium
TAAGCGGCGAGCTGCTGCCCACGGTGTTCCACGTGAGCGCGCGCGCGCTGGCCGCCCATGCGCTATCCATATTCGGCGACCACTCCGACGTGATGGCCTGCCGTCAGACGGGCTTTGCAATGCTTTCAAGCAACTCCGTGCAGGAGGTCATGGATTTGGCGCTGGTTTCCCATCTTTCTACGCTTAAGTCAAGCGTGCCGTTTTTGCACTTCTTTGACGGATTCCGCACCAGCCACGAGGTCAGCAAGATTGAAGTAATCGAATACGAGGACATGAAAAAGCTGGTTGACCCTGCCGACATCGAGGCTTTCCGCAACCGCGCGCTCAATCCCGACAAACCCCACCAGCGCGGCACGGCGCAGAACCCCGACGTATACTTCCAAAACCGCGAGGCGTCAAACAAATATTACCAGGCAGTGCCCGCAGTTGTCGAGAGCATGATGGACAAGGTATACAAGCTTACGGGCAGAAAGTATAACCTGTTCGACTATGTTGGCCACCCCGAGGCGGAAAACGTAATAGTCATCATGGGCTCGGGCGCAGACTGCGTGGAGGAGACCATAGATTACCTGAACGCAAAGGGCGGCAAATACGGCGCTATAAAGGTTCGCCTGTACCGTCCGTTTGTGGCAGACAAATTTGCCGCGGCAATCCCCAAGAGCTGCAAAAAGCTTACCGTGCTTGACAGGACTAAAGAGCCGGGTTCGCTGGGCGAGCCTC
This sequence comes from uncultured Clostridia bacterium, assembly GCA_964587785.1. Taxonomy (GTDB): domain Bacteria; phylum Bacillota; class Clostridia; order Christensenellales; family HGM11417; genus CAZPMG01. Next base: position 721 of record CAZPMG010000104.1, read on the forward strand.
TGTACCTCGATGTGTGCGCGGCGCTCCGCGAGCAGGGAGTTGAGGGCATAGACGTGTTGGGCGGCCGCTACGGCCTAGGTTCCAAGGAATTCACTCCCAGCATGGTTTACGCGGTATACAAGAACATGGAGGAGAGCTCCTCCAAAAACCACTTCACCGTGGGCATAGAGGACGACGTGAGCAACACCTCGCTCAAGGTAAAAGACTTTATCGACGCCGCGCCCGAAGGCTCAATACGCTGCAAGTTCTACGGCCTTGGCTCGGACGGCACGGTTGGCGCAAACAAAAACTCCATAAAGATAATAGGCGACCACACCGACCTTTACGCGCAGGCATATTTTTCCTATGACTCCAAAAAGTCCGGCGGACTCACCGTATCGCACCTGCGCTTCGGCAAAAAGCCCATACAGTCGTCTTACCTTATCGACCAGGCAGAATTTGTTGCCTGCCACAACCCCTCATACGTGCTGCGCTATGATATGCTGTCCGACTTAAAGGAAGGCGGCGTATTCCTGCTCAACTCCGGCTGGAACACCCTCGATGCAATGGAAGACAATCTGCCCGCAGAGGTAAAGCGCCAGATTGCCGCAAAAAAGCTCAGGTTCTATAACGTAGACGCAATTACGCTGGGCGTAAAGTCCGGCCTCGGCCCCACGCGCATAAACGGCATAATGCAGGCGGCGTTCTTTAAGCTGGCAAACGTAATTCCCTATGACCAGGCGGTTACCTACATGAAGCAGGCGATAGTGGACAGCTACGGCAAAAAAGGCGAAAAGATTGTCAAGATGAACCACGATGCCATAGACATGGCAACCGCCGAGCTTGTCGAGATAAAGTATCCCCAAGCATGGGCAACCGTAGAGACGGGCGCGCAGGCCATCGCCGTGCCGGACAACGACTATTTCAAGACGTTTATCCACCCCATACTCTCGCAAAAGGGCGACAGCCTGCCGGTGTCTGCATTTGACCCCTCCGGCTGCGTACCCACCGACACCACCAAGTTTGAAAAACGCGGCATAGCCGTAAACCTGCCCGAATGGCAGATAGAAAACTGCATACAGTGCAACCAGTGCTCTTACGTCTGTCCGCACGCGGTAATACGTCCCGTGCTGGTGGCAGAGGACGCAGAAGTTCCCGAGGGTTTCACCGCCAAGCCGGCAATCGGCATGAAGGGTTACAAGTACCGCATACAGATTTCCCCCTATGACTGCACGGGCTGCGGCAGCTGCGCAAACGTTTGCCCCTCCAAGGTTAAGTCTTTGGTAATGAAAAAGTTTGCCGACGTAGCTCCCGATGCAGAAAAGAACTATAACTTCTCACGCACGTTGCCGCGCGTTGACACCACGGCGGTGTTCAAAAAAGACACAGTAAAAGGCTCGCAGTTCCTGCAGCCCATGTTCGAGTTTTCGGGCGCGTGCGCGGGCTGCGGCGAAACCCCTTATATCAAGGCGGTTACGCAGCTGTTCGGCGACAGGATGCTGATTGCAAACGCCACGGGCTGCACGTCCATATACGGCGGCAGCGCGCCCACCTGTCCCTACACCGTCAACGACGAAGGACGCGGGCCGGCATGGGCAAACTCACTGTTTGAGGACAACGCAGAGTTCGGTTACGGCATGAACCTTGCATACACGCAGCGCCGCCTGAAGGTTGCAGAGCAGCTTCAAGAGCTTGCCGCGCAGAATGTTACCGCCGAGCTTACGCAGGCTGCAAACGAGTGGCTGGAGACTGCAAACAACGGCGACGCGTCCAAGGCTTCCGCAGAAAAGGTCAAGCAGGCAGTGCTTGCGGCGGCCGCTGCCGGCAAGGGCAATGAGCTTTTGAGTGCCGTGCAAAAGTCATTTGACGTGCTTGTCAAAAAGTCCATTTGGATAATGGGCGGCGACGGCTGGGCATATGATATAGGCTATGGCGGCCTTGACCACGTGCTTGCCATGGGCGAGGACGTAAACGTACTCGTGCTTGACACAGAGGTCTACAGCAACACAGGCGGGCAGGCCAGCAAGGCAACGCCCACGGGTTCTATCGCCAAGTTTGCCGCAGCAGGCAAGCGCGTAAAGAAAAAGGATTTAGGCCTCATGGCAATAAGCTACGGATACGTTTACGTGGCACAGGTTGCAATGGGCGCAAACCAGGCGCAATACCTCAAGGCAATTGCCGAGGCAGAGGCCTATGACGGCCCCTCGCTGATAATCGCTTACGCACCCTGCATCAACCACGGCATAGATATGTCCAACACGCAGCTGACGGAAAAGAAGGCGGTGGAGAGCGGCTATTGGCAGCTTTACCGCTACAACCCCGCGTTGGTTGAACAGGGCAAAAACCCGTTTATCTTAGACAGCAAGGCACCCACAGGCAGCTACAGAGAGTTCCTGCAAGGCGAAACGCGCTACTCTTCGCTGCAAAAGTCAATGCCCGAAGTCGCCGAAGAGCTGTTCACCCGTGCCGAGGCAGAGAGCGCCGACCGCTTAAACACCTACAAGAGGCTTGCCGAGCACCAGCCCGGCGGCGAGCAGTAATTGCGGCGTTAAGTGCGCAAGTTACCTATCAAGGCTTGCACAGCTAAACCCTAAGCAGCAGTGCATAGTTATTGTTAGCCGCGCATATCTAAAACCGTAAAAAGCAATAAACTTTCAATTAAAAAGCAAAACCGCCTCCGTATGCGTACGGAGGCGGTTTTGTATTATATTTGAGTTAACGAACGATATTGTATACCGTCACTTGACATTAGGACAATCGGGCAATTATAGCATCCATTTTAGGGAGCAATGATTCCATATCGCTGACCAGCTTAAACTGCGTGCGCGCGCGGTCAAGATTTTGCCCCGGGCGATGCGTACGGAAGTAATTGTCTCCGTCCAGATAGTCCGTCAAAAAGCGCATTCCGCATTCATAGGTCATGAGTATGGCGGAAAATGCCAGAGTTTCCAATTCTATAGAAGTCAGCGTGCCCTTTAGCGCGGCAAGATAGCCCTCGGCGTAAGTTTGGAACAAATCCAGCCTGAAATTGACCAGCGACAAATCGCGCTCGTCCTCGGCGGCGGGATTGCAGCCAAAGCGTATCGCATCGCCAAAGTCGTAGCCCACTGCGCCGGGCATTATGGTATCAAGGTCTATCACCGTTGCCGCCTTGCCGGTTGCGTCGTCAATCATAACGTTGTTTAGCTTGGTGTCGTTGTGCGTAACCTTAACAGGCATTTTTCCGCTGTCGATAAGGTCTGTAAAGCGGCTGCAATAGCGCTCCCGCTCAATCACGAAATCCACTTCCGCCTGTACTAATGCGGCTCTTTTCATAGGGTCAGCCTTCAGCGTCCTCATAAAATTAGCAAAGCGCAGCTTGGTGTCGTGAAAGCCCGGCAGCACCTCAAAAAGCTGCGACGCGTCAAACTTGGCGAGCAGCTGCTGAAAATTGCCGAAAGCTACCGCGCTCTCATAGAAATGCTTTGGGTCTTCTACAACCTGATATGTGGTGGCCTGCTCAATAAATATGTAAGCCCGGAAATAGTTCTGGCCGTCAAAGTAATAGCACATATCTGCCGTTGTAGGAATAAGCGTAAGGCTCTCGCGGTCGGGATTGCCGCCGCGCTCCAAAATCTTTGCGCGGTTGAACTCTGTCACAAGACGGATGTTGTTCATGAGCCGGGGTACATCAGTAAACAGCCGGTTGTTGATGCGCTGCAGTATATAGCGGTGGCTGCGTCCGTTTTCCAGTTTGAAGTATGCTGCGTAAGTGTCGTTGATATGGCCGTCGCCGTACCTCTCTGCGTACAAAAAATCCCCTTCAAATTTAAAGTTTCGGACTATGCTCCCAAAATCTAAGGTTGTGCCGTTCATTCTCCGTCCTCCTGCCGACGTTGTTCTTATGTGTTTTTTCTGTTCGCTGCCCGCGGTCTGCCCCGAGCACTCAATCGGATTGTCAATCTGTTTATGCTGCACCCCGAAAATTTATTGCAGCTGATTATAAGAGGTTTCAGTTGCTAAAAATTATTGCCGTCGTTAACGGTATTAAGCCAAGGTGCAAGTTTATTCGTACTTGTATTATTATACTATAATGCCCTGTTATTTACAATGCATATTCAGCATTTTCAGCGATTGTTCCCGGGGAAAGCGGAATGTTACTCCGAGCATGAGTAAGGTTTAAGCCGGCTGCTCTATATAACATCACGCTCATTTGGCCGCAGCCGCAATTGGCGGCATCTCCGCTTATTTTCCGCCGCTGCAGGTATAACCGGAGGGCTGTTTGTCAATCATATTATCAAACCTTTTTCCGTCAAAATACATATAATGGATTAAGGGAATACTGCAATACCGGATTGGAGATGAAACAGCATGGTCAAAAGGGGAGAGTTATATTATGCAGACCTGAGTCCAGTTGTGGGGAGCGAGCAGGGCGGAGTGCGCCCGGTGCTGATTGTGCAAAACAACGTAGGCAACAAATACAGCCCTACAATAATTGCCGCGGCAATAACCAGCCAGCTTGGCAAGGCGCGGCTGCCCACGCACATAGAGCTGTCCGCAGAGGGGTTCGGGCTGCCCAAAAATTCCGTGGTGCTGCTTGAGCAAATTCGTACGCTCGACAAAAAGCGCCTGAAGGAACGCATAGGCGAACTGCCTACGCCCGTCATGGACAAGGTAAACAACGGACTACTTATCAGCTTGGGGTTTTCACCCTCGGGCAACTACGTCAGCTGACGCGCTTTCCCGCGCAAAAAATTTGCGCGGGAAGGCGTCCGGCTTTGTCCGTGCGGCAATAAGCGGATACACAGCGGCGCAGCCGCCCAAAGCTTTTCCGTAAAAACGGCAATGCTTATTTACATAACCCCGGGGTTTTAAGTTTAATTTGCCCCAATGCCATTGCCGCTAAATCAGTTTTGCCTAAATTGAAAAATTACAGGACAAAACTGACTGCAAATTCTTAATCAAGTATTGTAGGCACATCCCCTTGAGCGGAGAAAGCATTCCGCAACAATACATAGCGCACCGCACGCAACCAACATTTACTGACAAGATATAGTCAGCA
>CAZPMG010000105.1:0-5689 GCA_964587785.1 uncultured Clostridia bacterium
ACATAGATTCAGCGCGTTGATTCTTTCTGCTTTCAATATTTTTAAACTGCCGGTCTATGCTTTTAATAACAATTTTGAACGGTTGCGACAGCGGTATGGAAACATGACAAGCTATTATCCTACTTATACTAAGTCTTCTAACGGCTTCTAACTGTGTCCTTCTAACCGGTTAGAAGGAAAAGCTTCTAACCAATTTCTAACGGGCTTCTAACGGATGTTTCTAACGGACTTCTAACCAAACGCAAATTCAAGCAAAATCGGTTAGAAATTGCGGACTAAAAATCACTTCACAACACTAAAAAACACTATACGGTAGTAAAAAACAAGGATCAGCGCAGTCGCATAATCCCCTGTGTTTTCTGACGTTTTTGATTAAAAAGTACCGTATTTCACCGTTTTATGCTTGTTAGTGTTAATTGCGGAATCAACACTAAATAACACTAATAAATGCTATCCATCAGCAAGCAACACTAAACGTCAACAACTTGCACTATTCAAAATCCGCTATCCGAGAGGATGTGGGAGTTCGAGTCTCTTCACCAGCACCATCTTCAAGGAGGTTTTAACGTAAGTTTAAACCTCTTTTTCTTGTTAAAGTAAAGCATCTAAATCAAACGTGTGCAAGACTAATAGTTTTCTAGCATTATAGACAATTTATTGTTATAACAAATTAAAAACTCTATAAATTTAATTGATAAATACCCGTATCCAAATTAAATTTCTCTATCTAAACCGAAGAGCTTTTTTAGAAATAATTTCTCTGGTTTTTTCTTCGTTTGAATCACTTATATTTACACTCAAAAAAACCATCGACTCTGATGCGGACAGTATGGGTCGGAGAAGTAAAGAGTTAACCCCAAAGCTTTCTCAATGGCCTCATAGCAGGCGAATTTGCCACCGCAGTCAGTTGTCGCCGTTTTGAATGTGCCTTTGGGTAATAAGCCGTGCACGCTTTGATTGCATCCTCCATGGACTCGGCGGTTCGGTCAGATATAGCTACGGCTGTATAAAACCTGGTCTTTTGCTCCACAAATGTAGCGAAACAACCGCTTTTATCTCCTGGAGAAACAACCGTGTCGAGCTCCCAATGACCAAAGCTTTTTCTGGCATGCACTTTTTTTGGCCTCTTACGGATAGGCGTTCCTCTCGCATAAAGGGCTAGATTCTTACAGGTTTTCTTCTTACCCTTGCGGCGCAGAACCTCTGCGGTGAGTTCGTTTAAGCGTCCGGCATAAAGCCAATTGTATATGGTTTTAAAACTGGACTTGCCGGCTGTTACCGTATAAGCTATTTGCTCCGGCGACCAAGTGGCTTTCAGCTTTTGCACAACAGCATCACATAGCTCCGTGTTCCATTTTCCGTGAGGCTTGCTGTTGGTTCTATTGCTGTAATAGACACGTTGTGCTTCCGCCGCTTTATACCTGCCGAGAACTGAAGCGCGCTTCAGTTCTCTTGTAACGCTGCTGTGATGGCAACCTAAATGCAAGGCTATTTTCCGGCTGCTGTATCCCAATTGATGAAGTTCTTCTATCTTTCCGCGTTCAATTGGTGTATAATGGTGGTGGCTTATAGCTGCCTCCTCGTGTGAATGTTGTTCGCAAACTCTATTCTACACGATTTTAGCACTATGAGCTATTTCTTTTACTGTCGCATTTCATTTTACAATGTTGTCTTTGACTTTAGTTACCACTTGCTTATTCCTTATGACTTTACCGCGTTTTAATTTGCAACAAAATTATATCAAAATCAGCTGCCTATAGAAATATTATAAGTTACGGATTTTATATAATATTATACGATTTTTGGTGTCTTGAGCCATATTTTATGTCAAATAAATATCTGCCTTGACATGCACACCTAAAAAGATATATACTGTTTAAAAGGAACGTGATATATGCAATACAATTATTTCAATCAATTCACATTTATGGACGGTGCATACGCTGAAATATACAATGACCTGATTACAGTTGTTCCCAATCCCAAGGCAGGCAATAAAACTTTCAACATAAATGCGCATTAGTCGTCAATAATTACCTATTTTCCATTTTATAAAATTTATTATGTGTTGGAAGGCGAGGCGCTATGTTTTTTAAAGGACAAAACTGTACACCTTGAAAAAAACAAGCTTTATTTTATACCCTCTTTCCAGGTTACAGGCGCCGAATGCAAGAAGTTTATGAGCCATTATTACATCCATTTCAAGGCAAATACTGTCGATAATATACTGAAAAAATACCATATAAACGATTGCATAATGCCGCCGACATGGAGGAAGACCTGATCGTGGAATTGAAAAACTCGCTTAAAAGACCCACAGCCGAAAGCAAGCTGAAAATCAATTCACTGCTCAATTACCTTATCCTTAAATTTGTGGACACAAGCATTAAATTGCATAAAAAAAAGAAAAGGCACTCGGTCGTGGCACATATCGAACGCAACATCACCCAGATATTTTCTGTTGCAGATCTGCAAAGTTCCTCAGTATAAGCCCCAATTATTTTTTCTCGCTCTTTAAAAAAAAATATGGCATGCCCCCTCCGTGTATATAGCCAAGAAAAAATTGAGGTGGCTGCGGTAATGCTGCTGGAAAATAAGATGAATATAACGGAAACATCCTATTACCTGAACTTCGACAACCCGCTCTATTTTTCCAATCGATTTAAAAAGCACATGGGCATATCGCCGTTGCAGTGGAAAAAACGTCAATCTGAAAGATAACTTTTATTAAAATGCAAATCATTGCATTTATTTATTATAAAATTTCAATAATTACTACGCACTTTTTAAGTTTTCTTTATAGTCGATGACTATATAATAAATGTTGGGATGCTTTTCTTCGCACCCCAACATTTGACTTTGAGCCCCTTTTAAATTGTTTGGATTTAAGGCAGGTGTAATGCACTTACAAGAAAAGCGTTAAAAGTATACCCGCAGCTATGGCGGAACCTATGACCCCGGAAACGTTTGCGCCCATGGCATGCATAAGTAAATGGTTTTGGGGGTCTTCCTTAAGCCCTTCAATTTGGGTTATGCGTGCGGCCATGGGCACAGCGGACACTCCTGCCGAGCCGATTAGCGGGTTGATTTTTCCCTTGGACACAAAGCACATAAGCTTGCCCATCAAAAGACCTCCAATTGTGCTGAAAACGAAGCCCAACAATCCTAAAGCTATAATTTTAAGCGTTCTAAAAAGGTGTCGGCTGAAGCCATAGCGCCTACTGAAATTCCCAAGAAAATTGTTGCTATATTTATCAGGGCTCCCTGCGCAACATTAGAAAGCCTTTCTACAACGTCTGACTCCCTTAAAAGATTGCCAAACATGAGCATGCCGATAAGCGGCTCAACAGAGGGCAGCAGTAATATACAGAGTATAGTAATGACGACAGGAAAGCAAACCTTTTGAATTTTTGACGCATTTTTTACCGGCGGCATCTTTATCCTGCGTTCTTTTTTTGTTGTTAAAAGCCTCATAATCGGCGGTTGAATTATAGGAATCAGCGCCATTTACGAGTAAGCGGCTATGGTTATTGCAGGCAGGATATCGCTTGCAAGAAGATTGGTAAGATAAATAGCGGTAGGGCCGTCTGCACCGGCAATAATAGCCACAGATGCCGCCGCTCCGGGGCCAAAGCCAAAAGCGACGGCGAGCACAAAAGCAACGGCAATACCAAGCTGCTTGCCCGCGCCAAGAAGCATATAAGAGGGTTTTGAAAGCAGCGGCTCGAAATCAGTCATTGCTCCGATCCCTAAAAATATAAGGGATAAATTCTCTTTTTGACCCCCAGGCTTAAATAATAAATCAGCTCGCCGCTATCTCCACCTATCGCCTCCGCCATTATGCCGGTCTTTGGCAAGTTCGCAAGCAGCATTCGAAGGCGATGGGCAACAGAAGCAAGGGCTCATATTTTTGGCAATTGCAAGATAGATGAGCGCAAGTGATATTGCAACCATAATCGCCGCGCCGGGGAACATTCCGCTAAACCCCGAGTTATTCTTTAGTTTCTCAAAAATCTCCGCAATCATTTGCCCTTCCTCCCGCCCACAGCTTTATCCGATATAAGCATAAAAAAAAGTTATTATCAGCGAAAGCATTCCAAGTGCTGATAAGACCGTGACAAAAGCAGCAATGCATAGAATAAAGAGGTAATAATATCCATAAAACCCTCCCTTTTGAGCCAAAAAGGGCGATAAGCAAAAATAATGCTTACCACCCTGATATAGCCAGTCTTGAACGCAAAAGCGCCAACCGTAATTGATACTTTAAGTTTGCGTATATTTTATCATTATATGTTTCATTTGTCAACTGCAAAAGCGGCTGTAGCGGCAAGTTGCAATCCTTATGTAACGCCTTTAGGCAGTAGCTGGATTTAAAGACAATAAGGGGGAAAGCTCAAGGAGCACAGAAAGGTGTAGATTTTATATGGCTCAAATCGGTGGGTTATGCGGCCGCTGCCCAGCAGGCCGCCGATATGCTCGTCCAGTCCTGACAGGTATATCTCGCCCGGCGCGCATACGCTGCCGATTGAGGGCTGGGGCGTGACGTTTACCGCGCGCAGCGCAATAAACCCTCCGTCCTCAGATTTTTTGGCCGCGGTTACCCGCACGCCCTCGCCAATTACCTCGAACAGCGGGACGTTGTTTGCTATTTCCAGCCCGGGAAAGGGGTCGGCCTCATAGTAAAGCTCCTGCACCGCGCCCGCCTGCACAGCATGCCTGCCGCCGCTGAACTTTTTTTTGTCGGCGGAGTCGTAGTCCCAAAGGGGCAGAACGCGGAAGCGCTCGCAGCTTTGCAGCCCGCCGGCCGCCGCAAACCCGCCCGAAAACGGAAAGAGGGCCAGCCGTCCGCTAATTGTGCGCAGGCACTGGTTTTCCGGCGCCGCCCACAGGCTGCCGCCTATCTGCCTGCCGTTTTCGTCGGCGTTAATGGCCCCCGTTGCGCTCACCAGCGTGAGCAGCAGCTTTTTGCCGCGGTACTCCGTTTCATGCTGCCCCTCGGTAAACACCGCAGTGCCCCGCCCGCCCTCCTCTGCATACGCCAGGGAGGAGTTTGCAAAGGTCTTGCTGAAGGTTCCCTCAAAATGCCCGGCGTCGGTGTGGCGGATAAGGTCGTAGGCTGTGTCGGCAAAAAAACACCCGCTCTGCACGCCCGTGTCCACCGCCAGCCTGAGGCGGTGGTTGCACGCCCTGTTGACAAAAGAGTAGGCAATCTCCAGGCAGTCGCTGCCGCGGTCAAGCGTGAGGCTCAACTCAACGGCGGTGGAAACGCAGCTTTTTGTACGGCGGGATTTTGTATAGTTATAGCCGGCGGGAAGCTTCAACTCCAGCACGGCGCGGCACTGCCCGCGAAGCTCTCCACGGGTGAACTTAACCGATTTCACCCTGTACTCAACGTCTGTGTTTTCCTCTCCCGGCACGGGGCGGAAGACATAGCTGTCGCCTATGTTGCCCTCGTCCTCAAAGGACAGGAAGTCCCTCAGGTCAACCCCCTCGCCCCGCAGGTTAAAGCCGCCGTCAAAGCTGAGCGTAAGCCTGCCGTTTGTGATGCTGTCCGCGCCCTTTTGAGGCCCTGCGGCGGACGGCGTCCGTTGCGGCACCACCTTGTATGCCGCAAAGGAATAGGGGGTTAAACAGACGTCAGCAAGCACCTCAAAGCTGTCGCACGCGATTATACCCGGGAGGTTGTTGG
>CAZPMG010000106.1:0-5546 GCA_964587785.1 uncultured Clostridia bacterium
TGGCAAAGCCCGAACCCGGCTTTCCGACCGCGACGTCTTTGTAATCCTTGCTGTCGTTAGCGGGCAGCGGGAACACGCCCAGCTCAATGCCGGGGCTTGCCTCCATGATCTGGCTGTAGCTCCACGAGCCGTCTATCAGCATGGCGTATGCGCCCAGCGCAAAGTTGGACGGCACGCGCGAGTAGGACAGCCCGAATGAGTTTATCTGATAGTAAGAGGAAATCTTTTTGTACTTTGCAAAGGCCTCCTCAATCAGCGGGTTGTCGTAGGACGCCGTTTGGTTTTTGAATATATCCACATACAGCCAGGGCTGCTGCGTACGCACTACCGCCGCCTCAATAGAGTTGAACGTCATGGTGATGGGCCAGGTCTCGCGGCCGCCGAAGATAATGGGCGCGCGAAGCTCCACGTCGTTTACACTGTTGCCGGGGTTGCCAAAATCCTTGGACTTTGCCTTGAGCGCCTCGCACACGGCGATAAACTCGGTGTAGTTTTCGGGCACCGAAAGGCCGTACTCGCGGAATATGGCCTTGTTGTAAAACACCGTGTTGGCCACAAAGTTGAGGGGCGCGCTGTACTGCTTCCCGTCGGTATATGTCGCATAGTCCTTGTATTCGTCGGTAAGCTTGTCCACAAAGTCCATATCTGACAGGTCCATCATGTAGGGCAGCGTGGCGTCGTCGCGGTACACCGAGCCCGGGTATATGCCGAACACGTCCACGGAGTCCGCCTTTAATTTGCCGTCAAGCAGCTGCCCCCAGCCGTCCGTGGATACGCCGTCATACTGCACTTCGCAGTCGTATTCCCTCTCAAATTCCTTTTCCAGCCACTCATAAAACTCCGCGTCCTCCGACCGGTAGTGCAGCACGGTGAGCGTGGGTTTATCAGAATCTCCGCCGCAGCCGTAAAGCCCGGCCAGGCACGCCGTTGCCGCAATTATTACAGCTAATATTGTCTTTATAGCTCTCATCTCATTACTCCGAAAAAATATGTTTTTAAGCCGTCGGGCAGAGCCGCTCTGCAGCTCAAAGTTTTTGTACTGCGGCCATTTAAGCTGACCGTGCCTTTGCCGCCTGGCCGGAAAGATTTTGCGCAGCTTGTACACGGCATAGGCTTTCGCCCTAAGCAAATCCGCCTAACCCGTCAAAAAATTATCTGCAAACCTGGCTTTTTCCGCCCGGGGACTTAAGGTGCCCGGGGCGGCCCTTTAAATCCGCCGCCCCGGGCGCGCTTGATACCTTAACTATGCCATGCTGCGCGCTTAGCGTAACATTTTACGCGTTCTTTTTTTTATCGCAACGACGATCAGCGCCGCCGCACCCACAGCCGCCGCAGCCTGTGCCGCCGTGGCAGAGCCGCACGCAGGCTTTTTGCCGCCGCCGCCGTTGTCACCGTCGCCCGGTTCCTCATCGCCGCCCGGCTCTTCCTCGCCCGGCCTTGTCTGCGGGAAGGTTCCGTCCGCGCTCTCTGTCATGTCATATTCGTCTATCTCGCCCGGCGTGTATCCCTGCGTGAAGTCCCTCTTTTCCAGAATAACCGTATCACCGTCAAACCCGCTTACGTCCATCTCCTCGATGGTGAGCGTGGAAATCAGCGCCTTGGCGGACTCGCCTTCATTTGCGGTATCCAGCCAATACATGCGGAAAAACCTGATTTCACTGAGGTTTACCATGCCTTTTTCGTTGCTGTCGGTCAGCCCCTGCGGGATTATCCGCAGCGCCAGCTTGTGCCACTTGCCCGACTCTAAGCCGGGTAACGAGGACAGCTTGAAGTCCCAGCCGAACTCGTTGCTGTCGTCCTCGAGCAGCCCGGAGCCAAGCTCGATCTGCGCGTCCTTGTCACTCATCAGGTCGGAGTCGTTGATATAGAACCAGAACGTAAGCACGGTGTGGCTGAAGTTGTAGCCCGAGATGTCCAGCGGCGCGGCGCGCAGCCTTGTCTGCATGACACCGCTTTCCGAGCGCATATATACCGACGTTTGACCGTCCTCCGCGCCGTAGGGCATGATTCCAAACGCGTACTGGTCCCAGTAATCTATGGAGTCCGTAGCGCTCAGCGTGTTCTTGTTTTCAAGGTTGGGAGGTGCGTCGTCCACCTCCATTATCTTGCTTACCAACGCCAGCTTGTCCTTGTTGGAGCTTTCGTACATGCTGATTTCGCTCAGGGCAATCTTGCTGTCGGCGGCGGACGGCAGCTCAAACCGCAGGTACTTGATGTTTAACGCGTCAACCGTGCCGTTGAGGTAATTCTCGGCAACGCTCAGCCTTACCTTATTCCAGCCCTTTACAAACTGCAACCCGGTGAGCGCATATTCGTAATAGTTGTCCGCATCGTACTGAGCCTGGCTTTCGGCAAGGTAGATATAGTTGAAGGTGTTTTTGAGCTTGGCGGGATTATTTGTGTAAATCCATGCCGTCACCGTGATATAATCCGCCGTCCAGTCGGCGGTGTCAAGCCCCGCCGCCGTGTATGCGGTATAGGTTGAGGGAACCTGCGCAACCACCGCGCTTGTCAGGCTGCCGGCGCTAACCGCCTCCGTGCCGGAGACGTTTGTCCAGCCGTCGGCAGTCGATCCGTCGGTTAGTTCAATGCTGTGCGAGCTATTGGGGAATGCCGCGCCTGTGGTGTTGTCGTTGATTACCGCGCCCTGCTGTATTATGTTTGAACGGGCAACGCACACGCCGTAGACCTCGAGCTGCTGCTCAATGCCCATGTTGTTGTAAATTCCGAAATAATTGATGCCGGCCGTGTCAAGCGTTCCGTTGAACAGCCGCAGTACGATTTGGTTCCAGCCCTCGCGCAGCATTGCGTAGTTGTCCTTCAGGCTGACGCTCACCGAGTTTACCGCGCTGCCGCTGCTGCTGAAAACTATTGCGGCGTACTCTGAGCCGGCGGCGTTTGCCATTGCGTCCTTGTATTCCACAACGTCGGGTATATACAGCCACAACGAAATTGACGCGGCCGACTGCCACGCGTTGATTTCACTTTGGCTAAGCCATGCCTTGCCCGCCGCGATTGCGTCAAACGCGCTGCCAAACACTTTTTCGTGCGAAGTGCGTGCTGAAAGCTTTACTGACTGGCCCGTCATGCCCTCGGGCACGTTGTCGGAGAGCTGTGCGCCTTCGGGATAATACGCAAGCCCGGCCTGGTTTGCATCCTTGAAGGCAACGGAATCCGCCGCATCGTATCCCGGCGCCTCGTGGGCGTTGATCGCCACTCCGCTCCCAAGCGAAGTCTTTACAAGGCGCAGGTTGTTTATGGCCATGACCTTGGGGTTTTCGCCCAGGTTTTCCATTACTATTTTGACATATTTAATGGCGGAAACCGAGGACGGGCTGCCCGCCGCAAACCACGCGGCATTGTGCTTGAGCACAAGCTCGTTCCAGCCGGTCAAAAGCCCGGTGACGGTTACCGACTCGTGCCAGGTGTTACCGGAATCCGGCCCTATCCACATCTTGAGATCCATGCTCTTTGCCGCTTCCATTGTGGTCTCGTCGCCCACGTACAGCCAAAAAGCAATTCCCATGTCGCTGGTCTTTGCCTCGCTGTCATAGCTTACATCCAACTCGGCCACGGCATCGATTGCCGTGCCCAGCGTACGCTCGAGATTAAACCAGCCGGCAGCGTTTTTAAACTCGATGGACTTGCCCGAGCTTGCAAGCGGCGAGACGTTTCTGGTCTCAAGGTCGCCGCGGTCCCATTCCGCGCCGTTCGGCCCGGTGATTTCCCCCAGCGCGGTCTGGTTGACGATTGCAGAGCCTTGCCCGGCCGCATACAGGCCGCCCGTCCCTGCCGAGCCCAGCAGGGCGGCAGACACAATAAGGCAGAGCACGCACAAGGATAACAGTTTGCTTTTTAGGTTTCTCATAGATTTTTCCCTCCAGAAATAAAATGTTTTTTATACTAGGGATTGTTTACACGACCTAAAGTTGTTTTTAATGTCCGCCGGATCCGACGGGTTTTTAAGCTAAACCGTCTGAAGCGCAAAAGGCGCTGTGCGCTGCGACAAAAATATGTCACGCCCGTTCAACCAAAAAAACCGGATCAAGGAAACCATTTAAACATAGATTAGTATCGCTATTTTTATGATAACATTGCAGTTTGTCCGTGTCAATACCCTTTGCCTCAAAAAACCGGCCGGACACACAATATGTCTGCAGAAAACAAAAAAATTTGCGCGAATTTTATACATATTGTTAAAAAAAACAAGAGGATATGATATAATACAGGTATGAAAAACAAGACCTCTTTTCTCTATTGGCAAATCTACTGCGACATAATCACGCAGATCAAGGAGGACAGGCTTTCCGCCGGCGACAAGCTTGAGCGTGAGGTTGACCTTGCCGCAAGATACGGCGTCAGCCGCTCCACCATCCGCAAAGCGTTGGATTACCTTTGCCGCATGAACCTTATCTACCGCGTAAAAAAGGGCGGGACCTTTATTAACGGCAAGTTTTCACGCGATTTTTACAAAATAATCCCTACTATCTTGCCCTTTAAGGAAGATTTACATGCACAGCTTGTGTCCGGCATACAGACGTGCGCCTTGGCCCGCAACAGTTTTTCCCCGGTTTACGACAGCATTGAAAACGTGGAGCGCGAGCGCGAGTTTCTGGAGAGCCTGCTGGAGCTAAACGTGGACGGGCTTATCCTTTATCCCTGCACTGGCATAGAAAACCTTGACATACTCTATAAATTTAAGGCGCGCGGCATTCCCATAATATTTTTGGACCGGCGCGTGCCGGGCATCGATTCGCCGTTGGTAACCAGTAACAACGTGCAGGGCATGACTCTTGCGGTCAACCACCTACTGGAGCTGGGGCACAAAGACATTGTGTTTTCCGCCATAAACATAAACAGCATCCAGCCCGAGCAGGACAGGCTGCGCGGGTTTTTGGAGACGCTCACCAAAGCCGGCGCGGCTGCCTCGCGAGAGAGCATTTTCAGCTTGCACAACCTGTCGGATAAGCTGATAAAGTATTCACCCAAGCATCAAACCGATTACTACAACAGCGTAGTAAAAAAGAGCTTTACAAAGATGCTGTCGGCGCCCAAGCCGCCCACCGCCGTAGCTTTTTTGAACGATTACCTTGCCATGAATTTTATAAAATTTGCGGGCTCGTACGGCCTGCGCATACCTGAGGATATCTCAATCACCGGCTTTGACGACGTGCCGGGCGGCAAGAACGCCTCGCCTCCGCTCACCACCGTCAGGCAAAATTTTTTTGAGATAGGAAAAACCGCTGTAGAGCTCATGCTCAGCCAGATAAACGGAAGCGCCGTGCCGCGCACCAGCTTGATTGACACGGAGTTTTTGGTGCGCGGCAGCACGGCCGCCCCAAACGGCGGCGTTGAGTGCGGAAACATGCCCGCTCCGCATCCGGATTTAAGCGCAGCGCCAAGTTAGACAGTTTCGACCGAATTTTGAAAAAAATCAAAAGACCTAATGCTGTTTTTTTAGGCTAACTTGCATTAACAGCTTTGACTTTACATTCTTTGCCAATGTTAGCATTGAAAAAAGCGGAATTCTGGTATAATACTTCACA
>CAZPMG010000107.1:0-1721 GCA_964587785.1 uncultured Clostridia bacterium
CAAACGCACACGGCACCACCATATGAGGCGGCGCCGTGTGCGTCTTTGTGTTTAATTGCAAATCGCGTTTACAGCTTGCTCTGCTTGCAAAGCCTGCCAAGTTTACGCGGTAGACGCAGTTACAGCTGCCTTTCTGTCTTTAACAGCTGATACACTGACTGCGCTATGCCTATCACTGCTATCACCGTCACTATGGATATTGCCGCTACGGCTATTGCCTTTCCGCCGGCAAGCGCTTCGATTATCGCCGGCGAATCCACGGGCAGCGTGCGCAAAAACGCCGTGAACTCCGCGCTCAGCATATTGGGGCGCGTAAACAGCACTACCGCCGCCGCCAAGTATATAACGCTGGTGGCTATTGAGGAATAAATTACGCTCTTTGTCCATCTGCGGTATTTGATTTTGAGCGCGTCGGTAAATATGGACGCCGCCGCAAGCACGGGTATTACATACAGGCAGTGACTCAAAAATTCCTTTGAAAAAAAGCTGTAAATCTCTACGTTGTTGTATTTAAACCACACGGAATCGGGCAGTATGTTGAGCGAAAGCAGCACGAAAAACACCGAAACACACACCGTCACCGCTATGCTTGCTATGCTGCCCGTAAGCGAAATGCCGCTTGCCGCCGCGCCCGGAGCTACCTCGCGCAGATCGTCGGCGCTCCATGGCTTGGGGTTTTGCTTTTCTGCGGTTTTGTTCGCGTGCTCATAGATTACAAAGCCTGCGGTTATCAGCACAGCGGCATAGAACGCGCCGGAAAACAGCGAGGACAAAAAACCGCCGATTATCTCGGACATTATCTCGGAGACCTCGGTTACGCCGCCGGCGATTATGCCTATGAGCGCCGTCAAAAAGCCGGCGAACGCAGCCACCAGCGCAACCACGGGCACGCCTATTTTGAGCACGCTTATATAGTTGTCAAACATCGCGGGGGATATCAGATAGCGCGGGTTTGTGCGGTATTTTTCCGCAAGGCGGGCAGGCGGGCCTAAGCTCTCGAGCACGGACTTGATTTCCGCGTCGCCTGCGCCGTCAGGCAGCATATCGTAGATGTTGGAGCTGAGCTCTCTGCGCACCTCCGCCCTGTCCTCTTGCGGCAGGCGGCACACCACGTTGTCAAGGTAAAGCTTGATATAATCCTTTTTCATTTTTTGTCTTCTCCTGCGGAAATTATTTTGCAGATGATGCCGTTCATAGCCTCCCATTCCCTGCACAGCCTTAAATAGATGCCCCTGCCCTGCCCGGACAGCTTGTAGTACTTGCGGGGACGGCTCTCGCCCACGTCCCAAGTGCTGCTGAGCAGTCCCTGGCTCTCTAAACGCCTGAGCAGCGGATAGAGCGTGTTAGCCTCGATGTCCAAAGAGCCGCCCTGCAGCTGCTGCAGCAACTCGTAACCATAGCGCGGCTGGGAAAGACTGCCCAGCACCGCCAGCGTGAGCGTGCCCCTCTTTAGCTCTGTAACCAGCGAATCAAATAAATTTTGGTCGGTCATTTTGTTCACCTCGCTGTCATTATACTGTATGTCACACAATATTGTCAATCATATTATATTATGTTTTTTAAAATATTTTTGTGAGTTATGCCCAAGGCAGGCGGTTTGCATGAGCGCACAGGTGAACGCGCTTACGTTTAATGCCGAAAGTGTGGGCGCAAACGGAAAAGAGCGTTCTTATACTTATGACAGTATAAAAAACGCTCTCTCAAGCCAACACTCTTTAGTT
>CAZPMG010000107.1:1821-5407 GCA_964587785.1 uncultured Clostridia bacterium
AAGCGATAATTTATCCGGGCAATAAAAAACCGGGCGTACGCACTTGTCTGTGCGGACGCCCGGATTTTTTATTTTACGCTTTTGGTTAAGGCTTTAGCCGCATTACAATTACGTAATCCTGCGCTATCTCTGTAAAGGTGATTGTGCCGTCAGCGGATATGGCAACCGCGCCCTCGTCGGTTAGGGCAACCTCTTCGCCGTCTACGATGTAGAAGAAGTCATAGTCCTCAATCTGCTTGCCGTCCTGCGGCTGAACATTTATCTGTTTGCTTTCGCCGTGCATGAGCGTCCATGAGAATGACGGAGCATCGTTAGAATACTTGATTTGCACCTTGTATGAGTTGAGCGTTACGCCGTCAATGTATATATTCACGTTGCCGGTTACATCCGTCAAGGTATATTCCTTTACGCCCCCGGTGTAATCCTGATAATCGCTAACGGGCACGCCGTCGTTCGTAATATCGATAAGCTCGCCGCCGCCCACGGAATATTTTACGGTTACGGGCGATTTGCTGTAAGGCTTTTTAATAATCACTAAGAACTTATACGTACCGCCGTGGTTTACCTTGCCTTCGTTTGTAAGAGCCACTTGGTAGCCCTCGCCGCTGTCCGCTGTTGCAGTGTACTCATTGACAACAAGGCCGCTTACGGAAATCTTTATGCCGGTTGTGACGTTTGCCACCGTGTATACGCCGTCAACTGCCGTAAGTACCGTATAATTTTCGCCGCCGTCAGTTGAATACTCCACCTTGAGGTTTGCCGCCGACTGCGAGTGGCTGCCTTGTACCGTTACGGTAAAGCTGTAGCTTGCGCCGTAATTTACGGTGTTCGCGCCGCCGCCCTGCACCGCATATGTAAAGCCGCTGCCGGGTACGCTTTCGGGTACGGTTATGTCATATGTGTTGATTTCCACGCCGTAAACGAATATTTGAATGTCGTCGGCAAGTGCGGAAACGGTGTAAAGCTTGCTTTCCGCATCGGGCGTTATGACCTGTTCTGCACCGCCGCCCACGGAAACCTTTACCACTGTCTGCGACTGTGAATGGCTGGCAAGCACGTTAATGCTGAACACATAGTCCGCGCCGTGGCTGACGCCGCCCTGCTGCTCAGAGCTTATCTCATAGCCCACCGTATCAGCGGGCAGTGTGACCGCATATATGTTGCGCTGCACGCCCGTGACGCGCACCGTAACGGCCGCGGTCACATCGGCAACGGTGTAAACCCCGCCCTCGCCCGCGGTGAGAGCCTGCCAATCGCTTGCGCCCAGCATATATTCCACAGTGTACTGCGAACGGTCGTACGCGGTGTCTACAGTTACGCTGAACTTGTAGCTATCGCCGTGTGTTACCTCTGTCTGCTGTTCCTCCGCGGTTACGGTGTAACCTACGGGTTCTTGCGGAAGTGTTACGGCGTATGTGTTTTTGGTCAGGCCGGACACAACAATGTCAATGCCGCCGGTCACGTTTTCAATTGTGTATACGCCGTCAATTGCCGTGAGCGTTACGGTTTCGCCGCCAAATGCGTATTCCACCTTCAGCTGCGCCGCCGACTGTGAGTGGCTGGCAAGCACTGTTACGCTGAACTTTACTGACGCGCCGTGCTCGGCGGTTGCCGAGTAGCCTTCGGCATAAGCAAACGTAAAACCGTCCTGCTCGCCGGAAAGCGCCGCTGTGTATGTGTTTATGGAAACGCCGCTGACTGTGATAGTCATGTCTGCGGTCACGTTATCCAGCATATAATTGCCGTGCTCGTCAGCTGTAATTTCAACAGCATCGCCCTCGCCTGCCGCGGCGTACACCTTTAACGTGTCTTGGCTCTGCGTGTAACCCTCGCTCAGCGTGACGGTGAACTTTGCGGAATAATCATGTATTACCGTGCCGCTGTAGCCCTCGGTAAACGCCGCAGCAAATCCCGTGCCCTCGGGCAGGGTTACGGTGTAGGTGTTTTCCTCAAGGTCTTCTACTGTTATGTAAAGGTCGCCGGTTACGTTTTCCACTGTGTATACGCCGTCATTGTCAGCGGTCAATACCGCCGCGGCGCTCTCGCCCACGGAATAGCTTACCTCTATGGTCGACTTGCTGTGGCTTGCCCAAAGCTGCAGCTTGAAGCTGTAGCTCTGTCCGTGTTCGGCGGTTTCCACCATATCGATAACGTCATAGCCCTCGTTTTGGTCAAACTCAACGCCGTATATGTTGAGCGTGACGTCCTCTACCGCTATGTCAAGGTCGCCGCGAACGTCCTCGATTGTATACTGCCCGTCTGTGCCGGGTGCCGCCAGCCTGTCGCCGCCGCCCATGGTGTAGTAGACGGCAATGTCCGAACGGTCGTATCCGGTTTCAAGCTCTACCGTAAAGGCAAAGCTGTCGCCGTGCGTGATTTCCTGCGAGGCTGACTGCGCGGTGTAACCGTCGCCGCCGCTAAGCTGAGCGGTATAGGTGTTGAGCTCATACTCGCCCTGCACGTATATCTTGACTGCGCCGGTGACCTCTATGTCATATACGCCGCTTACCGGCACAAGCTCTTGCGGCTCGCCGCCTGATATGCTGTAGCTCACGCTGGGCGCGGACTGGGTATATCCCTCAGCTGCCGTAACCGTAAAGCTTAAAATGCTGTGGTGCTCTGCGGTTGCCTGCGCGTCGACTGTAAACGCGCCCTCGGGCAGCGCGGTGTTTTCCACCGTAACCGCATAGGTCTTGACCTGGACGCCGGTTGCCGAAAACTGCGCATTAAACTTGCCTTGCGCGCTAAGACGCACGTTTTCGGTCAGCCACTGCGCGGATACCGTATACAGCAGCGCTTCATCCTGTTCCTGCGGGTCCGCAAGCAATTTTCCGCCAAGGCTCAGGCTTAAACCGTCCTCTGAAAGCTCATAGCCCTCTGCAACCGACGCGTAAAAACTGAAGTCCTCTGTAAAGCTTACCGTGGTTTCCTCTTCGGAGGCGGGCTGTATTACCACGCCCGCGGGCGCATTTATGATTAGCTCTGCCGCGTCCAGCACGTAGAGCGGAATCACAAACCTGTGGCCGGGGTAGTCAAGCGTCAGCTCGTATTCGCCCGCCTGCTCCCCGTCAAAGTCGGTAGAATAGTCGTCGGGCGTCACCTGCACGTCATATGACTGCCCGCCGCTGTCCGTCACCTCAAACGCCCAGCTGCCGTCGGAAAAATCCGGCGACTGGCCCAGGACGTAATATTGGGCAAAGCCCGGCTTGACCGAGACAAGCTCCGGCCGTCCGTTTTCACATGCCGCCGTAAAAAGCAAGGCCGCCGCCATGAAAACCGCAATCAGAATCAAATGTACCCTTTTCATCTCAATCTCTCCTTGCGAAAATAATTGACGGGTGTTTGCCCGGCCGCTCCCTCGCGCCGCCCGGCCTACCGCCCCGCAAGTATAATAAATCTCAAGTTATTATATCATATTTATGGTAAACATTCAATAAAAATTCTATTTTCTGCGCGCTTTTTGGCTGTGTTTTGGTTTTTAGAGTAAAATTTTTGTAAAATCAGTTAAACCGCGCAAAATGAACCTATTTATGCGTCAATAAATTCGGACTTGACAGAGCGCAAAAAGTCCGCTTATAATTTTGCG
>CAZPMG010000108.1:0-5405 GCA_964587785.1 uncultured Clostridia bacterium
AGGACGGGCTGCCCCTGCACCTGACACTCAAAGACGCTTAATAAAGACGCTTAATGCAGGCAATTTGATATATAGTCAATTTGACTATAATACCTAAAAACATTTGGCTTTAGCGGCAGAACCACTGTCAATCAAATATACACAAAAATCCGGCAATCGGCCTTTAGTGCCGCAATTGCCGGATTTGCCATATATAGCTGTATTGAAGTGATTACGGTCAATTATGTATTAATTGACTGTCAATTGAGTGAATATAAAAATGGAACTGTTAAACGTAAAAGGTGTAGCCGAGACAAGGCTGAAACAGCTTGAAAGCCTGGGAATAACCGGCGCTCAGACGCTGCTCGGCTTTGCTCCCAAACGCTATGTGGATATGCAGACGCTTCCCGGTGTCTCCGCCTGCGCGGACGGAGAGATGGCGCTTGTGCGCGCCATCATACAAAGCGCGCCGCGCGCCGTGCGCTCAAGGACGGGCAGGCGGTATATTGCCGCGCGCGCATCGGACGGGGCAAAGACGTTCAACCTGATGTTTTTCAACGCGCCGTTTGTGCTGCACGCGCTCAAGGAGGGCGAGGAATACGTCTTTTACGGCAGGGCAAGCGTAAAGCGCGGCTATGTCACGCTTTTTAGCCCAACATTTGAGCGCGCGCACACTCTCAACAGACTCAAGGGTCTTATGCCGGTTTATGCGCTGCGCGGCAGTATGGCGCAGGGAGTTTTCTCCCGGATCGTAAGGGAATGCCTTGCGTCTTTTGACGTAAAAAGCGTGGTGCCTGACGAGGAGGGCGCAGGCCTTATTCCGCTCAAGTATGCGTATGCCGCGCTGCACCTGCCTAAGTCGGAGGCTCAAGCGCAGGAGGCGCTGGAGCGGGTTGCACTTGAGCGCTTTCTCGCATCCGCAGTGCAGAGCAAGATACTCGGCCTTGTGTCAAAGCCCGCGCGTTCGCAAAGCTACGGCGACTTAAACGCGCTGCGGCAAAGCTTTCAATCGATATTGCCCTATAAACTCACTGACGGGCAAGACCGCGCAATATCGGACATTATAGCAGACTTAAGCTCAGAAAAGCTCATGAACAGACTGCTGCAGGGCGACGTGGGGTGCGGCAAAACCGCTGTGGCGGTGTTTGCGCTGTATGCCGCGGCGGCAAGCGGCTTTCAGGCGGCGCTGCTTGCGCCAACAGAGGTGCTCTGCCAACAGCATTACCGCACGCTCAGCAATCTATTGCTGCCTCTTGGAGTGCGCTGTGTGTGCCTTACGGGCGGCGCGCGCGAGAGAAAGACTTTGCTTGGCAAACTGGAGAGCGGCGAGGCGGAGATTGCCATAGGCACGCACGCGCTGCTCAGCCCCGACGTAAAGTTTAGAAATCTAAGGCTGATAGCTGTGGACGAGCAGCAGCGGTTCGGGGTAGCTCAGCGTGCCGCGCTTGAGCAAAAGTCCCAGGCGGCAGACGTGCTCAGCATGAGCGCGACGCCCATACCGCGCACGCTTTCGCTGTCACTGTACGGCGGCCTAAATAAAACTGAAATACACGAAAAACCCGCAGGCCGTGCCGAGGTTCTCACGCGCATAGTGCCCGAGGAGCGGCAGGCGGATATGTTTGAATTTATTGCCGAGCGTGCCAAGGCGGGAAGCTCTGCGTATATCGTATGTCCGCTTATTTACGGCGAGGACGACGAGCTTACCGCCGCCCAGACGCTGTATGAAAATTTAAGCAAAAACGTGTTGAAAGATGTGCCCTGCGGCCTTTTGCACGGCTCAATGTCCGCGGCAAAAAAACAAGCCGCGCTCACGCAGTTCAGCTCGGGGGAAACGCGCGTTTTGGTGTCTACCACTGTAATCGAAGTGGGCATGGACGTACCCGAGGCAGACATTATGTGCATAATGGGCGCGCAGCGATTCGGGCTGTCGCAGCTGCACCAGCTTCGCGGCAGGGTTGGCAGGGGCACTAAACAGAGCTGGTGTTTTCTGTGCGCAAACGGCGCGGCGCACAGCTCTCATGAGCGGCTCAAGGCGCTCACCGAATGCAGCGACGGCTTTGAGCTTGCCGATCGCGACCTTTCGGACAGGGGCGCGGGCGACTTTATGGGCAGGGCGCAGAGCGGCGGCACCGCGCTGCCGCTTACCAAGGCGCAAATTGCGAGTGCGCTGGAGATTTTGGATAAAATACTGCTTACTCCGGAGTATATTGAGCACTTCCGCAGCGTCACAAAAAACCTGCCCATATCTCCCGCAGCGCTGAGCTGACAAGTCTTAAAGCCTCAATATTCAGAATAAATTTATTATCAAACAGCAAATTAATATAATACCCAAAAAACCGACAAAAGCCGGCAAAATAATATCTCCGCAATGTGCTAAAATTGTCAGTAAAGCAAAGCCGTTTATATGAGCAAGCGCGGGGTATCGGTTGGTTAAGTTTGACCTTTCCTTGCGGCAGTGCATACGGCAGCGGCGGAGGGGTAAATGGAGTATACGGATTTTACCAAGCTCAATCTCAGCGGTTTTTGCGGCGGCAGCTTTAACTGCGGCTGTTCAGCGGAACATTCGGTCTCTACCAAAAAAATTTTGCTCAGGGGCAGTGCGCGCCAGCAGGCTGCGGCTTGCGCGGCAGAGGCTCAGCCCTCCGGGCACATACTCTTTGCCTGTGCGGACGATATGTACGGCTCCTGCGCGCGCGACTTTGAGCGCACGCTTGCCGGCACGCACTTGGTTAGCACGGTAAGGTTCCCCGAGAGATTCCGTCCGTCCGTGCAGAGCAGCGCAAGGCTGGTCAAGCACAGCGAGGATGTGCGGCTGATAGTTTCGTACGGAGGCGGCGCGGTTACCGACGTAGCCAAATACGCCGCAACAATCACCGGACTTCCGCACGTGGCGGTGGGCAGTTCGCCTGCCACCGACGGTTATCTTTCGCCGTGGGCAGAACTTTATTCCGGCGAGGAAAAGCGTACGTTTGCCGCAAAGCCTCCCGAATACTTCCTGCTGGATACGGACGCCGCGCTGGGTGCCCCGCCCGTGCTGGTGGCCGCGGGCTTCGGCGCGGTGATGTCCAAATGGGGCGCGCTGCTCGATTGGAGCTTTGCGCGCGCGCTCACCGGCGAGCGCTACTGCGAAAACACCGCGCGTCTTATCATCCGCAGCGCGGAGAGCGTGCGGCGCGTGAGCGAGGGGCTGATAAAGGGCAGCCGCGACGCCGTGCTTGAGCTGTGCCGCGCTCTGGTATTCTGTTCACTTGCAAATCAGCTGGAACCCGGCGGACGCGTGCGCGGCGGCTCGGAAAAGCTTTTGGCGGATATGCTGGAAATGCTGGCATTAAGACGCGGCAAGAGCTGCCGCCTGCCCGGTGAATATGCGCTGATAAGCCTATGTTATACGGCGAGAATCAGCGGCATGTATTTTGAAAAGGCTCACGCAAACGTGCTTCTACCGCCCGACCCGCTGCGGCGCGCGCACTTGCTGCACACTGAGCTGGGAATGCAGCAGCGCGACTATTACGCACGCGCCAGGGAGCATAAACTTTGCGAGGACGGACTTTTTGAGCACAAACTTTCGCAGTATCGGAGTGAAATGCACGCACTCAGCTTGAGCACGCTGGAAAAGGCGCGCTGGGCGCTTGATGCGTTTAAAAAGATATACGCGGACGCCGGCTACTGGCTGAGCGGTTGCCTGCTTCCGGGGGAGATGCGCAGAGCGTTTGCGCTCGCCGCCGAGGCCGGCGGCGGACTGACAGTGCTTGGGCATCTGCAGTTGCGCGGCTATTTAGAGCATCTGTTGATGGCTTAATCCCCAATATAAAGGCTGCCTGTTTCTGCTTGCGGCAAGGGCTACAAATTGATAAAAGTATATTTAAGGATTATTACGCATGACAAAGTATTTAAAGGATATTGAGCTGTTTGTGTTTGACCTTGACGGCACGGTGTATGTGGGGCAAAACCTGATTCCCGGCGCCTTAGAGATAATTGATTTGCTCAGGCGGCGCGCAAAAGTGTGTTTCTTGACAAACAATTCCTCACGCTCCAAGGCGCAGTACCTGCAAAAATTGAGCGGACTGGGACTTGACGTAACCGAGGACGAGCTGCTTACCTCCACAGATGCCGCCGTGATGTATCTTGAGCAAAACTGCCCGGGCGCAGGCGTATATGCGCTGGCAACGCCGGACGTGCTCGGTGAACTTACTGCCCGCGGCATAAGGCTTGACGACAAAAATCCCGATGTAGTGCTTCTGACTTACGACACCGCGTTAACCTATCAAAAGCTGGCGGATACCGCGGTGTTTTTAAAGCGCGGCGCAAAATATGTAGCAACCCATGCCGACCTTACTTGTCCTGCGGAGGAGGCTTACCTGCCTGATGCGGGCAGCTTTATGGCTCTGATAGAGGCTGCAACCGGCCACCGTCCGGATGCGGTGTGCGGCAAGCCCGGGCCTGTATTGGCGCGCGCAATTGCTCAGCGATACGGTGTACCCGCAAAAAATACGGCTATGTTCGGCGACCGGCAATACACCGACATTCTCTTTGCAAAACAAAACGGAATGAGGTCCGTGCTTGTGCTAACAGGCGAGAGCAAGCTCGGAGAAATAACCGTACAGCCGGATTTGGTGCTTGGCAGCATAGCGGATATTTCCAAACTGATTTAGCCGGGATAAAAAAATCAAATTATCGCACAGCAACTTATTGTATTAAATGGTAAATTATGCTGTCAAAACTCCGGTTTTTTGCATATAATAGTGTGTAAATCCCCGCAAGCACACGGCAGAGCAGGGCGCACATTTAAAAAGGCGGAAAAATTAATTTTAATGCGCAAAAACAATTGACAACGGTGCAAATAAATGATATTATTTTAAGGCTGTCAAAGGACTTGGCAGTTTTTTAATCTGTCGGCACAGCGGCTTGCAAAGGCTGCAAAGCGCACGGCAAACATAAAAATTGGCCGTGGGGGTATAGCTCAGCTGGGAGAGCACCTGCCTTGCAAGCAGGGGGTCAGCGGTTCGAACCCGCTTACCTCCACCATTGCGGGCTCATAGCTCAGCTGGTTAGAGCGCGCGCCTGATAAGCGCGAGGTCGATTGTTCAAGTCAATTTGAGCCCACCAGCCGCAAGGCCAAATCGCACCCCGCCGCCGCGTAAGCGGCCTAAGCATCTTCGTTGATGCTCAAGGCAAGGGCGCACGGCCGCAAGGCCAAATCGCACCCCGCCGCCGCGTAAGCGGTCTAAGCATCTTCGTTGATGCACAAGGCAAGGGCGCACGGCCGCAAGGCCAAATCGCACCCGCGCCGATTTAAGGCAAGGGCGCACCCAGCGGACTGTTGTCCGCAAACGGAAGCAATTCCGGCTATATATGTCTGTTGACGTATAACACAAGCACATTGACAACTGCATAAGAGAATAGAAAAAGATGTAGAGAGAACATCT
>CAZPMG010000109.1:0-4000 GCA_964587785.1 uncultured Clostridia bacterium
AAAAGCAAGCCGTTTCAAAAGTTGTGAGCAACTTTTGAAGTTAACTTTAGTATAAAGCTAAAACGTTATCACCGAGTATCCCTGCTCTGTGTATGAGCGCATCCCCGCGTGGCCGCTCATGTCGCTCAAAAAGTTTAGGCCAAGCGCACTCACCTCGTCGTAAGCGCCCAGCTTCTTTGCGCACGCAAGGCATACACCGGCAATAAGCCCGTCCTCAAGCGCCTTTTTGTACAGCGCGTTGCCTTCACCGGCAAGCACCGGCGGAAGTGTCACCGACTGCCCCTCAAATATAATCTTAACCTCATTGCCTGACGCGCTGAGGTCAAGCGCATTGAGCAGCACGTGCATAAAGCACAGTTTTTCGCCGCGCATGACATAAAACAAATATTTGCCCATAAATTCCTCCCTTATCCTGCTGTCAAGCAGAATAAATCAATCTCCGCTGCAAACTCTGCGCCCTCTTGGCTTATTCTCAAACCGGCGCAAAACACTCGTCACTGTATTTCAGCAAACTATTACCTATTATATAGTATAGCACATCCCACCGCAAAAAGGCAATAACTGATTTTTTAACTATTTTGTTTATCACCAGGCATTAAATAATTGCAACCTAACCTCAAAGGTGCAGACATCTCGCGAAGCAAAAAACAAGCGGAGAATTGCTCCTCCGCCTCAATACCGTCCTGTATAGCCGGGCGGTATTATCCTTTCCTCTCCCGAGCGAAACGCGGCAAGGTCGCCGCCTATGCACAGCGTCCCCCGCTTTATGCTGCCTTGCCCGAACTTGAGCTTTATATTGTCCAACGCCTGCTCCAAACGCTCCTGCTTTTTCACCTGTTCCTCAGGCAGAAACATAGACATCTGACATCCAGTGCTCCCCTCCGTCAAATCCGATAGCTTTACGCCCACGCTCCGAAGCGGTTTGTCAAAGCCATACTCCCGCAGCAGCGACATTGCCGCCTCAATTATTGGAGTGGATAAGTTTGTGGGACGCTCCAGCGTCATTTGGCGGCTGAAGCTGCGCAGATTGCTGTCGCGAAAATTCACGCACACCACTCTGCCCCTCAAGTTTTGTTCGCGCAGGCGCATTGCCACGCTCTCTGCCACCGCGGTTATTGCAATGAGCGCGTCCTCCTCACTGCGCAAATCCCTTGCCGTAGTTGTGCTGTTGCCCAAGGATTTTGCCGGCGGCAGCGCGCAGCTTGCCGCCACGGGAGAACTGTCCATGCCGTTTGCAAATGTGTGCAGGGTATCCCCCCACTTGCCAAGGCAGCAATGCAGCAGCTCGCGGTCGGCACTTGCAATCTGCCCAATGGTGCGTATGCCCAGCTTTTCCAGCTTGGCGCAGGTTACCTTTCCCGCATACAGCAGCGCGGCAGCCGGCAGCCCGAATATAAGCTGCCGGTAATTTTCCCTGTCTATCACCGTGGTTGCGTTGGGCTTTTTTAAATCGCTGCCCAGCTTTGCAAACACCTTGTTCCAGCTCACGCCTATGCTGGCGGTAATGCCCACCTCGCGCTCTATAACCGCGCGTATTTCGTCCGCAAGCGCCCGCGCTCCGCCCTTTAACCCCGGACAGCCGGTAACGTCCAGCCAGCACTCGTCTATGCCGAACGGCTCTACCCTGTCGGTATATCTGTCGTATATGCCGCGCACCTCGCGTGACAGGCGCAGATACAGCGGAAAGTCCGCCGACACGACCACAAGGCCGGCGCACTTTTGCCGCGCCTCCCAAATTACATCGCCCGTCTTTACGCCGCACTGCTTGGCAATTCCGTTTTTGGCAAGCACAACGCCGCGGCGCAGACTGGGGTCACCGCACACCGCCACCGGTTTGCCAGATAGCTCCGGGCGGCGCAGGCACTCTGCCTCCGCGTAAAAATTATTCAAGTCGCTGTGAAAAATAGTGCGCTCCATACCCTTGCCCCTTGACCTCACCACGCAAACAATATATAATTTCGCTTATCAAATCAAAGCTTAAGCATACCAAATCAAACATATGTTTGCTTAATAATTATATCGCTTTTATGCGGGTATGTCAAGCTGTAATTTTTTCCAAACAAGAAAATTTGCGGAAGGAGGGCTGTCAAGGGGACGTAGTAATTAACATAATTAAGAGACTGCCTCAAATTGAGACAGCCTCTTGCGTTGTGCAATGTATTATATTATTGTTTTAATCGCTGCGGCTCAAAATATATTGCTTGGTTAATGCAGTACGTTACCTTATTATATAAACAATATATCAAGCGCTTTGCACTTAC
The DNA here is from genome assembly GCA_964587785.1 of uncultured Clostridia bacterium. Classification (GTDB taxonomy): domain Bacteria; phylum Bacillota; class Clostridia; order Christensenellales; family HGM11417; genus CAZPMG01. The sequence goes on from CAZPMG010000109.1 coordinate 2,262, forward strand.
TCCGCGGCGGCGGCAAGCGCCTGTTCAAGGTCTGCGAGTATGTCGTCTATGTGCTCTATGCCTATTGACAGTCTTACCGTGGAGGGTTTTATGCCGCCCTGGGCAAGCTGCTCCTCATTGAGCTGGCTGTGCGTGGTGCTTGCAGGGTGAACCACAAGCGACTTTGCGTCGGCTACGTTTGCCAGGTTGGAGAAAAGCTTGAGCGAATCCACAAACTTTTTTGCAGTTTGAAGCGTGCCCTTTACCTCAAAGGTAAATATCGAGCCGCAGTACTGCGGGAAATATTTTTTTGCCAGCGCGCCGTACGGGCTGTTTTTTGCCGCCGGATGGTTTACCGAGCTTACGCCGGGGTGCGTCTCTAAAAACCGCACAGCTTTGAGCGCGTTCTCGTTGTGGCGTTCCACTCTCAGCGAGAGCGTCTCAAGCCCCTGAATGAACATGAACGAGTTAAAAGGCGAAATGGCCGCGCCCGTGTCGCGCAGCAGCGTTACCCTTGCCTTTAAAATAAATGCCAGTCCGCCGAATGCCTGCGTGTACGACAGCCCGTGGTAACTGGGGTCGGGATTTGTAAGGCGCGGGAACTTGCCGCTTGCCGCCCAGTCGAACTTGCCGCTGTCTACGATTACACCGCCTATGCTTGTGCCGTGGCCGCCTATGAACTTGGTTGCAGAATGCACCACGATGTCCATTCCGTGCTCTATGGGGCGGAACAGATAGGGCGTTGCAAACGTGTTGTCGGCTATTACGGGAATGCCGTGCTTGCGCGCAATCTTTGCGACCTCGTCAAAATCAATTATGTTGTTGTTGGGGTTGCCGAGAGTCTCCAAAAAAATCGCTTTGGTGTTTTCATTGATTGCGCTCTCAAAGTTTTTGGGATCGTCGGGGTTTACCAGCGTAGTGGTAATGCCAAATGCAGGCAGTGTATGCACAAGCAAATTGTAAGTGCCGCCGTAAAGCGTGTTTGCTGCGACTATGTTGTCGCCTACGCCGGCGATATTCATTATGGCATAGGTAATGGCAGAAGAACCCGATGCTGTGGCAAGCGCGGCCGCTCCGCCCTCGAGCGCGGCAATGCGCTGCTCAAACATATCTGTGGTGGGGTTGGTTATACGCGTGTAAATATTGCCGGCCTTTTTCAGCGCAAACAGCTCGGCTCCCTCGTCGCAGTTGTCAAACACATACGATGTGGTCTGATAGATGGGCACTGCCCTTGACTTTGTGGTGCTGTCCACCTGCTGTCCGGCGTGCACCTGCAGTGTCTCAAACTTAAAGCTCATGGTCGTACTCCTCTGTAAATATTTAAATATGTAAAAACATTGAAACCGTAATTGCAGGTAATTATAACAGATTAGTGCAGCAAAAGTAAATCGTTAGCGCATAAAAAGTTTTTTATTTTGTATATCTGCGTTTAAACTGCCCGTACCGGTCCTGCCGCACGGTTTTTGCTTGCTTTTTTTGGCGGTTAGCGTTAAAATATATATAGTGATAATGGGGTATTGTGCGTCTGCGATAATATGCTTTAAACACGCGGTAAATATACTTTTTTAAAGCACCGACGGCGTGCGATACATGAAATGCCGCCTGCGCGGCAAAATATTTATGTTTGGGCTGTTATGCCTGCGGCAATGTATTTTTGCATTGCGGTTATTATATCTGACAGGCAATAGGCATTATGCGTCGCGGTTATTTATCTGTCAGGCGATAGGCCCCTATGCTCCGTAGCTTTATAACTGCGGCAG
>CAZPMG010000109.1:4100-5278 GCA_964587785.1 uncultured Clostridia bacterium
CTGCGGCAGAGCAATTTTTTCGCCGGGGCTTTTCCCTTGGCTTTAAATTATTTTAGGGGAGAAATTTTTCAGGGGACAGTGAGGGTAAATTTTAAGGAGCGCCGGAATTTCAATGAGAAAAACCAAAATCATCTGCACACTCGGGCCTGCAAGCTGCACTTATGAGACCATCAAGGCCATGGCCTTGGCCGGAATGAACGTTGCGCGCGTCAACATGAGCCACGGCACGCACGAGGAGCACATGCAAACCATTCAGCTTGTAAAGCGCGTCCGCAACGAGCTTGGCATTGCACTGCCCGTTATGGTGGATACCAAGGGGCCGGAGGTGCGCATCCGCACGTTTGAAAACGGCAAGGTGACGCTTGACGAGGGCAGCGAGTTTACATTTACCACAGACGACATTGTGGGCAATGAAAAAAAGGTGTCCGTAAGCTACGACAATCTTGCCGCAGACCTCAAGGCCGGCGACCGCATATTGCTGAACAACGGGCTGCTGGAATTTTGCGTAAAGAGCGTGCGCGGCAGCAATATCAAGACCGAGGTTATCACCGGCGGCGTGCTCAGCGACCGCAAAAGTATGTTTTTTCCCGGTGTTTCGCTGGGTCTGCCCTTTTTGAGCGACGCGGATATTGCCGACCTTGAGTTTGCCGTTGCCGCGGGCGCGGATTTTATTGCTGCTTCGTTTGTTTCAACTGCGTTTGACCTGCGTGAGCTTAGAAACTTTTTAAAGCGCAAAAGGGCGCGCAGAATCGATATAATCGCAAAGATTGAGGGCGCGGCAGGGCTTGCCAACCTGGAATCCATACTTCCGGAATCCGACGGCATAATGGTTGCGCGCGGCGATTTGGGCGTGGAGGTGGCGTTTGAAAAACTGCCCGCCATACAGAAAAAGATAATCAAGACCTCGCGCATGATGGGCAAGCGCGTTATCACAGCCACAGAGATGCTGGAATCCATGATAGAGAAGCCTCGTCCCACCCGCGCAGAGATATCGGACGTGGCAAACGCCGTATACGACGGCACAAGCTGCATAATGTTGTCGGGTGAAACCTCGGTGGGTAAGTATCCCGTGCAGGTTGTGCGCGCCATGAGCAACATCGCGCGCTCCACGGAAAAGGATATCGCCTATGACAAGCTTTTCAAAAAGATGGACTTTAAGCTTGGCAACGTGCGCGACG
>CAZPMG010000110.1:0-2322 GCA_964587785.1 uncultured Clostridia bacterium
CCTTGACACTTTCACGCTACTTGCTACAGCACAAAAATCCCGGCGGAAGCAATTCCGCCGGGATTTAAACCGCGTTTATTTAATGTTGTATTTGCTGCATACAGCTTTGCTTTGCAATTGCGTTGACATTTGCGTTTACAAAAGTGCTATAAGTTTCCGCTTTATGCTATTTGCCTTTGTTGTTTGCGCCTATATATAAAGTTACAACATTTCACTATATATATTGTCATAGCAACCAATACTTTTACATCGGCGTAATTTGGTCTGCCGCATACGCTGCGTTTACCCTGCGCGCGCTTTTGGTACGCACCAATAAACTTGGCTACTTTGCGTACTCTATGCCGCGCAGCTCGCGGATTACGTTGACCTTTATTTGGCCGGGGTACTCCATCTCTTCCTCTATTTTTTTGGCTATGTCCTTTGCCATAAATACAGTGGCGGCGTCGTCTACCTGGTCGGGCTTGACGATTATGCGGACTTCGCGCCCCGCCTGTATAGCAAAAGATTTTTCCACACCGTCGAATGAGTTTGCAATGGACTCCAGCTTTTCAAGGCGCTTAACATAGTTTTCAAGAGTTTCGCGCCGTGCGCCCGGGCGCGCGCCGGATATGGCGTCTGCCGCCTGCACAAGCACTGCCTCTATGGTTATTGGCTCTACGTCGCCGTGGTGGGCAAGTATGGCGTTTACCACCTCTTTGCTCTCACGGTACTTTTTGGCAAGGTCGCCGCCTATCTGAATGTGCGTGCCTTCCATCTCAAAGTCCACGGCCTTGCCTATGTCGTGCAGCAGCCCGCCGCGCTTGGCAAGCGCAATGTCTGCGCCCAGCTCGCCCGCCATGGTCGCCGCTAAAAAAGCAACCTCCATGGAGTGCTTGAGCATATTCTGGCCGTAGCTGGTGCGGAACTTCAGCCTGCCCAGCAGCTTTACCAGCTCAGGGTGCAGCCCGTAAACGCCCGTGTCAAACACCGCGGCATCGCCCGCCTCTTTGATTTGGTTCTCTACGTCTTTTTTGACCTTTTCCACCATCTCCTCGATGCGCGCGGGATGTATGCGCCCGTCCACAATGAGTTTTTCCAGCGCAATGCGCGCTACCTCGCGGCGGATGGGGTCAAAGCCCGACAAAATTACCACTTCGGGAGTGTCGTCAATTATAAGGTCAATGCCTGTTGCGCTCTCTAAAGCGCGGATGTTGCGGCCCTCACGGCCGATTATTCTGCCCTTCATGTCGTCGCTGGGCAGGGGAACCACGGAAACCGTGGACTCGGACGCGTGGTCTGCCGCGCATTTTTGTATGGAAAGCCCTACAATCTCGCGCGCCTTGCGCTCGCCCTCTTGCTTGGCCTCTGCCTCGATGTCGCGGACTATCTTCACCGCGTCGCGCTTGGCTTCCATCTCATACTCGGAAACAAGCAGCGCCTTTGCCTCATCGCGCGTCAGGTTTGCCACGCGCTCAAGCTCGGCAAGCATGTTTTCGTGCGCGTGACCGACTTCCTGTTCCTTTTTGTCAAGCTCGCTCTTGCGCGCGGCAAGCTCTTCGCGTGCGCGTTCGGCGTTGGCTTCCAGCTCGCGCTTGGCTGCGTCCGCCGCTTCCAGGCGCTTGTTGAGTGTGTCGTCTTTTTTGTCGAGCGCCTCTTCCTTCTGGACAAGACGCTGTTCTGTGCGTTTGATTTCGCCCTTGGCTTCGCGCTGCTCGCGCTCGAACTCCTGACGGAGCCGCTGAATCTCTTCTTTTCCTTCTAATGTTATTTCTTTTCTTCTGGTTTTTGCCTCATCGATTACCTTTTTTGCTTCCTCTTGCGCAGCGCTGCTGATTTTGTGCGCTGCTTCTTTAACGTTACCAATTTGTTTTTCAATAGCTTTTTTAGTTAATATCCAACCTACATAAAAACCGGCACCCGCAAATATTAGTGCAATTAAGGCTATGATGAGGTAGTCTGTTCCCGCAATCGCGAGAAGCCGGGATGCAAGTCCGAGCATGTTGTGCTACCTCCGCTTATAAATTTGTACCGGCAAAACCCCCTTGCCCGTGGGCGCTGGGCTGCCTAAAAAACATCTGTCCGGTGCGGCTGCCGAAAACCGCCAGCTCAACCCCGCGCGCGGACGCAGGGAAGCTTGGGCCGCGGAAACCGCCGCACATTTATTTTATGCAATAGTTCGCCGAATATATTTTACTAAATAATTATTCTTTAGTCAAGTAATAGATAAACTCCTGCGGCTATAAAAAAACATAATGTTTCAGCAGGGAAAAACGACATAAAACCTCAAGGCTTGCGAAACACCGCTTTGAAAGTGTGCGGTGGTGCCGGAGTGCGTGCGGGAAC
>CAZPMG010000110.1:2422-5267 GCA_964587785.1 uncultured Clostridia bacterium
GGTTATGCCGGAGTATGTGCGGGAATATTAGTTCGCAGGGGCGGTTATGCCGGAGTATGTGCGGCAGCATTAGTGCGCAGGGGCGCTGCCCCTGCAACCCCGCTTCTTTTCATGACCCTTAAAGAAGCAAAAAAACAATATTACTTGGGGTTTAAGATTTTATTATTGCACACGCAGTGCGCGCGTCAATCTGTGCCAATCATTTTTTATTCGGCCAAGTTTCTTATAATCTCTATTATATTGTCCTGTTGCTTTTCCGAAAGCTTGCCAAATAACTCCAACAGCAGCACCTGCTTTGGCGATAGAGCGCCTTCCTCTATGCCCGAATAAAATTGAGCAAGAGAAATACCTAATGCCTCGCATATGCTTGCAATTGTTTTGCGGGAAGGATTGAAATTGTTTTCATTAAACCAATTATAAACCGTAGTTTCAGCCAATCCCGCCTCTTTTGCAAGCTTAGATAATGACCATCCTTTTTTTAACCGTAGTTCGTCAATCCGCCATTTTATATCGTTTGCATTCATCAATCTTCACACCTCGTACTTGTGTTACCACTATATTTTAACCCAAGGCAACACTATAACTTGCTATCGTTAGACTGCGTAATTTAGTTGCGTGAGACTGTGAATTTTGTTAATATATTATAAAATGGATTGGGAGGGTATCATGGACGAGGAAAAACTGCTTATTACTGTAGGCGAACTGATTATTACAGAAATTGACGAAACCCAGGATATCAAGTACTCCGCGGAAAAACCAAACACTCTCACCGCACTGTTTAAAGGCGGGAGAGTGTTTGAAATAAGCGTGCGCAATGTGGCCGCAGAAAAAGTCGGCAAAAGCAATCGCGACGGCTGGGAGCTTGTTGAGTAAAGGCAACGGTTGCACGCGCGCAGGAGCGGTTTATAACGGAGCATGTCAAGGGGATGTAGTATTTGACACGATTAAAATTAGACACTGACAGGCTTTTTGCGGTGGCTTTGCCTCCATTTGACAAGGAATGCTTTTTACTTTTGTTGTATAATTTTTCAGCCTTTTTTATGCCGTCTATTCATCATAAACCGCCGCCGCTTGATGCCAATGCGGACGTTTTCAGCCCGGCTTCCTTACTCCGTCTATATGTATAAACCTCATACCCTGTGCGTCATACGTCTTTAGCGGGCGGTTGAAGCTGTCCAGCGTGTGCGCGGCAATTGCGATTTCGCCGCCCGCTGTGCTTGTAACAATCAGCGTGTGCGTGAACACGCCGCCCCGAAACAGCTGCACAAAGTCGCCCGGCAGCAGTTCTTCCGGCTGAGCTTCGTTTCCGAACGGGCCTATGCCGGTGTTTTCCGTCAAAAAATTGAAAAAATACTGCACGCCCGTCCAGGACGGCGAGCGGTTGTTCAAACTGAGATAGTACCAGCCGTATACCGGACGGAAATTCATAATCCGGCTGCCCGCATACATGCACTGCGATGCAAAGTTTGTGCAGTCGCCGCCTATGTTTTCAAAGTCGTAATACTGTGGATTTCTGGAAAAGGCCCACTTTTCCGCATACGCCACCGCCGCCGCCCTGTCATAATTTGTTGTAACCAATCCTATGCTCATGTAATATAGTATTATATTTGTACGGCAAAAGTTAAAATCACGACATATTGACACGCCGCGACAGCTTTCCGCAATAGTTATATGCTTTTATTAGGTAGTTGTAAAATTTGTTTTGTTGCTTTTTCGTTTTTACAAATATAGATATCAACATATATTTCTGCGTTGTATATATTATTTGCGCGTTTTTTTGGTCTCGGCAACGGCCGCGGGGGCATATTTTTTTTGGTGCGGCTCAAACTAAATTTATGAAAAAATTTGTTTTGTGCGTTATATCCGTAATTGCCGCCGCTCTGCTTGTGTCAGCGCCTGCTGTATGCAAAGCGCATACGGCTTTGGGCGTAAGCGCATATACGGCGCAGCAAACACCTAAAACGCCGGCAAGCGCATTGCTGTCGGCAGGGCAAAGCGTGCCGCTATTGGCGGAAACCGCGCCTTTTGCCACAGAGGAAAACGGCGAAAACAACACCGCGGCAGAGCAAAGCGCGTTAAAATCGGATAAACAAAGCGCGCTGCTGTCGGCAGGGCAAAGCGTGCTGCTGCCTGTTATTATGTACCACAAGATTTTAGACGGTGTGCAGAGCGCATACGTGGTTTCCCCCGCGCAGCTGGAAAAGGATTTGCTTGCGCTCAAGTCCGCAGGTTTTCAGGCGGTGTTTCCCTCTGAAGTGATTGCCTATGCCGCCGGATTAGGCAACCTTCCGCGCAAGCCGGTACTGCTTACATTTGACGACGGGCATTACAACAATATGCACTATGCACTTCCGCTGCTCAAAAAGCACGGGCAAAAGGCGGTCATAAACATAATCGGTGCGTTTTCCAATTATTCCAGCACCTCGGGCGACCATTCCAACCCGAACTATTCGCACCTGACTTGGGCGCAGATAGCAAAGCTGCAACGCTCGGGCTGCTTTGAAATCGGCAACCACACCTATAATATGCACTCGTTTAAGCCGAGGTACGGCATTGACCGCACGGTTGCCGAGACGGATTTGCAGTACCGCACGAACATATATCAGGACATCACCCGCCTGCAAAACAAGCTGGCGCAGGAGTGCGGGCGCGCGCCTCAAGTGTTTGCCTACCCGTTCGGAAAATTTAACGACACGGCAAAGGCCGCGCTGCTTTCCATGGGCTTTAAGATGCTGCTGACCTGCGCGGAGGGCACAAACCGCATATACGCCGGACGGCCGCAGTGCCTGCACTTTGTAAAGCGGTTTAACCGCACGCCGGAATACACGTCCGCACGGCTGATAGA
>CAZPMG010000111.1:0-1708 GCA_964587785.1 uncultured Clostridia bacterium
TCAGCCCAGCTTGTACGGCGTCACCTGATACACATAGTAGTTAAGCCAGTTTGAAAACATAAGGTTTGCAAACGACATCCAGTTCATGCGGATTTTTTTGTTTTCGCTGTCAACGTAATAGTTTTCCGGCGGCTGAATGTCCATGCCCTTTGCAAGGTCGCGCAGGTATTCGTTTTGCAGCGATTCGCGGTCGTACTCCGAATGACCTGTCAAAAATATCTTGGAGTTGTCGGCGGACTTTACCACCGCACAGCCGGCTTGGTCGCTGTATGCCAGCACGCGCAAATCGTCGCGCGAGTGAATCTCCTCGTCAGATATGGCGGTATGCCGCGAATGCGGAATGTAAAACACGTCGTCCGCGCCCTTTAAAAGCGGGTCAAACTCAGTCTGCCTGCGGTGCGGATAGATGCCGAAGAGCTTTTTGTCAAGCGCATACTTGGGTATGCCGTAGTGATAATATAAGCCTGCCTGCGCGCCCCAGCATATGTACATCGTGCTGGTGACATTGGCGTTGGAAAACTCCATAATTTCGCACAGCTCGTCCCAATACGCCACGTCCTCAAACTTGAGCGTCTCTACGGGCGCGCCGGTTATTATCATGCCGTCAAAGCGCTTGCCCTTGACTTCTGAAAACTTTTTGTAAAACTTGTCAAGATGCGTCTGCGGCGTATTCTTTACGTTGTAAGACTCGGTGTAAAGCAGGGTAATGTTGACCTGCAGCGGAGAGTTTGACAGCAGGCGAATGAGCTGCGTCTCCGTCTCTATCTTGGTGGGCATGAGGTTGAGTATCAGCACCTCAATGGGGCGGATGTCCTGCGACACGGCGCGCCGGTCGGTCATGACAAATATATTTTCCTTTTGCAGCACGTTAAATGCCGGTATGTCCTTGGGTATGATAATTGGCATAGAATGTCACCTCTGTAACCGATTAATTTTTATTATAGTCATTTAGTACAAATAAATATGAATTGTGACAAAGTTTTATGCGGCGGCCGGCAATATATAATTTGCCGTATACTTCTATGTAAGTTTGCCGCGTACACCCTGCAAAAAAACCTGCAAATTTTGAGCGCTTAATTGTGTCTTGGACGCTTAATTGTAATTTTATCGTCCATTTGACTGTAAGCTCAGTTGTATTCCTTTATTGCGCGCTGGGCGGAGCGTTCGCTCTCTCTGTCGGCTATTGTGCGGCGTTTGTCGTGTAGCTGCTTGCCGCGGCACAGTCCTATCTCAAGCTTTACCATTGAGCCCTTGAAATACATCTGCAGCGGCATAAGCGTGTAGCCCTTTTGGTTGACCTTGCCGGCAAGCTTATTCAGTTCGCCGCGCGTGGCAAGCAGCTTGCGGTCGCGGCGGCTGTCATGCTTTGTAAACGCCGTGGCCTTGTCGTACGGGGCAATGTGCGCGTTTTTAAGCCACAGCTCGCCGCCGCGGAGCAGCGCAAAGCTCTCTTTCAGGCTGACGTTGCCCGCCCTTATGGACTTGACCTCGCCGCCCTCCAAAACTATGCCGCACTCTATGCGCTCCTCTACAAAATAGTCAAAGTATGCCTTTTTGTTGACTGCTATGACCTTCATGCCTACCTCCGGCCGCCCTTGCCCGGGCCGGGTTTTCCGCCTGGTTTTTTGCGCGTGGCAACAGATTTTTTGCGCGGCTTTGAACCGTTTGCGCCGCCGTTGTCCAACCGGAACTCTGCTGACGGACTTTG
>CAZPMG010000111.1:1808-5185 GCA_964587785.1 uncultured Clostridia bacterium
TTCTCCGGCTGCTGCCTCGCTGCGCAGACCGTACCGGCTTTCGCCCTCACTTTTGTTTGAGCGCACTGAACCCTTGGGTTTTTTGGTGCGGGAGGCATCCCCTCTCTTGTTGCCTTTTTCCGCGCCTTTGTTTTTGTCTTTATCCGCGTATGCGCCGCGATTTGACTGCGAGCCTTGTTTCTGCCCGCCCTTGCCGCCGCGCGTGTCCGTGCCGCCCTTGCCGCTCCTTGCAGGCGCGCCGCCCTTTCTGCCGCCGGCAGTCTGCACGTCCTTTAACCTGCCGCCGGACAGCATTTCGCCGCCAAGCTGCGTGAGCGTAAACTCCACCTTGCCGGCAAGCGGCAGCGCGCTCAGCACGGTTACCTCCAGCCTGTCGCCCAAGCGGAAGCTGTGCTCACGGCCGCGCAGGGTGTACATGCGCTCATTGTATTCATATGCGTCTTGCGGCAGATTTTCCATGCGCACAAGCCCTTCAACGGTGTTTTCCAGCTCTATAAATATGCCGAAGTCCTTTACTCCGGACACCACTCCCCAAAAGCTCTCTCCCACGCGGCGTAGCATATATTCCGCCTTGTAATAATCGTCCACCGCGCGCTCGGCCTCGTCGGCGGCCTTCTCCCGCTCGCTTGACGTGTAAGCCGCCTCCCTTGCGTCCACTGAGTACAGCGCGCGGCTGTGCGAGTCAAGGCTGCCCTCTATTTCCGCCTTGATTATCCTGTGTATAAAAAGGTCGGGGTAGCGGCGTATGGGCGAAGTAAAGTGAGTGTAGCATTTTGATGAAAGCCCGAAGTGACCCAGGTTTTGCTCAAAATATTTGGCCTTTGCCATGGTGCGCAGCATTACGCGGTTGACAAGGTTGCGTACGGAGACGTCCTCTATCATGCCCAGCAAGCGGTTATATTCCGCCGGCTTTATGTTTTCAAAGTTGCCGGAGAGCTTGAAGCCCAGCATGGCGGAAAAGTCGGCAAACGCGGCCACCTTTTCCGGCAGCGGCTTTTCGTGCACGCGGTATATGAACGGGTTTGCGCGCTCGGTCATATACCTTGCCACCGCCTCGTTGGCGCATATCATAAATTCCTCTATTATGCGGTCGGATACGCCGCGCGGATAGGGGATTATTTGGTCTATCTCGCCGTCCTCGCCCAGCAATACCTTTACCTGCGGTATGTCAAGGTCAACCGCGCCGCGGCTTCTGCGCGCGTCTGCAAGCAGCTTGCAAAGCTCGTGCATAAGCTCAAACTGCGGCACAAGCTCGGCGTACTGCGCGCGCGCGGCAGTGTCGCCCTCTAAAATCGCCGTAACCGCGCTGTACGTCATGCGCGCCGCCGTGCGTATGACCGTCTTGGATATGCGGGTGGCCTCCGGCTTGCCCTCGGACGTAAACGTGATAAACACAGAGAGCGTCAGCCTGTCCTGTCCGCTGTTGAGCGAACAGATGCCGTTGCTCAGCTCCTTTGGCAGCATGGGAAATACAGTACTCGGAAAGTATACGCTGGTGCCGCGCTTGCGCGCCTCGCCGTCAAGGGCGCTGCCCGGCTTTACATAGTGGCTTACGTCGGCGATATGCACGCCCAGCTCATAGCCGCCGCTTTGCAGCCGCTTTACGTTTACGGCGTCGTCTAAATCCTTGGCGTCCTCGCCGTCTATGGTGACGATCACCTCGCCGCGCAAGTCCTCACGCCGCGCGATTTCCGCCGCGGCCGGGGATTTTTCCACCTTTTTTGCCTGCGCAAGCACCGCGGGCGGGAACTCCTCATACAGCGAAAAGCTGCGGATAAGCCCTAATATATCGCTGCCGCGGCCCTCCTTGCCCAAAATTTCTATAACCGCTCCCTCGGGATTGCCCTCGCGCACGGGATATACGGTGATTTCCGCATGAACCTTGTCGCCGTCCTGCGCGCCAAGCTGGCTGCCGTCGGGAATAAATATATCTTTAAAGTTACGGGAGTCGTCGGGCTGCACCCAGCCGCCGCCGCGCGCGGTAAAATATTTGCCTACCAGCCGCTTTACTCCGCGCTCGATTATGCGCTCGACCTCGGCCTCGTCCCTGCCGCGCACGCTGAGCGCCGACCTTGCAAGCACAATGTCGCCGTTGAGCGCGCCGCTAAGGCCGCTTGGGGCAATGAACAGGTCGGAGGTTTCGCGGTCGTCGGGCACTAAAAAGGCAAAACCCTTTTTGTTGCCGGACACCCTGCCGCGCACAAGCCCGAGTTTTTGGCTGAGCGCGTACTTGCCCTTTGCGGTAAGCGAAAGGTAGCCCTGCGCCTCAAGCTCGGCAATGCAGTCAAACGCCTGCTGCCGTCCTCCGGCAGCCTGCGTCAGGTTGTCGGCAAGCTTGTCGGCGCTGAGAAAGCTCCAACCGCCTTGCTGAATAAGTTCGAGTATTTGTTTTGATAATTCTGTCATTGTTTTAGTATGTCCTCCGGCGGCAATTTAAACCTTTTTGCCGGTAAAAAAGTATAGCCGCGTGCAGTATTGCATAAAAACAATCCTCACGCAAGTAAAGCGGCAGTCAAGCGTCGAGAGGTGCATATAAAGGGTATTAAACCCCGGGGCAAGCCTTAGGCCCGCGCATTTGGCGCATTCCGCCCCAAGGAGCGGTTGATTTGGGGTTAACAGACGGCATACATGCCGCACCCGAAATTAACACTAAACATAGCGCCAACACAAGAATAAGTTTCTTCATTGGGGTTATACCCCTTGACGGAGTCGCAAAAATATCCTTGCAAACAAATATTTTTGCTCCTGGTATAACAAAAAGGGCTTTCTATCACATTTCGGATAGAAAGCCCCGGCATTAAAACCTTTGACTTAGCGGTAGAAAGCGCCGAGTAGGGCAAACGCCACACACAGCACCATCAGCGCAACGGCTGCTATGACAGTGAGCTTTCTGAGCTTGCCCTCAATTGTCTTGGCTTTATTCTTTCCGAAAAACGTTTCCGCACCGCCGGATATAGCGCCCAGCCCCTGCGTGTTGCCCGGCTGAAGCAGCACAACCGCCAGCATGAACAGCGCAAGCACTACGATTATTCCGAGCAGCGTATAGCGCACGGGGTGGTACCACCGCGGCATGGCGCTTGAAAGCATGGAAATTTTAAAAAGCAACTGGCTCATATGTTCACCCTCCGCCGCCTCCCTGCAAAAACGGGTTTGCGGCCGTATTTGTTGTGTAATACCGCACAATAGGCGCTTACCTTAAACGGTAAAAAGCTTGCGGCAGTATTAAAAAGTATAGCACAACGCAAAGTAAAAGACAAGTAATTTTGCGGACGTTACCGCGCTATAGCTATTTTTTTGCGGAAATTCCGTATGCGCCGCGGAATTATACTAAAGTTAACTTCAAAAGTTGTTCACAACTTTTGAAACGGCTTGCTTTT
>CAZPMG010000112.1:0-5054 GCA_964587785.1 uncultured Clostridia bacterium
CCTATGCAGGAATTTGACGGCAGCCTGATGTCATTAAACAGGCCGGGCGTGTTTGCATGCGGCGAACTGCTAGACGCGGATGGCGACTGCGGCGGCTTCAATCTGCATTTTGCCTGGTGCTCGGCGGGTGCGGCTGCAGACGGCATAATTAAATATTTGGAAAGGCGCGGATGAAAACCCAACAAATCAACGATATACGGCTGCCTCTTGGCAGCGGCATGGACGAACTGAAAAACGCGGCAGCCAAAGTCATGGGCATTGCCCCGTCAAAAATTAAGCACTTTAAGATTTTGCGTAAATCTGTGGATGCCAGAAAGAAAAACGATATCCGTCTGGTGTATTCGGTCTATGCCTCGGACACCGCGCCCTATCTCTCCCCCTCATTTGAATATCCGCAGCTTAATAGCGCTGAACGCCCGATAATTGCAGGGTTCGGCCCTGCGGGAATGTTCTGTGCGCTTGTGCTCGCAAAGGCCGGGCTATGTCCGATTGTATTGGAAAAGGGAAGCAGCGTTGAGCTGCGCTCTAAAAAAGTTGCGGAGTTTTGGCGGGGCAGCAGATTGGACACCTCAACAAACGTCCAGTTCGGAGAGGGCGGCGCAGGCACATTTTCAGACGGAAAGCTTACTACACAGATCAACGATGCGCTGTGCGCCGAGGTACTTCATACATTTGCAGCCTTTGGCGCACCCGAACAGATATTATATCTTGCAAAGCCCCACATAGGCACTGACAAACTTCCGCAAGTGGTTAAGAATTTGCGTAACCGTGTGATTGAGCTTGGCGGTGAGGTGCACTTTGATTGCGCTTTGGAAGACTTTACACGCGCTGATAACGGCAAAATACGTATTGCGGCAGGCGGAAAAACTTTTGTCACCGACCGGCTTATACTTGCCACAGGTCACAGCGCAAGAGATATATATCAAAAATTACACGATAAAAAACTGCCCATAGCCGCAAAGGCGTTTGCTGTTGGAGTGCGTATAGAGCATCTTCAATCTACCGTTGACAGCGCGCAGTACGGCGGTTACGCGGGGCACAGCGACCTGCCGTCCGCAGAGTATCGGCTGGTCTACCGCGGCGGGGAAAATGCATATACATTTTGTATGTGTCCGGGCGGGTATGTAGTGGCCTCGTCCTCGGAAGAAAATACGGTTGTAACCAACGGCATGAGCGCCTATAGCCGCAACGGCAAAAATGCGAACAGCGCTTTGCTCGTGGGCGTCAACCCTGCAAGTTTAGGAAACGGGCCGCTGAGCGGAATCAGCTTTCAACAAAAATTGGAGCGCGCAGCCTTTGAAATTGGCGGCGGCAATTACGCCGCGCCTGCGCAGACGGTCAAAGATTTTTTAAACGGCAGCGTTTCAGCGGGTTGGGGCGCTGTTTTGCCGACATATGCGCCTGCCGTTACCCCTGCGCGAATAGATTTGCTGCTGCCCAAAAATATTACCGAAACCATAAAGCTTGCCATTTGTGACATGGGCAAAAAGTTAAAGGGCTTTGACGCGCCCGATTCCCTGCTGACAGCGCCCGAGACCCGCACCTCCTCTCCCGTCCGTGTGCTTAGAGATGAATCCGGCAGGCAGAGCTCGGGCTTTAAAGGGCTGTATCCGTGCGGCGAAGGCTGCGGCTATGCCGGCGGCATAATGAGTGCGGCTGTAGACGGCCTTAAGACCGCCCGCGCAATCTTAATGGAATTGGGCGGCAAAAATATTCTTTCCTCATAACAAACAGCATATTCGTTTAATTAAATAATCTTATTTTGCTTATAAACAGAGAATCAGTTTTAAATAGATTCTCTAATCAAGTAAAACATAAAAAAACGGACGGCGCTGCCGATAAAGAACTGCAGCGCCGTCCGTTTGATTTTAGGCTTATAAAATTTTTGTATGCATTAGCCGGCGTTATAATTTTCCAATATTATTTTATCTGCAAGCAGCGCGATAAACTCACCGTTCGTGGGTTTTTCGTTGCTGTAATATACCTTTAAACCGAAAATATTGTTTATATTTTCAATCTTCCCCCTATTCCATGCAACTTCTATGGCATGACGTATAGCGCGTTCTACTTTGCTTGCAGTCGTCATATATTTTTCAGCAATGCCCGGATATAGCTTTTTAGTTATGCTGTTGATAATCTCCGGATGTTCAATGGACATTTTGATAGCTTCCCTCAAAAAGTGATACCCCTTTATGTTGGCAGGTATGCCCACTGTGATAAATATATGCGCAATACGCTCTTCTAAGCTTTTTTTGGCGGCACCCGTAGTTTGCACGCCCGCTCTCTGTTGCTCGGCCGGTTGCGCAACACTGTTTTGAGTGACGAGCTCGGTCAGCCGGCTAAGCATGGTATCCGCCTCAAACGGCTTCACCATATAATAATCCGCCCCCATATTCAGGGCCTTGTTGATAAAGTATTCGTGGGACAGCGCAGAGGCTACCAAAACTTTGGGCCGGCGCTCCATTTTGCATATGCAGTCAAGCACCGCAAACCCGTCGATGCCCGGCAGAATAATGTCAAGTATTACCAAATCAGGCTTAAGTTTCTCAATCAGCACAGCCCCTTCGTAACCGTCATCAGATTTTGCCGCTAAGTAAATATCGTTTCTCAAATTGATGCGCGATTGAACTTTTGAAACTAATTCCTCGTTATCTTCAAGTAAAACAACTGACAATTTTCTCATGCGAAATATCCCCCTTTTTATTTTATAGTGCCATTATATCACAAAAAAAAGGCTTTAGGAATAATTTTTTTAAAATAATCACGCATTATTGTAAAATAATTTGTCGAATATTGAACGAAATATAATAAATTTAAAATAAACGGCAAAACGGTGTATATATTTTCAGTTTTTTATTCAATTTGCGCGCTTCAGGGAGATATTTCGAGAGTTTTAGCCAAAATAACTTTGAGTGATCCATATGAAAAGCATGGCAGAGTTCATGGATAATTACATATTCAATAAGCGGAGGCTCCAGCATTGCAAGCTTATAATTGAGTACAATATCAATGTCCTTGCTGCAGCTGCCCCATTTCCCTTTATAGGAGCGCACTGCAAGACTGCGGAAACCAAGGCTGTGTTTTTTGCAGCATTCATCTGTCAGCTTGGGCAAAATTTCAGCTGCAGCCAAGCGCAAAAAATTTTTAAGCTGCTTCTGCGCGTTTTTGCCGTCGACATAAACGGTGTTTTCGTGCAGAACTGCTTTTTTCAAACCGTTTTGCTTTACGATTTGATAATCAATCCCCAAAAATGACAGTTTTTCAAAGTTCTCATACGGGGCAAAAAAAGTCTGCCTATGTATGATGCGTTCACGCATCTTGGCGAGCGCATCTTTTTTGTTTTCAATGAAATCCTTAATGTATTCCTCACTTAAACCCGCAGGCGCACGCACCACATAGCCCTCTCCATCCGGCGCAATGCCCACGCTTAAGGTCCTGCGCTTTGAGCGGTAAATTTCAAGCCTCATTTATCCGCCCCGATTATTGTAAGCTGCGTTCCTTGAACCACCCTGTCAACAAGGCTGTCTACATCCAGCCTGCTCTCCTCGCGCAAAACCAGATCCAATTTGGGCTTTATCAACGGATTTTTGGGCAAAAAGACTGTGCAACAATCCTCATACGGCAAAACCGATGTTTCATAAGTGCCAATTTTATTGGCTGTGCCTATTATATCAAGCTTGTCCTCGGCAATCAGCGGCCTGAGCACAGGCAATTTGGCTGCGGCATTTGTGACTGTCAAACTCTCAATGGTCTGGCTGGCCACCTGCCCCAAAGCTTCACCGGTAATTATTGCAGACGCACCTTCTTTTTTCGCAATTTGGTTTGCTGTAAGCATCATAATGCGGCGCATGATTGTAATCATATAGGATGCATGGCAATGCTTATTGATTTCCTGCTGCACCTCAGTAAACGGCGCTGTATACAGATTGAGCGTGCCGCCGGTATATGCGCACAAAATACCGGCAAGGTCTTTTACTTTTTGGAGCGCGCGCTCGCTTGTATACGGGTAGCTGTGAAAGTGCAGAGCGCTGATTGTCATGCCGCGCTTTGCAATTTTATAGGCGGCAACCGGGCTGTCAATGCCGCCTGAGAGCAGCAAAAGCCCCTTGCCTGAACTGCCGTACGGCATCCCGCGCTCTCCATCTATTATCCGGCTGTAAATATAGGCAAAACCGTTTTCGCGGATGTCTATATTAACGCGGCATTCGGGGTTGTGTAAGTCAACCTGCATCTGCGGCATCTTGCTCAGCACAAACGAGCCGACATCTCTGGACACCTCCATGGATGTCATGGGAAATTTTTTGTCCGCGCGGTTTGTCTCTACCTTAAAGCTTTTCCCGTGCACGCAGGAAAGCGCAAGCTCTTTAATTTTATCCAAGTCACTCGGTGTCTTTAACGCGGGGCTAAAAGAATGTATTCCAAAAACTTTTGAGAGGACATCAATTATGGACTCTTCATCCTCTCTTTTGTAATTTTCTGCTGTAAGCCTGCCGGGGATTTTGTAAAGCTCGTGCTGTATGCCCTTGAGCGCCTGCCGCACATTATTTTGCAGCAGCCGTTCAAAAAAGCTCCTGTTATCGCCCTTTAAAAATAATTCTCCGTATCTGATAAGTACCGCGTGTTGCATATTTACCGCTCCGAATTTCTTAATTGATTAATTTTTTGCGCAATGATTTCCGCTGCCGATCGACACTCTTCAAGAGTGCTCATATACCCCAAGCTTATCCTGAACGTGCCCTCGTCATACCCCGGCGGCAGGCGCAAGGCTTGAAGCAGCCTGGATTTTTTTGCGCGTGACGAACAGGCTGACCCCTTACTTATATATATCTTTTCATCAGAAAGCACCTGCTGCAAAATCTCTGCTTTGACCGACTTTGCGCTCATGCTGAGTATAGCCGGCGTACCGCAGTTCTCCGCATGAATGATTATGTCTTTGCAGCGCGTTGCTATATTCTGTTTCAGACATTCTTTCATGGATTCAAGGTCTATGGTATTCATGTTGCCGTGGGATATGCGGCAAGCTTCGGTAAAAGCACATATGGCGGCAAGGTTTT
>CAZPMG010000113.1:0-4968 GCA_964587785.1 uncultured Clostridia bacterium
CATCACATCAAAAAATATTTTCAAACGTAAAGCTGAACGAGCTGGGCACGCTGCTTGCCATCTTGAGCAGCGTCTTGAGCTTGGCGCGCGCGTGCGAATAGTCGCCCGTCTTCACATAGCTTGCCGCCTCAGCCAGCCAAAAATCCACTTCCTTAATTTCCGTGTGCGGAAGGTACGCGTGCATGACCTTTTTTTTACCCGCCCACCAATCGCTGATATCGGTTATATCCGAGGGTGCGACCGCTTGCTGCGCATCAATTTTTTGGCAAACCTGTTCGATGCGCTGGGAAAGCTGCTCAAAGTTGCTGTTAAGCGCCGCTCCCTCCAAAAAGCCGCCGCCTATTATCAGGCATAAAAATATAAACGGTATAATTAAATGTTTCACCAGCCTTGCCCTCCCTCAAAATCAGTTTTATACACCCTGTAACCCTTTTTGCGCACCTGAAGGTACACCTTGCCCGCTTGGTCCATTGTTGCAAGCTCTACGTCGCTGAGCTTTTCGCCCTCCTGCCGCAAGAGCTCAAGCAAAACTTCCCTGTCCGCACCCAGCATTTTCAGCTTGCGCTCCTCAAACTTGCCGTCCACAACCACCGCTACGGGCAGCGTAGATTTGCCTTCGCCGTACTCCTTAAGCTCCGACGGGTTTTTTAGCAGCACAGACAGCTTGCCGTTTGTCTCCACCACAGCGAACGCAACATTTTCAATGCTGGCGCAGCCCGCGCCGCGCATCCCTTCAAGAATGTCGTCAACGCCCAGGTTTTGCTTTTTAAGCTGCACAAAATCCACGCCGTTAGAGTTAATTACAACCGTCGGCGTGCCCGCAAGCACGTCGCTCATCGGGCTGAAATACCTGTCCAGAAAACTGATTATCTGGTGCAGTATAAACAGCGTGACAATGCCCACCACGCCGTACAGCAGCGGCGTGGACGCATCTGCCATGGGTATGGTGGCGAGGTCTGCGATAATCAGCGTGATTACCAGCTCAAAGGGCTGCATTTCGCCTATCTGGCGCTTGCCCATCAACCGCACCACCACAAGCAGTATCAAAAAGATTATGATGCTCCGAAAAAATAGTATCAGCATACAGTTATTTTGCGAAATTCCCGACGATTTATTCATTAAATGGGCGCGCGTTTAATATTATAGATTAAGGCGCGCTTTTTGCGTTTGCGGCTTTCCGCATTGCGGTTGAGGGTAACCTGAATAGCTTGTGCGGACGGCTTTTGTGTGCGGAGGAAAAAAATGAATATAGCACCCTTGAAAAAGATATTGCCCGAGCCGGTAAGCAGGGCGGTGGACAACCTCAACATAACAAAGGTTTATGAAATCCGCATAAGGGCGGGCGTGCCCGTGCGCGTTTTTGCGCGCCACTGCGCCATGTATCTGACGCCCGAAGGGCTCAGCCAAAATTCGCAGGATGCAATTGTGCTGACGGGTGCGCAGCTGCAATCGCTGTTTGCAAAGGCGTGCGAGTTTTCCGTATACGCCTACAACGACCAAATAAAAAACGCCTTTTTGACGCTGCCCGGCGGCTACCGCGTGGGGCTGTGCGGCGAATGCGTGAGCGAGGACGGCAGCGTTGCGACCATAAAGAACATTACTTCGGTAAACATACGCATACCCGGCGAGGTAAAGGGCTGCGCGGATATACCGCTAAAGCACATAGAGCAGGGTCAAACCGTGCTTAGCACGCTGATAATCTCCCCGCCGGGCATGGGCAAGACCACGCTGCTGCGCGATATATGCCGCCAGCTGTCGCAGCGCGCGGGTAAAAACGTGCTGGTGCTTGACGAACGGCGCGAGCTTGCCGGCACGGGCGGCTCGCTGAGCGAGTGCGACGTGCTGTCCATGTGCGGCAAGAGCTTTGGGTTCAGCATGGGGCTGAGGTCCATGAGCCCGGACGTGATTGTATGCGACGAGCTGGGCAGCCGCAATGACTTTGACAACGTACTGCGCGCGGCATTTTGCGGAGTTGCGGTTATTGCCAGCCTGCACGCTCAATCGCTTGACGACGTGCTCAAAAAGCAGGAGTTTGCTGACGCGCTCAAAAGCGGAGCTTTCCGCCGCTACATTGTGCTGTCGGGTTTAAAGGGCAGGGGCACTTGCGAGTTTGTATACGGCGAAAATTTTGAAGTACTGTATTCGCTGAGTTGAAGCTATAGTCAATCAACTTGATTTATATTGCATCTTCGGCGTCTATTTGGTCTATAACGTCATAAAATGCTCACCTTTAGCACCACTAAAGGCTGCGCTTTTATCCCGTTCTATCCGAGAGATACCACTCGAAGCTGCTGCTCTAAATTTCAAGTTGATTGCCTATAAACCCAACACCTTGTCGGGCTCAGGCTTTAACATAAGAGCTTACGCCAAATAAAATATTGTTTCTTTTGCCGCTTTTGTCACAAGAAAAGCCGCGGAGGCGCGGGGCAGAGCTGCCGCAGACAGGAAATAGCATGAACATTATACTTTACATAATGATTATCGCCTGCACCACATACGGGGGATATATGGTGGCAGAGGGCTACCGCGCGCGGGAGCGATTGTTTGCCGACGTAATCATGGCGGCGCAGACGCTCAAGTCAAGGCTGCGGTTTTATAAGGATACGTTGAGCTGCGCGGTCAAAGAGTGCCGCTCGCAGTGTTCGCCGCACGCGGGCGCAATGCTGGATGCCTACTGCGCCGCAATAGACAGCGGAGTAGCAGAGGCCGGCGGCGCGCTTGAGGACTGCCTGCCCGAGCTTACGCTGAGCGCGCGGGAGAGGGCGGCGCTGTGCGCGTTTTTGCAGGGGCTTGGCAGGAGCGACGCGCACGGGCAGCACGAGCACCTGACGGCGTGCGAGCTTACATTCCGCGATTTTTTGCAAGAATCCGCCGCGCAGCGCAGGCGGTTTGCGTCCATGTACGTAAAGCTGGGTTTTTCGGCGGGGCTGCTGCTTGTCATACTTTTGGTCTGACACTGGCGGGGCTGCCGCTTGTCATACTGTTGGACTGACACCGGCGCGGAGGGCGGGAATGGAAGTTGAAATAATATTTAAGATAGCGGCGATAGGCATACTCACTGCGGTGTGCGGGCAGGTGCTCAAAAAGTCGGACAAGGAGGAGATTGCCACCTTGGTCACGCTTGCCGGGCTGGTCATAGTGCTGGGGCTGGTGGTGAGCATGATAAGCACGCTGTTTGAGACGCTCAAAGACCTGTTCAACCTTTATTGATATGGAGATACTCAGGATTGCCGCAATCGGATTGGTGTGCGCGCTGCTGGTGGTGGTGGTTCGCGAGCAGCGCCCGGAGATAGCCGTGCTGCTGTCCGCGGCGTGCGGAATAATCATACTGTTTTATGCGGTCAATTACATTACGCAGGCGGTATACGCCATAAAGCTTTTGATGGACAAGTCCGGCATTGACCCGTCGCTGCTGGGCGCGGTGCTTAAAATCGTGGGCATAGGCTATATAACGGAATTTTCCGCCAGCCTGTGCGAGGACAGCGGAAACAAGAGCATTGCCGACAAAATACAGTTCGGAGGAAAGGTTTTGGTGCTGATAATCTCGCTGCCGCTGCTGAATGCGGTAATAGACATAATACTCAGTTTAGTGCAATGAGAAGCCGTACTCAGCTCAGAGCAAGCAAGAGTTTTTTTGCAAGAAAAAGCCGTTGTGCTCAGCTTAGTGTAAATAAAAGCCGTGCTAAGTTTAGTATAAACAAGAGCCGCCTGCTCATATTTTTTATGATACTGTGCTGCGCGCTGCTGTGCGCGTCCGCGCCGCTGCCCGCGGCGCAGGCCGCCGAGGAGAGCGCGGCGATAGGCGGCTCGGCGGCGGAGGAGCTGAAAAAGCACATAGAAAACCAGCTTGCCGGACTTGACACCGCGCTGTTTGACGAGTTTTTGGCGTCGCTTGACGAGAGCAGCGCGGCACTGCTTGCAAACAAGTCGTTCGGCGAAATCATCATAGAGATAACTGAGGGCGGCGCGGCGGATATAGAGGGCTTTATCGGCAGCGCGTGGGCTTATTTGCTGAGGACAATGCTTGGGTTTGTGCCGCTGCTGTCAGGCATTGTGGTTGTGGCGCTGCTGTCGGGGGTGCTGAGCGGGCTAAAGTCCAAGTTTTTGGGCAAGAGCACGGGCGAGCTGATAAATTTTGTGTGCTACCTTGCAATTGTGCTCATAGTGCTGAGTATGCTGCTTCCGGCAATGCAATACGTTGAGCGCACTGTATACACCATGCGCGCGCTGATGAACGTGCTGTTTCCAATAATTCTTACGCTCATGACAGCGTCCGGCGGAGTGATGAGCGGTAAGTTGTTTCAGCCGCTGTCCGCCGTGCTTGCGGGCGGCGTGTGCGAGGTGGTCACGCGCGTGGTGCTGCCGCTGTTTATAGTGGTTATCGTGCTGTCGGTGATATCCAACCTGTCCGACGCGGTGTCGCTCAAAAAGCTCATAGACTTTTTCAAGGGCGCGGCGCTGTGGATAAACGGCATAACCTTTACGGTGTTCTTCGGGTTTCTGTCCGTGCAGGGCGTAACCGCGGCAAGCTATGACGGCATATCCGTGCGCGCGGCAAAGTACGCCATAGGCAATTCCGTGCCCATAATAGGCAGCTATCTGCGCGAGGGGTTTGACCTGATACTCGGCAGCGTGGTACTGCTCAAAAACTCCGTGGGCGTGCTGGGAATGCTGCTTATACTCAGTATAATGGTGTTTCCGCTGCTGCAGCTTGTGTTGATATCGCTGGGGCTGAAGCTTGCCGCGGGCATAACCGAGCCCATGGCGGGCGAAAAAATCCCGTCGTTTTTAGCCGCGGCGGGCGGCAGCGTAAACCTGCTGATAGCCGTGCTGCTTGGCGTGGGCTTTATGTTCTTTATAACGCTGATGTTGTTTATAGCAAGCTCAAACGCAGTGCTTGCATAGGGATAGGGAGTAACCCGCACTCACCTCCGCACCCGCACCCACCCCGCACCCGCACCGCACCCG
>CAZPMG010000114.1:0-4957 GCA_964587785.1 uncultured Clostridia bacterium
AGCGCGTCCGCCGCGTCGTCCGGACGGGGAATTTCGCTAAGCCCCAACAGAGACTTTACCATGTGCTGCATCTGCCGTTTGTCCGCCCTGCCGTAGCCGGTTATCGCCTGCTTAATCTGCATGGGAGTGTATTCGTAAAGATCCGCGCCGCAGCGCACCGAGCACAGCATTATCACGCCGCGCGCCTGCGCCACGCCCATTGCCGTGGTTGTGTTGCGCGCAAAAAAAAGCTCCTCGACGGCAATCGCCTTGGGGTTGTGCCGCGCAATGAGCTGCTCCATGGCATCGGCCGCCATCTGAAGCCGCCTTGGCAGCGATATGCCCGCGGGCGTGGTTATTACGCCGTAATCTATTGCCCGGCTGCCGGGTTTTGTGCGCTCAATTACGCCGTAGCCGATTGTAGCATAACCCGGGTCTATGCCGAGTATAACCATGGTATACCTCTTTTTACAGTCAATTAAATTGAAATTTTGCACAGGCATTAGGGCGATTAGTTTATAGCGTTTTATACCAAACAGATGCCGAATATGTGCTGATAATGAATTTAATTGACTACAGCTTAGATAAAGCCGCGCGGCCGTGCATGGACGCGCCTTTATTCCTTTGAATTATTTTAACACATAACAGCCTTTTTCACAACTAACTTGAAAAGAACTGTGTTTAAAGCGGCATACAGCGCAGCGGAGCACAAAAAGAGCCGGGGAAAAATCCCCGGCTCTTTTACAGAAAAATGCTTATTCAAATCGGCAATGCTTTATTATAGCCGCAACATTACGCCCACCAAACGTCTACCTTGGCGCTGTCTGTTATCAGCAGCGGCTGCAGAAACGCCACCGCCTTTTCCAGCCCCTCCTTGGGCGTCATAAGACTGTCCTCGTGCTCGATTGAAACCACGTGGTCATAGCCTATGAGCCTGAGCGCGCTTATCATGCGCTTCCAGTCAAGCGCGCCGTGGCCGTAACCCACCGTGCGGAATATCCAGCTGCGATTCAGCTCGTCGGTGTACGGGCGGGTGTCAAGCACTCCCGTTCTTTCCACCTGATGCGTGTTCATTTCCGTGTCTTTGGCGTGGAAAAAGCCTATTGCATCGCCCAGGTATTTTATTGCCTCTACGGGATCTATGCCCTGCCAAAACAGGTGCGACGGGTCAAAGTTGGCGTGCATTATGTTGCCCGCCTCCCTGCGCAGACGCAGCATTGTCTCGGGATTATATACGCAAAAGCCGGGGTGCAGCTCTAAACAAATCTTTTTTACGCCGCTGTCCGCAGCAAATTTTGACGCCGACTTCCAATACGGAACCAGCACGTCCTCCCACTGATACTGCAGTATGCGCGCATAATCGGGCGGCCAGGCGCAGGTAACCCAGTTTGGATACTTGCTCTCGCCGTCGCCCGGGCAGCCGGAAAAGGTCACTACGCGCTCCACGCCCAGCTGCCCCGCAAGCTCGCACGCCGCACGGAAATCCGCCTCAAAGGGCGCGGCAACCGCGGGATCGGGGTGTACGGCGTTGCCGTGCACGGACAGAGCGGCTATGCTCATGCCGTATTTTTCAAACGTATCCTTGAGCTCCGTGCGCTTTTTGGTGTCGCGGCTCAGCACCTTTGCGTCCGCATGCGCGGTGCCGGGGTAGCCGCCGCAGCCAAGCTCCAGCCACTTTATGCCCAGCCCGCTAAGGTATTTAAGGCTCTCCTCAAGGCTTAAATGTGAAAGTACGGGATTGAATACTCCTAAATGCATTTACCTTTGCCTCCTATTTAAAGTAATAAGGCTGGCCGGTACGCGCGGATATATAAATTCCTTCGAGTATGCGCGTTACCTCTGCCGCCTGCTCGGCGGTAACCAGCAGCTTGCCCTTGCCCGACACCGCGTCAATAAACGTCTTTGCCTCCATTACTGCGGGGTCGGCCGAGACGCCGTCGTAGAAGTCTACTCCGCCGCCCTCAAAGCTCGGGCGCAGGATATACTGCGTGTTGTTTGCCACGCCGTTTATGCGCAGGCCGTCGAACATATCCGCGCCGGCGGCTGTGCCGCAGAGCAATGTCTGCGCCTCGCCGACGTCGGCGACGTTCAGCGCCCAGCTGGATTCCAGCATTATTGTCGCGCCGTTTTCCATAACCACAAAGCCGAACGCGCTGTCCTCGACGGTGAACTTTTCCACATCCCAGTCGCCCCACGCGTTTGCGGCCTGCCGCTGTTCGTTGAGCTTGTGGTAAACCGTGCCCACCGCGTATTTGGGCGAGTAGTTGTCCATCATGTGCAGCGTAAGGTCAAGCGCGTGCGTGCCTATGTCTATCAGCGGCCCGCCGCCCTGCTTTTCCGCATCCAAAAACACGCCCCACGTGGGAACCGCGCGGCGGCGTATTGCGCGCGCCTTGGCAAAGTATATGTCGCCCAGCGTGCCCTTTTGACACTCTGCCTTGAGATAGCGGCTGTCCGGACGGTAGCGGTTTTGATAACCCACGGTGAGCAGCTTGCCCGTGCGCCTTGCCGCATCCGTCATCTTTTTTGCCTCATCATAGGACACCGCCATGGGCTTTTCGCACATGACGTGCTTTCCGCTCTCAAGTGCGTCCACGGTGATTTGGCAGTGCGAGTTGTTGGGCGTGCATACGTATATCACGTCAATGCTGCCGTCAGCGAGCAGCTTTTTGTAATCGGTATATACCGCGGCATCCTTTGAGCCGTATTGTTTTTTTGCCTGTTCGGCGCGCTCTGGTATAATGTCGCAAAACGCCGTAAATTTTACGCCGCCCGCCTTTGTCGCCGAGGGCAGGTGCTTGCCCATGGCTATGCCGCCGCAGCCGACTATACCCGCCTTAATCTTTGCCATATTGTTTCCTCCGCTTAATTTCTTTGTGTAATAATGCGTAATGTTGCTGTGCATACGCATTTGATTTTTTTAATTATACTTTATTAATAAAGGGTATTAATCCGCGGTCAAACCGCTTAATCCTCTACGCTTTCCGCCGCCTCATCCTTCGGACATGTAAGCTGCTCTGCAATTTCCGACGGTGCCGCCCACATCACGGCATTTGATATTATGCGCTGGATTTCCGGCTGGTGATACACCGGGTAGGTCTCGTGGCCGGGCTGGAAGTAAAACACCCTGCCCCTGCCGCGGCGGTAGCAGCACCCGCTGCGAAACACGTTTCCGCCCTTGAACCAACCCAAAAACACCAGCTCGTCGGGAGTCGGGATATCGAAAGGCTCGCCGTACATCTCCTCTTGAGGGATTACAACGCACTCGGCCACGCCGCGCGCGATCGGGTGCGCGGGGTCAACCGTCCACAGCCGCTGGCGCTCGGACGCCTCGCGCCACTTGAGCGAGCCGCTTGTGCCCATCAGGCTGAGGAAGGGCTTGGATATATGAGAGGAGTGCAGAAATATTATACCCATGCCGCGGTTTACGCGATGCGTTATGCGCTTTACAAGCCCGTCGTCTACGCGATCGTGCGCGCTGTGCCCCCACCATAAGAGCACGTCCGTGCTCTCCAGCACATCGGGCGGCAGCCCTTGCCCCGGTTGGTCAAGCGTGGCGGTGCGTACGTTTGCGCCGGGAATCCCGCGCAAAAAGCCGGCTATCGCGCCGTGTATGCCCTGGGGATAAATCTTTGCAACCTCGCCCTCTCGGTGGTGTTGCTCATGCTCGTTCCATACGGTTATATTCATTTATTCACCTCTTTCCAAAACTTTTTACGCACACACTTTGACCAAAGCAATAGCAAACATTTCTTTCACCGTTACGCTGCTTACTGCTCTTTGCCTGCTGCTGAATTAAAACTCTATTACACGCTTTTCATTTGCAGACTGCGCGCAAAGCTCCATAAACCGCATTACGCCAATCACTTGCTCAAAAGTAATCGAGGGCTTGACTCCGCCGCTTATTACGTCGGAAAAGTGGTGGTAAAACGCCTGCCTGTCCGGCTTTGCCCTGGGCAGCTCCAACCTGCGTACGCTGCTGTGGCTGCGGTAAGCCATAGTCTTTGTAAAGCCGTTGCCCGCGCGCATACCTGTTTTGTGCGCCTCGTCGTCATAAACGGGCACTATCATTTCGCCGTGCAGCTCCCAGTTTTCAATCACCGCGCTGCCGCTGTCACCGAGAACCAGCCACCTTGGCAGCGGCGTAAAACAGTTTGTATGCACGCATATATGCGCGCTCATGCCGCTTTTAAACTCCATATCCAGCCAGAACGCATCGTCAACCTCAAAGCCCTGGTCATAGCTGTAGCGGCAGTGCAGCCGCGCAGGCCCGCTGCTATCGAGCAGCAGCAGCTGGTCGATTAAGTGCACTCCCCAGTCAAGCATCATTCCGCCGCCGTGGGCGGGCAGCTTGCGCCAGCCTCCCGGTATGCCGTTTGCTCCCATTACTCGCGACTCAATGCGCAGCACGCTGCCGATCTCTCCGCCGCTGATTATATTCTTTACCGTCAAAAAATCCTCGTCCCACCGCCTGTTTTGGTGCACCATAAACACCACGCCCGCGCGCTGTACCTCGGCCTGCATAAGCTCTGCCTCGGCGGCGGACATCGCAACCGGCTTTTCGCAGATAATGTGCTTGCCTGCGCGCGCGGCCTGCTCTACGTAAAACAGATGGGAATCGTTGGGCGTTGCTATGAGTACGACGTCTGTATCCGGGCTTTCCACCGCCTGCTTCCAGCCGGGAAACGCCTTCAAGCCGTCCGCCTGCGCGGCGCTCATGCGTGCGGGGTCTATATCATAGACTCCGCTTATGCCAAACAGACCGCCCTCTTTTATAAGATGCGCGTGGTGCGCGCCCATGCCGCCGTAACCGATGATTGCAATACTTCTTGTAGTCATACTAAACACCTATTTAAATTGATTACTTTGCTGTTATAGTCAATTAACTTGAAAACTGCACCAGCAGTTTTCAAACAGCAAGCTTGCTTGCTGTGCGGCGCAAAGCCGCGTTAATCGACTATGCACGGATATTAAAGGC
>CAZPMG010000115.1:0-1320 GCA_964587785.1 uncultured Clostridia bacterium
TCGCTCTGCACAAGCTGCGCGCCCGTCTGTTCCATCTGCACATACCAGTTGCGCATCCATTCGCCGTCGCCCCAGTCATACGAGCCGAACAGCGCAAGCTTTTTGCCGCTCAGGCTGCCGGAGATTGCAGCTACAAACTCTTCCATCTCCGGGTCAAGCTCTTCCGCGCCCATGGACGGGCAGCCCAGCACGACGGTATCAAAGCCGTCCAAGTCGGCGGGGGACGCGTCGGCAACGGCTTTAAGCGTTACGTCCGCGCCGGCGGCCTTAGCGCCCTGTTCGATAAGTTCGGCCATCTTTTCCGTATTTCCGGTGGCCGACCAGTAAACTATTAAAATCTTTGACATATCTAAAAACTACCTCCGTAATTAATTTAACCCCTTAAGGCTTTGGGTGCGCCCGTCCGCCGCATTGCAATCGTGCGCCGATATAATTATAGCCTGATACTATGTATTTAAGCATATTATTGATTTAATTATGTGCTTTCCAGCACCAACTGCAGCTCTTTAAGCTTTTGCTCGTCCATTGAGGGAGTGCCCTCCAGCGGATTTTCCATTCCGCAGGCGCGGTACTTTTCAAAGCCCAGCGTGTGAAAGGCAAGCAGCTCGTGCTTTTCCGCATAGGGGATAAGCCGCGTAATCTGCTTGTATTTTTCCATATACTCAGGCGTATCGTTGATGCCGGGCACAATCACAGAGCGCAGCCACAGCCGCGCGGACGCTCCCGAAAGCAGGCGCAAAAACTCAAGAGTCTGCTCCAGGCTGCCGCCGGCGTAAGTTTTGTAATCGTGCTCGGTGGCAAACTTTAAGTCCACAATAAAGTGGTCAATCAGCGGAATCAGCCGCCTTGCCGCCGCGTTTGTAACGCTGCCTGATGTGTCAAGCGCAATGTGTATGCCGTGGTTCTTTAGCTTTTCGCACAGCTCGCACAAAAACTCCGCCTGAAGCAGCGGCTCTCCGCCCGTCAGCGTAACTCCGCCGCCGCGCGCAAAGTAAGGCTTATAGCGCAGCACTTTTTTGACAAGCTCGTCAGTGGTTATGCCTGTGCCGCCGTCAATTGCCTGGGTGTCGGGGTTGTGGCAGTAAGCGCACCTTAGGTTGCAGCCCTGAAAAAAGATTGCAAAGCGTATGCCCGTGCCGTCAAGCGTGGCAAAGCTCTCATAGGAATGCACATAACCTGTCATAAAAACCCACCCCGTACGGCAGTCAGTATAGTCAATTACCTTGATTTATCTTGCATCTTCGGCGTCTATTTGGTCTACAACGTTATAAAATGCTCGCCTTTAGCCCCACTAAAGGCTGCGCTTTTATGCCGTTCTAT
>CAZPMG010000115.1:1420-4951 GCA_964587785.1 uncultured Clostridia bacterium
ATATAATCATTAACCATTTAATTTTGTTTTTAAACCGGAGAGCGTGGACAAGAGTGATAAATAGCCTTTTTGCAATCTCTTGTCCGCACTACCTAATTGACCGCAAGCAAAAACAGACACAAACGGCGTGCTTGCCGCCGCCTGCGCTGTTATTACCGCAAATTTACTTCGTTTCAGCTATGCCGCGCGGAATGTTTTTCTTTGGAAAACTTTTTCCGCACGCCGCTTTAAATTTACATCTTTTCGTGGAATGTGCGCGACACCACCTCAAGCTGCTGCTCGCGGCTCAGCTTGTTGAAGTTTACCGCATAGCCGCTCACGCGTATGGTGAGGTTGGGGTAAAGCTTGGGGTTTTCCATGGCGTCAAGCAGCCTCTCGCGGTTTAACACGTTTACGTTCAAGTGGTGCGCCGCCTGCGCAAAGTAGCCGTCTATCACAGTGGTAAGCCGTTCAACCTGTGCCTGCTCGTCGTCGCCGAGTATCTTGGGCAGCACGGTAAAGGTGTTTGAAATGCCGTCCTGGCAGCAGGAATAGCACAGCTTTGCCACGCTGTTTAAGCTGGCAAGCGCGCCCTGCGTGTCGCGGCCGTGCATGGGGTTTGCGCCCGGTGCAAACGGCTCGCCCATCTTGCGCCCGTCCGGCGTTGCGCCCGTCTTTTTGCCGTAGACCACGTTTGAAGTTATGGTAAGCACGCTCAGCGTGTGCCGCGCGTTGCGGTATGGCTTGACCGCCTTAAGGTTGGTAAAGAAGTCACTCAGCACTTCCTGCGCCAAGCTGTCCACGCGGTCGTCGTCGTTGCCGAACTTGGGGAAATCGCCGTCGGTCACAAACTCGGTAATCAGCCCGCGCTCGTCCTTTACGGCGCGCACGGTGGCGTGCTTGAGCGCGGAAAGGCTGTCGGCAAGCACGGACAATCCGGACACGCCGAACGCCATCAGGCGCTCTACGTCGGTGTCATGCAGCGACATCATGAGGCGCTCATAGGCGTATTTATCGTGCATATAGTGTATGACGTTCATGGTGTTGACATACAGCGTGGCCATCCACTTGCTGTATTTCTTGTAGGCGGCATACACCTTTTCAAAGTCAAGCACGCCCTCGTCAAACACCTCGCCTGCGGGGGCAATCTGCTCGCCGGAGATCTCGTCCCTGCCGCCGTTGAGTGACATAAGCAGCAGTTTTGCAAGGTTGCACCGCGCACCGAAAAACTGCATCTGCTTGCCGGTCTTCATTGCGGAGACGCAGCAGGCAATGGCATAGTCGTCGGAAAATTCCGGGCGCATAATATCGTCGTTTTCGTACTGTATGGAGTCGGTGTCAATGGAGACCTTGGCGCAGAAATTCTTATAATTTTGCGGCAGCTCCTGACTCCAGAGTATGGTGATGTTTGGCTCGGAGCTGGGCCCCAAGTTATAGAGCGTCTGCAGCACGCGGTAAGCAGACTTTGTTACCATATGCCTGCCGTCGTTGCACAGACCGGCCTCGCTCATGGTAACCCAGGTGGGATCGCCGGCGAACAGGTCGTTGTATTCAGAGGTGCGCAGATGGCGCACAAGCCGCATCTTGACGATAAAGTCGTCAAATATCTCCTGCGCACGCTGCTCGGTGAGCGCGCCGCGCGCTATGTCGCGTTCAAAATAAATATCCAAAAAGGTGGTTATGCGGCCGATAGAGTTTGCCGCGCCGTTCTGTTCCTTTACCGCGCCGAGGTATCCGAAATAAAGCCACTGCACCGCCTCCAACGCGTCCTTTGCCGGAAAGCTGATGTCATAGCCGTAGCTGTTTGCCATCTCCTTGAGTTGGTCCATAAACTCAAGCTGGCGGGCAAGGTCCTCGATCAAGCGGATGTTTGCGTCGGTCATGGGCTTTTGCTGAAAGCTTGCCTTGTCACGCTTTTTCTGCTCTATCAAAAAGTTCATGCCGTATAGCGCCACACGGCGGTAGTCGCCTATTATGCGGCCGCGCCCGTAGGAATCGGGCAGGCCAGTGATGACGCCGCTTCTGCGCGCGCTCTTCATCTCGTCGCTGTACACGCGGAACACTCCGTCGTTGTGCGTGGTCTTGTATTTAAACTCGTTGAGCACGCTGTCGCCCAGCTTGTAGCCGTATTCCTCGCACGCCTTTACCGCCATGCGTATGCCGCCGAAGGGGTTGACCGCGCGGCGCAGGGGCTGGTCGGTCTGCAGGCCGACAATTACGTCCTTTTCCCTGTCCACATAACCCGGCTCAAACGTGAGCAGCGAGGATATGCGGTCGGTTGCCACGTCAAGCACGCCGCCTTTTTCCTGCTCTTTCAAAAGCAAGTCCTCAAGCTGCGCCCTTATGGCAAGCGTACGCGCGGTAGGCCCCTGCAAAAACTCAGCTCCGCCCTCGTACGGCGTGTAGTTGTTGCGGATAAAATCCGGCACATCTATTGCTTTCTTCCACTTGCGACCTTTAAAATTTTTCCAGATTTCATACATAAGCCTATAGCCTCCAAAGTAATTTGCCGCCGGCGCGCCCTGTGGCCGCTCTGAAACGGCGGCGGGGGAATAACCGGCAAAATATTGTTAACTGTGTCAGATGCGCAAAGGCAGAAAGCAAAGAGCTTTGCGTCTGCCTGCTATGGCCATTAACCCTTGAGCGCATAGTTATGGTTAATCGGCCGTATATGCGGCGTAAAAGTTTTCGCCGCCTGCTGTTGCTTTTTATTACTGTTAGTATGTCCGCGTAAGCGGTTATTTATAGTCATTGTATTGAAATTTGCCGGGCGTATTATTGAGATAAAAAAACCGTCTGCGCAAACCAAATAACAATTTAAGTTTGCCCAGACGGCCGGCTGTTTTAAAAAATCATCTTGCCGCTTCCCCGCAGTTACATCTGCGTTAAACCCGTCAGTTGCGGTCAAGATTATATGCTGTATACGCTGATTATAACACAATACAATCGGCTTGTACAGCATTTTTTTTAAAAACCGGCCGCACCTTCGCACGGCACCCAGTCCGCGGCGCTCAGCACCTTGCAGATGCTTATTTGAGCCTGCAGTATACGCATACGCGCTCCTCGCAGGGGCGGCTGTTTATGTTTGAGCTGCCCGGCAGATACTCAAGCTTGACGCCCAGCACCGCCGCCATGGCAGACACCTTTCGCGCGCGCGAAAGTACGCGCTGCAGCGTGGGCCGTGACACCCGCATAAACCTTGCGGCCTGCTCCTGCGAAAACCCCTCAAGGTCACACAGCCTGAGTGCTTCGGCCTCCTCAAGCGTAATGCCCGCCGAACTTTCTCCCTGGCTGAACATGGGATGCGCCGGGTCAAAGCATACGTTTCTCACCATCGATTTCCTTGCCATAGTTTCCTCTTGTTTCTAAGTCCGCAGCAAATGTCTGCGGCTATAGGCGTTCGCGTCAGTACGAACCCGCCCCAATATGCAAAATTATGAGCATATGCTCATTATATGCCTATCAGAAGTATTTGTCAACCAAAAGCGGGGAGGTTAAACACAAAGCGGATAAAAAGGCTGCAAACTATACTAAAGTTAACTTCAAAAGTTG
>CAZPMG010000116.1:0-4808 GCA_964587785.1 uncultured Clostridia bacterium
TCTTGCTTTTGCTGCTTAAAATTTCGCGGAACTTTTATATCCCTACATACCCGCAGCTTTCAATAAAATTTTGGCCTTGATTGCTTTCAAGCCAGTCCAAAAGCTCTATGACTTGCGGGGTATGCCTGTTCTTTATGGTAACGGCGTAAAAAGGAGTGCTGAAAATATACGCGCCCGACTTAACGCTCTCTTTGGCGGGCGCAACTCCGTCGATAGCCACATATTTAATAGATTCGCCCGTAACCATAAACGAGGAATAGTACATAAAAGTATAGCCTATGGCAGCCGGAGTGTTGAGATAGCCGTCTACAACATTGATTATTCTTCCCATGGTTTTGACCACTTTGGCCTCAAACTTTGTGCTGATAGCGACGTCTTTCAACACCAAGCTTTCCATAATCGTCTGCGAGCCGGAATTTTTCGGGCGTGTAAACGCAAAAATACGCTTGTTGTCGCCGCCTACCTTTCTCCAGTTGGTAATTTTTCCGCTGTATATATCTTGCAATTGCTGCAGCGTGAGATTGTCCACGGGGTTCTTTTTGTTTACAAAAAAACAAAAGGCGTCATAACCGATGTGCGTAAGCTCAAACTCAACTCCCATTTGAGCGGCGTAAGCTATCTGTGCATCCGAAGGCTCAAACGCAAAGACCACATCCGAGTTACCGTCTGCCAATGCGTTGTATGCATTGGTCGTTTGAGTGCACCTTATAAGCTCGGCGCATCTGTCAAACAATTCTCCGTCCTTTACCTCTAAATAATTTGAGTCATACAGGAAAATATTGTCGTCCCAATCAGAATAATACGTCCATTCATTTTCTTTTACAGCGGTTTCTAAGCCGCTGTAACTGTTTTCGGCTATTGCTGCATAAACCGGATAAAAAGCGGTTGCTCCGTCTAATCGGGGAGCTGTATATACATCGTCAAAATCAATGGAAATATCTGCTTTTACCAAGCTGTTGCCCTCATTAAAGGGGAGGTTGGAGTAAAAACTATAGTCAAGCTCCTGAGTAAAGGGCAGATGCTCATATTTGTTTTTCAAAATCTCATACTCAATTTCAGGATATGCGGCAAATGTGCAGCAAAAAAGAGCGAGCGCGGTTACGCCTGCGGTGACCGATTTAAAAATTTGTGCTTGCCTTTTGTTTTCTCGATTAAACTTTTTGCGGGTAAATATCAAAAATGATATTGAATATGAAAGTGTGGCTAAAAGCATAATCGTCACAACGGAGTTGTCTAAAATAAAATTAAACATTGCGTTGGTCAGTATAAACAGCGGATTGACAATAAACACTGCGACTTTTGCAGCAGAAATGCCGCCTGCAATGTATGCAATAAAAATCGCCGCCGTGTTGATTGCCGGCGCAGCCAAGGTAACAAGCCTGTTGCACTTAGCCTTTTCCTCGTCAACTATGCGCACCCGCTTTGCCAAAATCAGCCCTGTTAAAAAAGATAATGCGGCAGCGGCGCAATTAAACATTATTGTGTTGGCCAGGTTGTTGCGCAAATAAGCGGGAATAAATATGTTTTTAAAAGCATAAAAACCAAGAGGCGCTATTGCTATAAGCGCAAACAACAGCGGAAAATAAACATATTGGTATAGCAGGTTCCGCTTTACGGTAAACTTCCGGATTTTCTTTTCTCTTTTAAACAATTTTTCCTGCATATAATCCCTCTTTCTGTTTGCCGCTTTATCCCAAACAATCGGTTTTATTTGTCTATATTATAACATTAAAAAACGTAAAATCAATTGTAAGCACAAACTTTTTATTTAATGTGAAAAGGCAGGTCGGCGGCGGAGGCCAAGCGTATATGCAGGCTTGTTTCGAGGGCTTGATCTTTTTATCATTTATTTTAAGCTATTTTAGATTATTAAATGATTGATACTTATTAATATTTATGTTAATATAAAAAGGTGCAAAATTTGTTTAAAAAAATTGATGATGTTGGTGAGAGGTCAATGAAAAAGATTGTTTTATTGGGTAGCTTGAACATGGATTTGGTAATAACTTCGCCTTATATGCCCAAAGAAGGTGAGACCATAAAGGGCGATAGCTTTATGTCAACTCCCGGCGGCAAGGGTGCTAATCAAGCTGTTGCTGCGGCAAGAGCAGGCGGCAAGGTTTCCATGTGCGGGTGTTTAGGCGAGGATGTGTTTGGCTCAGAGCTTAAAAACAGTCTTTTAAGTTCCGGAGTTGATTGCTCATTTTTGAGGACAGACTCACAGCAATCTACAGGTATAGCAATTATCATTGTCGTGGACGGCGATAATCGCATAATACTTGATTCGGGAGCAAATGCCCGGCTGACCCGTGCGGATGTTGATGATGCGTTGTCGGAGGCGGGCCCCGGCGATATATTTTTGAGCCAGCTTGAAGTACCCCATGATATAGTTGATTATGGGCTTAAAAAAGCTAAGGGAAAGGGACTTACCACACTTTTAAATCCTGCTCCCGCTCATTTACAGTGCGTGCAATCTTTTGAATATGTGGATATACTGATACCCAATGAAAGCGAGCTTGAGATTTTAGGCAAAAGCAGCGATTTTGACACTGCAGTAAAGAATGTACAGGCCGCGGGTGTAAAAAAGTTAATTGTGACATTGGGGAGCAAGGGCTCTGTGCTTATAGAGGGGGCTGAAAGGCACTATATAGACAGCTATAAGGTAAAAGCGGTTGACACAACCGCAGCCGGCGACACTTTTTGCGGATATTTAGCCGCAGGGATTTCAAAGGGAGTTGCGATAACTGATGCAATGCAAATTGCATCGGCTGCTGCCGCTCTGTCCGTAACGGCCGCAGGCGCACAAAAATCTATACCTTGCTATAACTCGGTAATGGAGTTTGTCGGCAAAGAGTGATAGCCGCGCAACTTAATTAATACTTATCACAAAAATAAGACTCTTTGCGAAGATGCAGGAGCGCGGGAGAGCGCATACAGGCATAGCAAAGAGTTTTTTGTTTATTTTGATAGCTTAAATTACATGAGGCTTGACAATTGCAATCTTTAGGTCTACAATAAAACATATACTTCACATCAAATTTTGCAATGGTAAAACGTTTGACTAATCACGGAGGAAAGGTATGTCTGTAAGAATTTCTGACATTTCCGAGCGCAAAAACTTAGCTATTCTCTTTTGCTGTTAATCGTACACACAAAAGTCACCGCGCCAAAAGAAATTAGAATTATCCAGCAATAACAACAGCACCCGGATGTGTTTTTTAATCCGGGCGCTTTTATTTTATATTGAGTAGCTTTTTGAATAGGAAATTAGGTGGATTTCAACATTAAGAAAAAGCCGAATATTTTAATGTAAAAACCCCTTAAAACGCTGTGTTTAAGCGTGTTTAAGGGGGGGGATGGCGGAGCGGTGGTAACAGTACTCAAACTCTTTAGATTCATTTTTATAAACGGACTGACAGGAGTAATTCTTAGATCTCTTGGTATTGGATCTCCTTGTAGATTATTGACGAAAATATAAAATTATTTGAATAATAATTGAAACTTGATTTTTGATATGATACAATCGTGCCAAAGGAGATTGAACATACAACGCCCGAAACCGAGCCGCAAACCCTGCATATTCAAACCAAGCGCGAAACGGCATTCGACTTCGGGAAACCGTCGTGGAGCGCAAAGGCGATGGGGTAATTTCATATTTTATACGAAGCAACTCGTCTGATATAAAACCAAATTGCAAGGAGGTTTTCAAAACAATGATGAAAAAAATCATAACATTGGGAATAGCGATATTTATGTTGTTCTCATTAGCGGCGTGTAACAAGGTTACACTTGCGCAGTACAAAACTGACGCAAAAGCATCGCTTGACACGCACGTTGCGACAAAGGTTGAAGCGGACTACAGCGGAGATAATTGGGCGAAGATACTGGGCTTCACCGCGACAGGAAAGACGGCAATCGACGACGCGGCGGACAAGGCGGGCGTGGACGGCGCAGTAGCGACGGCAAAAACGGCAATTAACGGAGTAGAAAAGGAGGCAGACATGGGCGTATTTTACAGTTTGCAAAGAGCGCATGATAACAATTGGCTTACAGTCGAGGATTTACGGAGTATTGCCTATTACTATAGTTTTACTGTTACTGACAGTGGAAGCAATAACCCCGAAAACTTCGTGCCAGAGCCAAAAACCCCAGAAATATTAGGTGAGGAAATAGAAACCGAAATAAAGCAGACATATCTTAACGAACTTCAAAGAAAGGTTCCTGAGGCTACCCTTGAGGATGTCCGAATTGCATATTATTTCGGCACATACGGCAATTGTGGCGTTATTGCGGAGCCGCAAAGCGAACTTCTTATTGATGGAACTAATCGAGCGCATAGTCATAACGGGCAAGGATGTGACGACCATTAAGGAGGATATGGATTTAAACTTATCTCAAGTAAAAATATTGACTTCAAAAACCCTACAAAATGGGTCGGTGTAAATCTAATCCATTTTTTATGCGCAAGCAAGGCACTCACTCAGCGAGTGATGAGCATTGAAGTTCACAAGGAATTAACCTTAATTAACGACATATCGTTGAGTACAGGACGTGTGCTAGTCTTGAAACAAGCGGCGGCGCCGGCGACAAGCACGCGCGCGCTGCGCGTGCGGACACAATTCGACCGAACTGAACCAAACACATGCAACATTTTTGGCATCAAAAACCCTCTTTCAGACTGATAAAAGAGGGTTTTAGGATAAAAGAAAACACGGAATAACGTTTTCCGTCGTTCCGTGTGTCTATGACAATGGCGAACAAAAAGTGTCCGATTTTGAGAAAATGATGGCGAACAAAAAGGGGACAAA
>CAZPMG010000117.1:0-4701 GCA_964587785.1 uncultured Clostridia bacterium
GGGTATTGTCATCTGTGTCAGGTTGCTGCACGACCTGAATGCATCCGCACCTATGGTGGTCAAGCGATCAGGCAAAATAATGGATGTGAGGCCTGTACAGGAGTGGAAGGCATTATCGCCGATTACCAAGTCTTGGGTTCCGCCTGGTTCAAATATGATTTCTGTGAGCCTGTTTGCGCCGCGGAATGCTTGGTCGGCAATTTTTGTGACTGATTTGCTTATGAACACCCTTGTGATATTGGTGTTGCCATAGAACACGCTGTCGCCGATTTCCGTAACGGTTGCGGGGATGTCAAAATTCCCCAATCTGCCAAGAGGATAATACAGAATCTTCTGCACCTCTTTGTCGTACAGCACGCCGTCTTGAGCCGCATAATAACTGTTTTGAGGGTGCACTTCAACCTCGGCAAGTCTTGAGCCGCCGAATACTCCGGCGATTTCAAGCGCCGTCACGTGCTCTCCTAAATACAGATAGGTAACGTAGCTGCTGCCGCCGATGTAAGAAAATGCACGGTGTGCAAAGTCCAAAGGCATAGTTTCGTTGCCGTCAGTTATGCCGCCGGAAAGCACTATTACGCTGGTCAGCTTGGTGATGCCGCCGAATGCGTATTGCGCCATTTTGGTAAGGTTGCCGGGCAGGGTTACTTCGGTCAGGGAGGAACAGCCGTAGAAAGCCGACTCCTCTATCTCCAGCGCTCTCTGCTGATTGGTGCCCTGGAAATCGATTGATAAGAGAGCAGTACAGTTCCTAAATGCCTCTTTACCTATTCTTTCCACCTTTCCGGGTATAATCAGTTCGTTAATATTTTTGCAATCCTTGAAAGCCGAATTGCCGATATACAGCACTGTTTCGGGTATTGTATACGACCCGGAAATACCTCTGGGAGCATACACTATGGTGTCGCTTACGGTTTCATCGGTTACGCAGAGCACGCCGTTCTCTGAGGTATATCGGCCGCCCGTTCCCTCAATATGTATTGCAGTGAGGTTGTTGCACCCGGCAAACGCTTCGATGTCCATATTTGTCATACGCGCGGGCAGCGAAATAGATGTCAGCGCTATGCAGTCGTAAAATGCTTTGATGCTGATTGTCAGCGGCTGTGCCTCTTCGTCTTCGGGCACGGGTAAAAACACCACGCTTGTCAGCGACTTGCTGCTTTCAAATGCCTGAACATCAATGAGCGTCACGCTTGCGGGAATGATAAACTCTGTAAAAATTGACTTCTTGAATATGGTGTTGGGCAGCACCTCCACACCGTCGGGTATACGCAAGGAACCCGTCCTTGTAGCGGGCACAAAGTCAAGCTGCTTGCCCAAATATACGTTGTGATAAATAAGCATTCCGTCAGCCGATGAATACAACCTGTCGTGATTGCCTTCCGTCTCATATACGTTGACGGCTGTCAAACCTGTGCAATTGAGAAAAGCATTGGTGACAATAGTTGTGATTGTATCGGGTATGTTTATGGTAACCAAATTGGCCCTGCCCTGAAAAGAGCCTATCTCTTCAACAGGCAAACCGTTATATTCAGCGACAATGGTTACAGAGGTGACGCGCTGGATACCCGGCCCGGGCAGCGCTTTGTAATAATTGCCTATGTTATCCTTTTGATAGATAATTACGTTGACCCAGCTTCCATACAGCGTTAAATCAGATGTGCCTACCCATATATTTAGAGCATCTCCGTCGGCATCGGTATATTTAATTCCTGCCCGGTTGGGTTCGCTGTACCAGCCGTCAAACGCATAATCGGGGTTGGTGGCATCGGGAACGGGCAGAACATAGTGCTGGCGATAGCGTACTGTTGCAGTTGACTGCTCCAGCGTGCCGTATGCACCGGGATTCAAAGTTATTGTGTATTGCTTGGGAACCCAATAAGCGTATAACGTAATGTCGCCGCTTTCAAGGAAATACTCTTCAGCATATCTTCCGCCGTTGCTTGCCGCACCGCCCGGAACATTGTACCAGCCGCTGAAAACATAGCCTACACGCGCGGTTTCAGGCAGCAAGAGCTTGTCGCCGTTTGCCTTATACAGTGCATCCACCTCATCTCCGCCGAGTGAGTCAAATTCCATTGAATAGGCGGTTACATCAATCTTTGACCATGCGGACTGTTGCTCGGCCGCGTCAAAATAGCAAACTTCAACCTTATTTAGCCCTGCCTTGGTCAGCGGAACCGCGAATGTGTTGATGCCGGCACCCACTTGATGACTTTGTGTGTCGTTTACTCTGACAACATAGCGCGACGCGTCTACAACATATTGCCACGACAGCGTGCCCCTGTCATAAGCCAAAGCGCCCATCGTGTTTTTCTTTACATTGATTTCATCGCTGTAAAGTGAGTTGTTGGCCGGAGTCTCTGCAACTGCCTGCACGGAAATTTGATACTCCGCAGATGCCGCCAACTGCGCTGTCGTCAAGGTATAGTTATTTGTCAGAGTCGAATAGACGTTCTCCCCGACTTTGACGTTATAGCCTGCGGCTGTATCTACGGCTTTCCAAGAGACAACCGTGCCCGTGACTCTAAGCCCGGCGGGAGTTGAAATCCTTGCCTTGGAATAGACGATTTCCGCCGCTTGAGGGGAGTTATAACCTCTTGCCACAGGGTAAACCTGCACAGTAATCTCGCCCGAATATTGCTTGAGCGAATAGCGGGTAGCTGTGCCCACGTCTGATATGTATTCCTGCCCGTCATTGAGAACCCGCACTTTATACGAAACCGCATTCTCTACGGAGTTCCAAACCACCTCGTCAACCTGTTCGTTTAATGTAAGGCCTGTGACCTCGTCCAGCGTTCTGTCAAAGGTGAACACGTCTGAAACAGACGTCATAAAGCTTTCGGCTACGGCTTGAACCGTAAAGTCAATGCCGCCCTCGCGCATCTCGCAATTGCCAAAGTAATAGGAGAGTGAGTTTCCGTTGTCTATAGCGGTATGTACGTGCTGGTCGTTGCCGCACGCAATGGTTATCAAATATTTTTCTGCACCGGCAACGGCGTTGAACATCAAAATAGACGGCTCAACCACCTTAAACAGCGACACTCTGTCAAGCGTCTTGTTTTTATAGTATGCCGTTGTCTTGAGCCCGCTGTTTTTTGCCGTGACCTCAATTACATAGTCGCCCGCCGGTCTGGAAAGGAAATTATAGTTGGCAGAGCCGCCGCTCACATCAATCGAATATGAAGAGCCGTCAGCCACCGAAGTTATTTTCAGCGTATAGGCAACGCCTACGGACGCTGTCCAGTTGACACCGGCTGCATTTACAGACACCGCCGGAGCATCGCTTTTCCACACGGCAAAGAGTGTAGTGTTTGCCGCAAGCTTTTGTCCGGTATATTGATATGTCAGCTTTGCGGCATTTTGATAGTCACTTACCCACCAGCCTACAAAAACTTTGCCGTCTTTGGCGGGATGGGGAAGATTATATAAAATTCTGCCGATGGTCTTTTTTGCAGTAAAAGCCTGGCTTCCGTCAACGACAAACTTTACCTCAAACTCCTCTTGCCCGGCCTCTGTTTTTTCAAACCGCGCATACAAAACCGTATTTTTGGTGATAGGCTTAGCATCAAACGCAAATGGTGCCGAGTTAAACGCGCTGTCTTCATACCAAGCTACAAAACCATGTCCGTCTTTTTGGGGGTCTTGCGGCTTTATTGCCTTTCTGCCTTCAATAATAGATTGACCGGCAACCGGACTTCCGCCGTCGGTACTGAATGTAACGGTATATTTAACTTCCTTTTTAAATAGATATGTAGAACCGTTATATGCCACATTCAAAGTGCCGTCACTGAAAGCTGCGGAACCCTTGCTGCCGTCATTAAAGTTAAATTGCAAGGTCTGCCCGTTAAATGTATATGTGCCGGTTTTAGAGACTCCGCCAAGCGTCAGCGTAAAACTGTCGGAATCAATGGAAAGCACATAACCGTCGTCAAGCGAATCGACATAATATCTGCCGGTTTCGGTGAAGTCCACATTTTTATTTTCTTCACCGCCGCACGCTACCCCGATAATCAATAGGCTTATCATAACAAGAGTTACTAAAGCGTTGAGATATTTTCTTGACAACATAAACAAACCTCCTAAAATTCCCCTAAATTGCCATATAATAATGTGTGCATATTTGGCTAAGATGGTTGCAGCCTGCGTAGAAGGCAAAAAGATAAAACTAAACAGTAATTATCTATTTTGACTGTTATCTTATCTGAGTACCTTTGCAGACAAAATATTAGCCGGCAATTTTGTTTAAATACGCAATTTTTGTTTAAACTGTTATGTAATGGTTTAATTAATTTATTATTATAGATTATAAGCAATACGTTTGTCAACCATTAAATCAAATCTATCGACCGTATGGCCGATTATTTTACATACCCTCAACTATAAGCACAGATTATAGTATATGCTGAATAGAGCGCGGAAAACTGCACCAAAAGTGCTATAGACAAACCCTTTACTGTTAATTTTTACCTGTAATTATTATTGCTGTTACCTATAAAAGACTTTAATCCATATTATACATGAAATGCCCGGGCACAAAGCCGGGCATTTTTTGAATCCAACGGCGGGAATCGAACCCGCGACCTCGTCCGAACCTGCGGACGCGCTTCTTTTGACTGAGCCACGTCTATAAAAAAAACACCCGTACGTTTGATACAGGTGCTTTATGGAGCTAACGGCGGGAATCGAACCCGCGACCTCGTC
>CAZPMG010000118.1:0-4663 GCA_964587785.1 uncultured Clostridia bacterium
AGCGAGCATATCTTTACCGAGTTGGGGCCGCGGCTTGCCAGCAGGTTGGTCAGATAGTTGAGCGTAAGCCCCGAGTCCACTATGTCCTCCACTATGATTATGTCCCTGCCCTCGACGCTCTTGTCGAGGTCCTTTGTCACGCGCACCTCGCCGGAGCTCTTTGTGCCGCTGCCGTAGCTGGATATTCCGATAAAATCCAGTTCCATGTGCAGCTCGATTTCCCGCACCAGATCGGCAAAAAACAGCGCCGAACCGCGCAGCAGGCACACCATGAGCGGCTCTTTGCCCTGATAATCACGCGTAATCTGCGCGCCCAGCTCCGCAACCCGTGCGGCAATCTCCCCGCGCGTGAACAGCAGTCTCTCTAAATCCTTGTGCATCAAGTTCATATGCCCGTTTCCTCCGTTGTAATGCAAATTATTCTCTGTGTAAGCTTGGTCACCGCAAGCCCGCCGCTTATCTGCAGCCCTATAAGCCACAGCGCCTTGCTGCCCTCGCACACGCACGGCAGTGCGGCCCGCTTGCGCAGCGCCAGCTTTTTGTCCGTCAAATAGTCGCCCAGGCTCTTGCCGCCGCCCGCGCCGAACGGACGAAACCTGTCGCCCGGCTGCGGAACGCGCAGCACGCAATCCTCAGGAAGCGCGTCGGCGTCCGCGTAATACGCCGGCGGTGGCAGCCCACGGGCGCGCGCGGCGTCCGCGTCTATAATCTCTGCCGTATAGCGCACTCCGCCAAACTCAACGCTGCCGCCGTTTTTGGGAAATTGCACGGACTTTGGCGGCGGTTTGGGGCGGTAAAATGCAATTATCCCGCCGTGCTCGGCGGCCGCGCGCACTCCGCCGGGAAACTCCAGCCGTCCGCCCGTGCGCGTAAGGGCGGACAGCGCGGCAAGATGCGTTTGCTCTACGTCCTCAAATATGCCCAGCATCTCAAGCGCGCGCTTTGCGGCGTACGTAAGCAAGTTAAGGTTTCCTGCAATATGCGGCTGAACGCATAATGATGCAGCTTGCGCGGATTGCTCAATCGGTTTGAACTCGCTTTTGTGCTGCGCACTTGATAAAGCTTGCGCGGATTGCGCGGATTGCGATAATTTTTTATTTGCTGCGGCTATATTGTATTGACTATTAGGCGCGGATTTTTCAGGTTTATCCGCCGCCGCGGTTGTTTCGTTCTGTGCGGCTAATCCGTCTTGCTTGACAGTTACAGCCTGCTTTGCTGCGCTTGCGTTCAGCAGCACCGCGTCGCCGTCGCGGCTGAGCAGCGGCGCACACAGCGCGTCCATAAACCTGTCTTGCTGCGTTGCAACCGCGGCAAACCGAGCAAGCGCACGCTGCGCTCCGGGGTAACGCGTCTCTATCAGCGGCAGCACCTCGTTTCTCAAAAAGTTTCGGGTAAAGCCGCTGTCTGCGTTTGTGGCGTCCAGGCAATAGCTGAGCCCGTGCGCCCGCAGATAACCGGTTATCTCCCCGGCAGAGGTGTCGAGC
Organism: uncultured Clostridia bacterium; assembly: GCA_964587785.1. Taxonomy (GTDB): domain Bacteria; phylum Bacillota; class Clostridia; order Christensenellales; family HGM11417; genus CAZPMG01. Next base: position 1,485 of record CAZPMG010000118.1, read on the forward strand.
AGCGGGCGTATTATGCCGCCGCCGCTGCGCCGCATACCGCTTGCGCCGCGCAGTCCGCTGCCGCGCAGTATGTTCATGAGCACGGTCTCCGCATTGTCGGAAAGGTGGTGCCCCGTGGCTACAACGTCACAAAACCCCGTGCCCAGCGCGCGCCTGAAACAGCGGCGGCGAATCTCCCTTGCCGCGGCCTCAAGCGTAAGCCCCCGTCTTTTGGCAAGGGCGGGCGCGTCCGCAAAAAACACCAGCAGCGGCACGCCCAGCTGCTTGCACAGCGCGCGCGTAAACTCCATGTCGGCTGTTGACTGGCTGCCGCGTATGCCGTGCTCCACGTGCAGGCAGCGCACGGAAATACCGAGGTCGGCTGCGCCCGACACCAAAAAGTGCAGCAGGGCAACAGAGTCGCCCCCTCCGCTGACGGCGGCGGCGACCGTATTAACCCCGTTTAACAGGCCGTAATCTTGTATGGTTTGCAGCGCCTGCATATGCCGCTCCCTCAAGCTGTGGTTTTCGTGCTTGCAATAATTATTATCAATTATAGCAGAATTTAACGGATTTGTATATTATTTGCCCGCCAAAGCGCTGTTTGCGGCTGCTGATGTCCGAATTTTTTTGCATGGCATATAATGCTATGTGATAATGTCAGTCAACTTGAAATTTAGAGCAGCAGTTTCGAGCGGTATCTCTCGGATGGAACGGCATAAAAGGCGTAACCTTTAGTTGGGTTAAAGGCGAGCATTTTGTGCCGTTATATACCAAACAGACGCCGAAGATGCAATATAAATCAAGTTAATTGACTATAATGTCAAGTTTGCATGATGCAGCCGCGCAGGGCAAAGAGGTGCGGCATCTGCGCGCCAAGCCGCATAACCCGGACGCAATGCATCATATGCGGCGTTCGCGCAGGCAGCGCGTATACTGCCGCTACAGCGCGGCCTTTTCGCGCCGTAAACCGGACACAGCAGGCATCATGCGGCTTAAAGCAGGCCGCATTGTCAAATTTTTGCAAGGAGATTGATGAATGGATAACAACACACCCTTTGACGAAAACAGCTTTTTCGGCAGGCTGCACGGTTTTTTTGAGGAATACATAGAGCACCTGCGCACGCACGCGCCGGAAACCGCTCCCGGACAAGACCTTTTGCGGGATTACTCCGACAAGGAAACGTCGGACGCAGACCCGGACGGCTTTTCGCAGGGGCAGTACGGCAGCTTTGACTCCGGCGGCACGGAGCGCGAAGACAGCACGGACGGGCGGGAGCAGGATGAGTACGGCGAGGCGCGCCATCCCGCATACTTTGACGGAGAGGCGGTGTTTGTGTTTGAAAACAACCTGCCTTGGGAGGGCTCAACGCAGGCAGGCTGCTTTGAGGAGGTTGCCGGGGACGCCCAAGCCACAGATACGGAATTTGACGCGGACTTTGACCAAACCGCGCGGCAGGTGTTTGCCCCGGCGGGCGGTCAGCAGCCGGGAGGCCGGCCACCCGGCCCACCCCAACCGCAGCCGCCAAGGCCGCCCCAGCCGCAGCCCCCAAGACCTCCGCAGCCGCAGCCCCCAAGACCACCTCAACCACAGCCGCCGAGACCTCCTCAACCGCAGCCGCCAAGACCTCCCCAGCCGCAACCTCCAAGGCCGCCCCAGCCACCGCCCCCCAGGCCGCCCCAACCACAGCCTCCGTCTGCGGGCAGGCTTGCCGACGAAATTTTCCGCGGCACACGCGACCTTGAGGCTACCTACCGCAATTTAGAGCGGCTTGCGCCCGTGCGCGACCGCGACACCGTGCGTGCTTTGATTTCGCAGACGGCGCTGCTTAGCCTGTCCGCCGCCCAGGTATACCGCGACATCACCGGAAGACGGCCGCTGCCTTACTCGGGCAGGGGGCCGCTGCCCCGCAACTACTGCCTTGCGCTGCGCACATCGTACGGGCGGGCGCTTGCCCTCAGCGAGGATATAATAAGGCTTCAGCGCATTACCCAAAATCCTTCCGCCGACCGCCAGCTGCTTGTTATGGCAATAACGCTCAGTTCGCAGCTGAGCACGCTCAACAACCTGATGGTGTTTTGCAGGTAAACTTTTATATTAATACACTCAGGTTACACGGTGCGCGCCATAGCCGCCATAGCCGCCGCCCACCGCAAAAATTTACCGCGGGCGTTGCCGGAGCTGACGCTCAATATATTTCGGGAAAGAGTATAAAGGGTGTTAAACCACAGGGCAAGCTTTGGTCCGCGCCTTTGGCGCTTTCCGCCCCAAGGAGCGAGGTGTTATGTCCTTTGACGGCGTCGCAAAAAATTCTTGTAAGCAAATATTTTTGCTCCCGGTGTAAAGATTATTGCCGAAAGCAAAGCGCCCGCGCTATAGCCAAATTCCCTTGCGCCGCATATAATATATTGTGCGCGATATGCACGCATTTACCATACCAAGGAGAAGCCTTTTATGTACTTCCAAAAGAATTACGGCTATGACTATGACTGCGGCGGTCATGACTATAAGGATGACTACGGCTGTAAGGACGATTTCGGATGGGGCGGCAAGCCCGCACCCTGTCCGCCTCCGCCTCCGCCTAAGCCTCAGCCCGGAAACTGGTGCTGCTGCTGGCAGGAAGCGCCCAAACCGCGCCCCTGTCCGCCTCCGCCCCCGCCTAAGCCCCAGCCCGGACGTTGGTGCTGCTGCTGGCAGGAAGCGCCCAAACCGCGCCCCTGTCCGCCTCCGCCCCCGCCGCGCCCCTGCCCGCCCCCGCCTTGCAAACCTAAAAATGACTGCTGCTGCTTGCTCGCTATGCTGCTTGCTTGCTGCTGCGGCCACGGCGGTAAAGGCGGCAAAGGCTAAGGCATGAGCCTGAGGCCGCATAGTACTATCCCGATTTAAGCGAAATGTCTTATGTCGGGGCACATAAACCGCCGAAAGGCGCGCGCATACTGCGCGCGCCTTTCGGCTTTCAAAATTTATTTACCGCCGTCCCTGCCGGCTTAGTTTTTGCTCTCTTATGTGGACATTTGCGTGATTTTATGGTATAATATATTCAGTTTATTTGACTGTATGGGCGCGGCCGACAGTCTGAAGCCGCCCCGGTTTCAGTATGTCCTGCAAAAGGTGTAACCGCAGGTTTGGTTGCCTTTGGCGCTGTGCTCGGCCTTTTCATGTAATATAGTCAATACAAAACAGGTTGCCTTTAAGCGTA
>CAZPMG010000119.1:0-4600 GCA_964587785.1 uncultured Clostridia bacterium
TTGGCCGCAGGCGCCGTCTATGTCTGCGCCTTTGCTGCTGCGTACGGTGGCGGACAGGCCGAGCTCTTTTAGTCTGTTTAAAAATTGCTTGCTTTTTTGTGCGGTTTCGGGCTGCAGAGGGCTGCCGTCTACAGCATTTAGCGCAATGAGGTTTATGTGACAGCTCATGCCGCGCGTCAGCCGTTTCAGTTCCTGCGCGTCCTCCTCGCGTGTGTTGAAACCCTGTATGAGCGAATATTCCAAAATCGGCCGCCTGCCGGTTTTTTCAAAATAATGTCTCACGGCGCTCATGGCTTGCTTTACGGAATACTTGTTTGCAATGGGCATTATCTGCGCTCGGCGGTCGTCAAAAGGGCTGTGAAGTGAAAGCGCCAGAGTAACGGGCAACCCCTCTCCGGCGAATTTTGTTATCTTGTCCGCAAGCCCGCAGGTGGAAAGCGATATATTGCGTGCGGAAATATTTAAATATTCAGTTGTTAGCAGCCTTAAAAACTTTACAACGTTCTCATAATTGTCAAGCGGTTCGCCGCAGCCCATCAGCACCACGTTGGTTATTTGGCGGCTGAGCGGCTTGTCTTCGGCGTCGCGGTTGACAAGCAGCACCTGCGACATAAGCTCGCCCGCTGTGAGATTGCGCACAAGCCCGTTTTTGCCGGACGCGCAAAAAGCGCAGCCCATGCGGCAACCGGCCTGCGTGGAGATACACAGAGTGCGGCCGTATGCCTGATGCATAAGCACGCATTCAACCAAATTGCCGTCAGTAAGACTTAGCAAATATTTTACTGTGCCGTCTTTTGAGATAACTTTTTTGTAAATCTCCGCGCTGCGCAGTATATAGCTTTTTTCAAGGCTCTGCCGCAATGATTCGGGCACGTCGGTCATCTCAGAAAAACTGTGGTAACCTGCCGCCCAGCGCATTACCTGCCCCGCGCGGTACGATGCAAGCCCCTGCTCTTTAAAGTGATTGCCAAGTTCCTCTGCTGTAAGCGACAAAAGTTCTGTCATTTTCTCACCAGCTTTGCGGCAAAATATCCCTCACCGCTGTGGTTATGGGGCAGCATTTGCAAGCAGTCGCCGCTACGAAAAATTTCGGACACGTCTGCGGGCACAAGCTTAAAGTCAGTATGCGTTTTAAGAAAATCCTCTACAACGTACTGATTTTCCTGCTTGAACAGTGTGCAGGTTGCATAAACAAGCTGTCCGCCGACGCTTACATAGCGGCTGCAATTTGACAAAATTTTACGCTGAAGCTCGCTCAAACTTTGCACGTCATTCTCTTTTCTAAAAAACTTGATATCCGGACGCTGCGAGGCAATTCCCAGTCCCGAACAGGGCACATCAAGCAGCACGGCATCAAATTTCTCTTGCCAATCGGGATTAAACCTTGTGGCATCCGATTGAAGCGCGGAAACATTTACATCCAAACCTGCGCAGTATTTTTCTATCAGCTTCACCCTGTGGGCATGTATGTCGCAGGCGGTAACGCGGGCATCGGGAAACCTTTGCGCAAGCAGCGCGGCCTTTCCGCCGGGAGCGGCACAGGCATCGAGTATACTGCCGGGATTTCCTCCAATCATAGTGCCTATGAGCACCGAACCAAGATTCTGCTTGACAAATAGGCCGGGCTGCCATTTTTGCTTTAAGAGCGCAGCATAATCCGCACGCAGCACATTTTTTGCGTGTGTGTATTCGTAGCGAATGCCGCTTTCGGCAAGCAGGCGCTCAAAGTCTTCTATGCTGATTTTTTTGGTGTTTATGCGAATGGGCTCAAACGCTTCCGGCTTGAATGCCGCAATGGCCTCTGCAGTTTCTATGCCGTATTGCTCCGCAAGCAGCTTGAGCGCCCACAGCGGATAGGAATGCTTGACCGACAGCGCTTCAAGCCTGTCTTCCGGCAGTTCAAGCTTGAAATCCGCGGACTTACGCAGCACCACGTTTACAAAGCCGCTGACCGCTGATTTGCCTATATCGCGGCAAAGCTGCACTACTCCGTTTACCGCAGCGTGCGCGGGAGTATGCGAAAACCTTACGAGATAAACTCCCAGCCTGAGCAGGTTTTGCACCGCAGGCTTGGGAGGCTTTGCCGCAAGCTTTGATATGATATAATCAATCTGTATCAGGTTGTCAAACACGCCGTAGCTTGCCGCGGTGACAAACGCCGACGCGCCGTTATCAAACAGCTGAGCGCTCAGTGACTCGGACAGATATTCTCCGCCGCGCAAGGTGCTGTCTATTACCCGGTAAATACGCTCTATATCGTTCATGCGTCTGCGCCCAACACCGTGCCGGGCTCCACCTTACGGCCGTTTAAAAATGATATATCGGGCATACAGGCACAGCATGCCGCCTGAACGCTGCACAGCCTGAGCGCTCCGCTGCCGCACGCCACTACCAATCCATTTTTTCTGTCTGCATGAAGCACGGTGCCCGGGGGCGCAAAGCTGCCATCTTCCTCGGTAACCGCTGCTGTGCGCACCTTAAACTGCCTGCCGCACAGTACGGTGTGACAGTCGATTGCACGTATTCGGTTGAACAGCGCGCGCGCGGGAAGTGAAAAATCCAGCAGCCCGTCGGTCTTTTTTATTGTGGGAAAATATGTTGCGAGCTCAGGGTTTTGCGGAATAAACACTGCAGCTTGGCTTTGAATTAAAGAGATTGCGCGCACAAGCAGGCGCGCGCCCAGCTCTGCAAGCCTTGAATAGAGGCTGTCAAAGCATTCCTCGCCGCCCATATCTATGCTCTCTTGCAATATTATATCGCCGCTGTCCAGTCCCTCTTCGGTCTGCATAATGGTTATTCCAGTTGACTTTTCTCCGTTTATCAGCGCCCACTGCACAGGTGCTGCGCCGCGGTAGGCGGGCAGCAGTGAGCCGTGTACGTTTATTACGCCGTGGGGAGCAATTTCAAGCACCTCACGCGAGAGTATCTGCCCATATGCGGCGGTTACCATTATATCGGGAGCAAGCGCTTTTAACTGCTCTACGCCCTCCCTGCTGATTTTTTGATATTGCAAAACCGGTATGCCTTCGGCAAGCGCAAACTCTTTTACCGGCGAATACTTTATTTTGCCGCCTCTGCCGCTCGGCCTGTCCGGCTGCGTCACCACCGCCACCACCTTGTGACCGCTCTTTATGAGCGCACGCAGAGAGGGCAGAGCAAATGACGGCGTACCCATAAATATAATTTTCATTTAAAGTGCCTCCTTTGCGCGTATAATGTGTGCGAACGACTGCATGATTAACCGCAAACGCCGCACAACATAGTGCCGCGGCGAACATAATCTCAATGCCGCGGCAAATAATATTATCAAATCAAACGGCAGCAAAACAAATAATTTTTATGTAAAAACAAAGCTGACTGTTATGCCGCATATTAATATTAATTCAAGCTAATCTTATTTGCGCATAAAACTTATATGCCAGTTATATCAGCTTAGTCAAGGTTTTTACATTAATCGCCTTGCTTGCTTAAAAATTCGGCCTCTGCCTCAATCGGCAGACATTTGTCTATATATAAAACGCCGTCGAGGTGGTCCATCTCGTGGCAGAATATGCGCGCAAGCCAGCCCGATGCCTTGATTTCGTGGCTGCTGCCGTCCATGCCGCGATTGGAAACTGTTATCTCATTGGGGCGGATGACCAAGCGGTTGCGGCCGCGCACACTAAGACAGCCCTCAAAATCTGTCTGCTCGCCCGAGCTTTGAGTTATCACAGGGTTTATAAGCACATATTTTTTGCCCTCGTATTCAATCACAGCTACACGCTTGAGTATGCCCACCTGCGGCGCGGCAAGACCGTAACCGTCCTCATTGTCTAAAGTGTGGAACAAATCGGTCACAAGATCTTTGAGCTTTTGGTCAAATGCCTCAACCGGCCTGCTTTTCTTTCTCAAAAACGCCTCGTCCTTCATGCCCACTATTTGCCTTATTGCCATATCTATATCTCCTGAATGCGGATTCTTAACTTGATTTAAGAATCGGTTTCTATTTTAGCGCTGAACATCCGCGCATTGGTTACGATAAGTTGGACGGATTGATTTCCAGATAGCAAACCGCAGCCCTTGAGGAGTGCGCATCAAGTATCGCGTAAATATCATTGATTATGTCCTGTGTTTCCTCGCCGTGTACCCGCATAAGCACCTGATAGCGGAACTTACGCTTTATCTTTTTTACCGGCGCTTTCATTCGGTTCAAAAATATAAAGCTTTCCGGCTTTGCGTCACGCACGGTTATAACACCCTCGTATATCCCCTTGAGTGCGGACAGTGCGTCCTCCTCAAGCTCTGCGCTTACCATTACGCGCAATATTGTTGCAAACGGCGGAAACTTTGCCGCCTCGCGCAGTGCAATCTCGCGCTCGTAAAAACTTTTGTAATCATAGGTTCTTGCAAGCTTGTATATGTAGCTGTGCGGCGTATGTGTCTGCAGCACCACGTGCCCGGGAAGATTTGCCCTGCCCGCGCGTCCTGCAACCTGTGTTATAAGCGAAAACGTGCGCTCGCTGGCGCGGTAGTCGGACACGTAGAGGCTTATGTCGGCATCGAGTATGCCCACTAAGGTTACGTTTGGAAAGTCGTGCCCCTTTGCTATCATCTGTGTGCC
>CAZPMG010000120.1:0-4592 GCA_964587785.1 uncultured Clostridia bacterium
CAAGCTTGCTGTTTGAAAACTGCTGGTGCAGTTTTCAAGTTAATTGACTATATTATACTTTTTTTGCCTCAAAAGCACTCATTAGTTGTATATTTTTATCGTTTATAGTATACTTAATTAACTTCAAAAGCTGCTCGCAGCTTTTGAAGCGGCTTGGGCGGCAGCCAAGCCGGGCAGCGGGCACTCGCTGCCTTAATTGTCCGTGTATGGTCAATTATTGCGGCTTTGCCGCAATAACAAGCCTTGCTTGTTTTTGAAAATTATAGCAATTTTCAAAATAATTGACTATATAATTATATGAATTCTCGCGGACGGGCGCTGCGCTTGCGCGCCGGCGCGGGAGCAGGAAACAGACACAAAGCGTCACTGAAAGGCATTGTTTTTTGGAGGCTATTATTGGAGGCATACTATATGGATAAACATCAGACCTTGACACCCGAAACCCAGGCTTTGATAAAGGATCTTGCGCAGATGGCTGTAAGCAGCGACAGGATTGACAGCGCGCTGTATGAAAAGCTGGGCGTAAAGAGAGGCCTTCGCGACCTCGACGGCAAGGGCGTGGTATGCGGACTTACGGAAATTTCCGAGATTGTCGCGTCGCAAACCGATGCGCAGGGCAACTCCGTGCCGGCAAAGGGCGAGTTATTCTACCGCGGCTATTCCATAGAGGACTTGGTTCAGGGCTTTGTGGACGAGGACAGGCTGGGCTTTGAGGAGACCGCATATCTGCTGCTCACCGGCAAGCTGCCCACCCGGAGCGGGCTTGATGAGTTTTGCGCGCTGCTCAGCCGTATGCGCTCGCTGCCCGGTTCCTTTGTGCGCGACGTAATCATGAAGGCCACATCACCTGACATGATGAACCTTATATCGCGCTGCGTGCTCACCCTCTATACCTATGACAACCTTGCCGAGGATACCTCGGTTGACAACGTAATGCGCCAGTCGCTGCAGCTGATCGCGCGATTTCCGCTGCTTGCCGTATACAGCTATCAGGCGCACAGGCACTATAACGACAAGGAAAGTCTTATCATCCACAATCCGCTGCCCGGCCTTTCCACCGCGGAAAACGTGCTCAGGCTGCTGCGTCCGGACGGCAATTTTACGCCCTTTGAGGCGCGCATACTCGACCTTTGCCTTGTTCTGCACGTGGAACACGGCGGCGGAAACAACTCTACGTTCACCACGCACGTGGTCACCTCAAGCGGCACGGACACATATTCCACGGTAGCGGCGTCCATGGGTTCGCTCAAAGGCCCCCGTCACGGCGGCGCAAACGTAAAGGTTCACCATATGTTCGAGGACATGAAAAAAAACCTCGATACGGTGACCGACGAGACCGTGTCCGATTACCTGCAAAAGCTGCTTGACAAGCAGGCGTTTGACGGCGCGGGGCTGATTTACGGCATGGGACACGCAATCTATTCGCTGTCCGACCCGCGCGCCGAGGTGCTCAGGCGGTTTGTAAAGCGGCTGGCAACAGAGAAAAATTTGGAGCAGGAATATCTGCTGTATGAAAAGGTAGAGCGGCTTGCGCCGGAAATTATCTCGCGCCAGCGCAAGATGTATAAGGGCGTGAGCGCAAACGTAGACTTTTACTCCGGGCTTGTGTACAGTATGCTCGGAATACCGCCGCAGCTGTTCACGCCGCTGTTTGCAATCGCAAGGATTGCCGGCTGGAGCGCGCACCGCATAGAGGAAATTGCCAACAACGGCAAGATAATACGTCCGGGTTACACTGCCGTTGCGCCCAGAATGGATTACGCGCCGCTGAATAGCAGAAAGGGCTGAAATAAATTCGATTGAGCGGCCTTTTCACGGTTTTGCGTGGCAGATTATGAACGGTTATGCGTTGGGTTTTTACTATGCGTTGACTTATACGGTTTTAAACGGACTATCCGTTTGTGCTTGACTTCCCGCGGCTTTTATTTGGTTTATTATTATTGCCGGGTCAGTATAATGCTGTATCCTGCTTTGATTCAGCTGGGCTTTTGCGCAATTATATAAACTTTTCACCGCTTTTTCACACGCGCAATGCAGTAACATAACAATATTTGTTTATAATTGATATAGCGTGATACTGCCGCGGGGATTGCTTCTTTGCGGCAGTTTGCGCATGTACACTTAAATATTTAGTCATTTAAATTGACAGGATAATACAAGGAGGCTGCCTGCATTATGAATATGCTTGTTGTGGACGATGAGAGCAAGATACGCGACGTGCTGCGCGAGTACGCGGAGTTTGAAGGGTTTACCGTGTTTGAGGCGGAAAACGGTATGCAGGCCGCCGCCATGTGCCGCGCAAACGACTATGACATAATAATTATGGATATAATGATGCCAAAGCTGGACGGGTTTTCCGCGGTAAAGGAGATACGCAAGACCAAGGACATTCCGGTGATAATGCTGTCCGCGCGTGGCGAGGAATATGACAAGCTGTTCGGGTTTGAGTTGGGTGCCGACGACTATGTGGTGAAACCTTTTTCACCCAAAGAGGTCATGTCGCGCGTGCACGCCGTGCTCAAGCGCGCCAAAAAAGGCAATGCTCCCGCCAAGCAAGTGCTTAGGTTTGAGGGGCTGGAGCTTGATATGGCAGGCCGCACGGTCACTGTGGACGGCGTGCGCGCCGAGCTTACGCCCAAGGAATATGAGCTGCTGTTTTACCTTGCAAAGAGCCGCGGCATCGCAGTCACGCGGGAAAAACTGTTGTCAGATGTTTGGGGCTTTGACTTTTTCGGCGACGACCGCACGGTGGACACGCACATAAAGATGCTGCGCGGAAGTTTGGGGCCGTACCGCAAGTTTATTGTCACGCTGCGCGGACTGGGTTACAAATTTGAGGCGTGACGCTTTGCTTATTTTATAAAATAAGCAGTGCAAGCACTATGCAATGTAAGCATAACCCCTTAATTAAGCGTAAAAAACGTTTATAAGCCTATGTCAAGTACTACGTCCCCTTGACACTTTGACACTACTAAATTCCTTGATATTTTGCGGAGAACTGCCCACATGGCAAATCTTAAATTTGAAGACAAACTATATTCAAAGGGCCTGCGCTTTAATATCTGGCTGTATTTTTTGCTGCTGTCGCTGCTCATACTCTGCACGGTGTGGCTGCTGCAGATTGTGTTTTTAAACCGTTATTACCAGTCTATGAAGCAGCGTGAAATATACGCGCTGGGCGGCGAGATTGTGCGGGCCTTCCCCGAAAACGGTCAGATAAGCGACAGTTACCGCGCAGAACTCAATGAGATAATCGCGAGGGAGGGCGCTGCAATCGCCGTCTACACCGACGGTGAGATGCTATACAGCAACAGTTTGTTCGGCATATTTCAGCCGCGGTATGTGTTTGACCAGCAGCTGCTTGACGACATTTCGCAGCAGCTTGACGCAGCGGGCGCGGACACACTGGTGCTGACCGACAGCGGCGGAACGCTCATTGCCTATCTTGCGCGCGCAAGCCGCGGCGGCGGTGACGTGTATTTTTATCTTGCGTCGCCCCTTGTGCCTGTCAACACCGCCACCGAAGTGCTGCGCGAGCAGATGGCGGTTGTTACGGTTATCTCGCTCATACTGGCGTTTGTGCTGGCGTGGTTTATGTCCAACAAGCTCAGCCGCCCCATAACACGTATGTCGCGCGCCGCGCACAGGCTGGCACGCGGCGATTATTCCGTTATATTTGAGGGCAACGGCTACAACGAAATAGACGAGCTTTCGCAGACTCTTAACTTTGCCACGCACGAGCTGTCGCGCACAGACAAGCTGCGCAAGGACCTCATTGCCAACGTGTCTCACGATTTGCGCACGCCGCTCACCATGATAAAGGCGTATGCCGAGATGATACGCGACCTGTCAGGAGAAAACCCCGTAAAGCGCACACAGCACACAAACGTAATCATTGAGGAGGCGGACAGGCTTACCGCGCTTGTATCGGATATGCTCAGCCTGTCGCGGTTTGAGGCGGGCACTGCCGCGCCGCTTACGCTGAAAAACTTTGACCTTGCAAAGCTTGTATCGGGCATAACCCAAAGGTTTGCCGCGCTGTTTGAAAAGGAGGGCTATGTGTTTGAATGCATTGTACCCGGCAGCGCGCTTGTGTCCGCAGACGAGCCGCGCATAGAGCAGGTAATCTATAACCTTGTGATAAACGCAATAAACTATACCGGCGCGGACAAGCGCGTGCAGATAAAGGTGGAGCAGTCGGGCGGCAAGACGCGGTTTTCCGTGTCCGATACCGGAGGCGGCATACCGCAGTCGGAGCTTGAGGGAATTTGGGACCGCTATTACCGCGCAAGCGAGGCGCTCAAGCGCAACGCGGTGGGCACGGGCATAGGCCTGTCAATAGTGCGCAGCATACTCAAGTCGCACAACACAAATTTCGGCGTAAACAGCGAGCTTGGCCACGGCAGCACGTTTTGGTTTGTGCTGAGCAGCGCACAGCCGGACACTGACTCCGCCGCCGCTTCGCAGCAATTACCGCCGCCTGCCGCCCCAAAGACAAAAAAGCGCAAGCAAAAGAGCAAAAAACAATCAGATAATGACAACGGTTAAACCCCTCTCTTTGCCGCAATAAAAGGGTTGCAACATAAAGCAGT
>CAZPMG010000121.1:0-4290 GCA_964587785.1 uncultured Clostridia bacterium
GTATATCCGCTATGCTGTCATTATTTGAGCGGCCCTCAAAAAAACTTATGCTGATTATATTAAATTGTAATACCCCGCGCTCAGGTTTTTTTAATTCAAACGGTTGCATAAACCCCGGTTTTAGGTTATTATTAATAGCAACTATTTAAAGACTTATGCATAATTATGCACAATATATGTGTGGTGCATATTACGGGAGGTACTGATGTCAAAGGGCAGCCGGGCATTGTCCGCGCGTGCGGCGGGGATTACGCCGTCGCTTACGCTTGCGATAACCGCAAAGGCAAAGAAGATGAAGCAAGACGGCATCTCCGTCATCGGTTTCGGTGCGGGAGAGCCGGATTTCGGCACGCCCGAATACATCATCAGGGCGGCAAAGGCCGCGCTGGACAAAAATTTTACCAAGTATACCGAGTCATCGGGTATGCCGCAGCTGCGCGCCGCCATTGCGGAAAAGCTTAGGCGTGAAAACGGCGTGAGTTACCAACCGGCGCAGATTATCGTCAGCAACGGCGGAAAGCACGCGCTGCTGAACGCCGTGCTCGCGGTGTGCGAGGCGGGCGACGAGGTGTTGATTCCCTCGCCGTATTGGCTGACCTATCCCGAGCTTGTGCGCACGGCCGACGCAAAGTCAGTGTTTGTGCCCACAAAGGCGGAAAACGGTTTTAAACTCACCGCCGCCGAGCTTGAGCGCGCGGTTACTCCCGCCACCAAGGCGGTTATTCTCAATTCACCCAACAACCCCACGGGCGCGGTTTATACGCGGCAGGAGCTTGAGGCGCTGGCGCGCGTCATAGTGGAAAAAGATTTAATCGTAATCTCCGACGAGATATACGAAAAGATGGTTTACGGCGGCGCAGAGCATATATCCATAGCGTCGCTGGGCGAGGAAATCAAAGAGCGCACAATCTTGGTAAACGGCCTTTCAAAGTGCTATTCCATGACGGGTTGGCGCGTGGGCTATGTGGCCGCGCCGCTGCACATCGCCAAGGCAATCGACGGACTGCAGAGCCACGGCACCAGCAACATAAACTCCATCGCGCAGGCGGCGGCGCTTGAGGCGCTGACCTCGGCCGAGGGCGAGAGCTTTTTGTCGGATATGCTCCGTACGTTTGACGGGCGCAGACAGTATATCGAGGCGCGCATTGATGCTATACCCGGCCTTGGCTGCATAAAGCCGCAGGGCGCGTTCTATGTGTTTGCCGACATATCCGCGCTGCTGGGCAAGTCATACGGCGGCAAAGTGCTTAACGATTCATTGGACGCAGCCGAGGCAATGCTTGACGCAGGCGTTGCGGTTGTGCCGGGCAGTGCCTTCGGCTCGCCCGACTATATAAGGCTGTCTTACGCAATAGACAAGGCGGACATAGAGGAAGGCCTAAACCGCATAGAAGATTTTGTGTCCAAGTACGTATAACCGAAAGTTTAACCAAATTGGCCTAACCCAAAATAACTACAACTTATAATAATTGATATTGTCCGCACGGCCCTTGTTTAAAAAGGCTTAAGCACGGACAGAGTTTTCAGCATAGAAGCAATAAATTACGCCGGCTGCACGTACACGCAGCTCGGCGTATTTTATAAAAACAATAGCCGACTACGGTTTGCCGCTCAGTCAAAAGCTTTTCGACGCAGATTCCTATTGTCAATGCGTTTTACACACTTCATACGGTTGGCGAATATATAGTCAATAACGGAGAATTTTTATATGGTATATTTCAACGGCAAAAGCAATTTCTTGGAGTTTGACAACTACCGCTATTCGCTTCAGGATGTAGAGCAGCCCAACCTTTACCGCGACATATTCGACTATCAAAGCGTGCCCAAGGTACCGTTTAACCACAGGCACGTGCCCATGAACCCGCCCGCGGAAATTTGGATTACCGATACCACTTTCCGCGACGGCCAGCAGTCCACCTCGCCCTTTTCCGCCGAACAGATTGTCGAGCTGTTCAAGCTCATGCACAGGCTGGGCGGCCCCAAGGGATTGGTGCGCCAGAGCGAGTTTTTCCTGTATTCGGAAAAGGACCGCAGGGCGGTGGAGATGTGCCGGGACTTAGGCTATGAATTCCCCGAGATTACAAGCTGGATACGCGCAAACGAAAAGGACTTTCAACTTGTAAAGGACATGGGCATAAGCGAAACAGGAATACTTGTCAGCTGCTCGGACTATCACATATTCAAAAAGATGAACCTCACGCGCAAGCAGGCACTGGATAAGTACCTCGGCATAATAAAGTCTGCGATAGAGCACGGCGTGCGCCCCAGGTGCCACTTTGAGGACATCACGCGCGCGGATTTTTACGGGTTTGTGGTGCCGTTTGCCTCAGAGCTTATGAAACTTATGCAAGAGAGCGGCGTGCCGGTCAAGATTCGCGCCTGCGACACAATGGGCTTTGGCGTGAGTTACCCCGGCAGCGCGCTCCCGCGCAGCGTGCAGGGCATTATCTACGGATTGCGCAGCTATGCCGGCGTGCCCGCCGAGCTTTTGGAATGGCACGGCCACAACGACTTTTACAAGGTGGTTTGCAACTCCGCCACGGCGTGGCTTTACGGCTGCGCGGGCGTAAACGCCTCGCTGCTCGGCCTGGGTGAGCGCACGGGCAACTGTCCGCTTGAGGCAATGGCAATAGAGTACGCATCGCTGCGCGGCACGGCGGACGGCATGGACTTTACGGCAATAACCGAAATCGCCGAGTACTTTGAAAGGGAGCTAAAGATAGTCATTCCGCCCGGCACTCCGTTTGTGGGCAGGTCGTTTAACGCCACCCGCGCGGGCATACACGCCGACGGTCTGTTAAAGGACGAGGAAATTTACAATATATTCGACACGCAAAAGCTGCTTGGACGGCGCGCGCGCGTATCCATAAACAACGCCAGCGGCCTTGCCGGCATAGCCTTTTGGATAAACGACTATTACGAGCTTCCCGACGAACACAAACTTGACAAAAAGGACGCCCTCGTGCAAAAGATAAAGCAGATGGTGGACGAGGAATATCAGTGCGGCCGAATGAGCATAATGGGCGACGACGAGCTTGACAACATGGTGCGCCTGTGCGACAAGAGGCGGCACAAACAGCTGATTATACTCGGCGAATAAAATCGGCATTAAGACGCTGGAAAGAAGTTACCTTTGTATATATGCTTTCGGCGGCGAAATAAAAGCGGAATTAGACGAAGCACCCTGCCCGGTATAACGTGCGTTATATTGGCAGGGTGCTGCTGTTTACTGTGCGCAAAAGTTTTTGCCGCTTTCAAAACAGCGGCGGCGATGCTGCAGGTTAGATTACACCTAAAAGCAGCAGCCCCACAATATTAATGCCGGCGTTTGCTCCCATATGCAGCAGCCAAGGCGAAAGCAGGCTGCCACTTGCCTGCATCAAACGGTTAAATATCAGCCCCGCAACAAACAGAGCTCCGATTATTGCGGCAGTGACAAGCGGATGAAACCAGCCGGTTATGATAGCCACATGAAACAGCGCAAACATCGCGGCGGAAAATATGCCGGCGGCGCGCTGTCCAATTGCCCCGCCCAAAAGACTGTACGCAAAGCCGCGGAAAAAAAACTCCTCGACAAAAGAATTAATAAAAGTGATATACAGCGCAACCGCAACAAAGTTTTCGGCAGTCACTCCGTCGCTCTTTTCAAGCCCTCCCGCCACGGCGGAAAAGTCGATGATGCCGCTCAGCGCAAAATATCCGCCCACAATCAGCGCGCAGACCGCAGCGCCCAGCGCCGCGCCCACGGCAAGCCCTCTCTTTTCGGGCGGCCTTAGCAGCGCCAACGCCTGCTTATCGCGCGCGGCCGCAAGGTAAATCACAGGCAGCGCCAAAAACAGCGCAAGCTTTATTGCGGTCTTGGCGGCATAAATCTGCGGCCCCAGCCGCTCCGCAGCCGCCATGCCCGCACAGGCAAGCACTGTTATTGCGCATACGGCAACGGCGTGTGTACACTTGGAAAAAGTCATTTTAAGTATACCTCTGCATGATGCAAACAATTATCCTGCGTTTGGAAAGCCGGACAAAAACACTCGGCAATATTCGTTTGTACTGCGCTTGCCCGGGTTTAAGTTATGATATAGTCAATTAACTTGAAAACTGCACCAGCAGTTTTCAAACAGCAAGCAAGCTTGCTGTGCGGCGCAAAGCCGCGTTAATCGACTATGCACGGATATTAAAGGCAGCGCGGGCGCGCTGCCCGGCTTGCTAAAAGCAAGCCGTTTCAAAAGTTGTTCACAACTTTTGAAGTTAACTTTAGTATAACATGAGTAATAATAACATGTGCGCGGG
>CAZPMG010000122.1:0-4269 GCA_964587785.1 uncultured Clostridia bacterium
TACGGCAGACAGCCGATACTTATAGGTTGAATCTGTAATACTTGTTCTTTGAAATCTATAGCAGATATTAAGATAATACTTCCCGCCCTTAAAGCAAGTGAGACAATAGCTTACCTGCTAACCGAGTGCTTCCGACTGCATTTTAACACCCAAATGTTTGCTTTACAATACCTTTGGGTCTTTATATGCAAAGCAATGACATAACAAAAAAAACTTTAAATTTTATAACATTTTGCTCTATTTGTTATTTAAATGATATAATAACTTTAAAAAGTATACACTATGAAATAACGCTAAATTATAAAATGTCTAAAAAAGTAAGATATAAAAATTTAAATTGTGCAGAAACTTTTAATATGTTAAAATAGTGTCAAGCATTTGAAAGCTTTTTTATTTTCTAAGCAGTTATATTTGCTCAAAAAAGCGCTTTAATCTTTATGACATATCTATAACATATATTAGATTGATAGTGCTTTTGCGCTGTGTTATCCTATTAATCAGGGGGTAATCATACCCATGCCTACGCACCGGCTGCTTCTTGCAGGACTTGTTATGCGCCGCTTGTGAATTATTAATTGTTCAGTGCATTTCTTTTTGCACCGCATATTTGACTTGGGAGGAAATCATGGCAAAGGAACCGCTGTATATTGAAATTTATAATACTATCAAGGAATGGATAGCGCAGGGAAAATACGCTTACGGTGAGCTGCTGCCCACTGAACAGGAACTTTGCAAGCAGTTTTTTGTAAGCCGTATCACCATTCAAAAGTGCATGCGAAAGCTGAGCGACGAAGGCTTGATTAAGCGGATTTCCGGGCGCGGAACATATGTTGACATTCAAAATGACAACAGAGACAGCAAAACTGCGCAGAGAAAAATAGGCGTTATCCTCTGCAATATCGGCGGAAGCTTTGGGCTTGATTTGTTTGTGGCAATTGAGGAGGCGGCTTCAAAGGCGGGTTTTGCCATTATCTTTAAAAACTCGCACGACAACGTGGAACTTGAAAAGGCCGCAGTCACCGAGCTTGTGGCCTGTGG
The DNA here is from genome assembly GCA_964587785.1 of uncultured Clostridia bacterium. Lineage (GTDB taxonomy): Bacteria > Bacillota > Clostridia > Christensenellales > HGM11417 > CAZPMG01. The sequence continues at coordinate 1,039 of CAZPMG010000122.1, forward strand.
CGTATCCGGCCTGATAATACAGCCCATACACGGCAAATATTACAATGAACAGCTGATAAAACTGCATCTTCAAAAGTTCCCCGTAATACTCGTTGACCGTCAGCTTGCTGGTTTTTCAATACCCTCGGTGTCTACAAACAACTATGAGGCTACGGTGTCCGCACTTGAATTTTTGTTTAAAAACGGACATGAGTCTATTGCCTTTATATGCTTTGCACCCAAGCATACCAGCACAACCGAGGACCGGCTGTCAGGGTTTAAAGCTGCGTTTTTGATGCATGACATGCTGCTGACGTCGGACAGCATCTTTACCGACATAGTCAGTCCGGCGGAGACTCGCGCCGACACCTGGCGGGAGGACGTGGACAAGCTGAAAAGCTACCTTGCGGGCAAGCAGGGGCTTACCTGTCTGTTTGCCTCGGAATATTCGGTTGCGCGGTTGGTATACGCCGCTGTCGGCGAACTTGGCAAAAAAATACCCGACGATTATTCTTTTATTATGTTCGATTCCGCAGAAAGCTTGGAGATGCTGAACGTGTCGCACATACGCCAGGACCAGGTAAGGATAGGCCGGGTGGCCGTTGATCTGCTGCTCAAGCTGCTGAAGGGCGAAATTACAAGCGACAGAATATATGTACCATACTCTCTTGTGGAGGGCGCCACAGTAAAAAACATAGCCGACGGGTTATAGTATCGGCTATGACACATTTTATTCTTACCAAAACATCATCGTCTGCCGACAGTTTTGCTTATGCACAAAGCAAAGCTGCCGGCAAGTTACCGGCAGCTTTGCTGTTTAATATATAATTTTCCAGAGATAATTTGGTTTAACAGCTATTTACAACTTTAGGCTGTACATGAAAAATACAGTTTGAACCCTTATGCGGTGCCTGCAAAAACCTTAATTGTCTTTACATGAAAATCCGCCGGATATAATCCGGCGGAATTTGTGTTTTATTATTAGCTGCTTTAATCTGGATTGACGTTTAGCCGAATAATCCGCTGAGTATATCGCCTATCCAGTCAAACCAGTTGGATGAGCTTGCGTATACCGGCGGCGCCACTTCGGGAGACAGTGATACGTTTACTGTCTGTGCAGTGCCCTCTGTCATGCCCAGCTGTCCGGCGCGGTCAATGAGGTTTGCCTCATCGTTTAGGCTTGCAGCGTGAGCGTCAAGCTGTTCCAGTCTCTGCTGCGCGGCGGCGTTAAACTGCGAGAGCGCGGCGTTAGAGCCGCTCAAACGCATGATTGCCATTGCGTTGAACACAATTATCAAAAACAGCGTGATTATTGCCGCCGTATAGATAGCTATCATTGCCTTGCCCTTGCTGTTTACAGCAACGCGCGCTTTTTCCGTGCGCTCAAATTGCTCGAACGAGGGCGCGCGCGCCGTGCTAAGCTTGCGCAAGGTCATTTGCGTGGGCAAAAGGTCGGGGCTTAGCTCTTTAAAATCAGAGACCGACGGCGTCTGCAGTCCGTTGTAGTCAAGGTCTGCACCGCTCAATCTGCCGCGTGTGCGCGTGACCGTTATCTCCTGCTCGTCTGCAGGCGCTTGCGGCCGGGTATATGTAAAATCCTCGGCAATGTCGCTCATGCGGCTTGAGCGCGCCGCGCGTACGGGTACCGCGGCCCGGTTCTCTTCCGTATAGAGTTCCTGCTCTTCTCTGAGTTTTAACATTTGCCTGCCTCCTTGTCAGTTTTTAAATGCGCTCGGCCGCGCGTAACTTTGCGGACTGTGAGCGGCTGTTTGACTTAAGCTCTTGCTCGTCTGCCTCAATCGGTTTTTTTGTCAGTATCTTTATTTGCGGTTTTTTGCCGCACGTGCATAGCGGTGAGCGAGGGTCGCATATACAGGGGCTTTCCAGCCTGCGCAGCGTGTGCTTTACTATGCGGTCTTCAAGCGAATGAAAGGTTATCACGGCTATGCGCCCGCCCGGGCTAAGAGCCTGCACCCAGCCGCTTACTGCACGCTCCAGCATCTCAAGCTCGCCGTTTACCTCAATCCTTATGGCTTGAAAGGTGCGCTTTGCCGGATGGCCGCCCGTTCTTCTCGCGGGGGCGGGAATGCTGTCATAGATAAGTTTTACAAGCTCGCCGCAGGTTTCAAGCGGAGCCGCCTGCCTTGCCCTGACTATGTTTGACGCTATGCGTCCGGCAAACTTTTCTTCGCCATATTCTCTAAGCAGCTTTGCAATGCGCTCTTGCGGATAGCTGTTTACAACGTCATGCGCGTTCAATGCCTGCGACCTGTCCATGCGCATATCCAGCGGCGCATCCTCCGCGCGGTATGAAAATCCTCTTTGAAAACTGTCGAGCTGCCAGCTTGATACTCCAAGGTCCATCAGCACGCCGTCAACCGACTGTACGCCCGCCTCGCTAAGTATTGCGGTTATATCGGAAAAATCGCTCTTTACAAGCTTTACGCGCTCACCAAAGCCTTTAAGCACATCGCCGGCGGCCGTCAGCGCCTCTTCGTCCTTATCCACGCCTATAAGCCTTGCGGACTGTGTGCGCTCAAGTATCTCGCGGCTGTGACCGCCGCCGCCCAGCGTGCAATCTACATAAGTTGCGCCCTCTTTGAGCGCCAATGCCTGAATGCACTGCTCAAGCAGCACGGGTGTGTGGCTGAACGCTGCCATCAGAGATCATACTTTGACAGGCCCTCAAACAGGCTGTCAATGTCTCCGCCCTGGTTGTAATCCGACCAGTTTTTCTCGCTCCAAATTTCCGCCCTCTCGCCCGCGCCTATTATCACAACGTCTTTGGTTATGTCGGCAAATTCACGCAGCGTCTGCGGAAGCAAAAACCTGCCTTGATTATCCTCCTCTGCAAGGTATGCCGAGGAATAAAACAAGCGGGTCATTTTTTTTGTCTGGCTGTCTGAAAAGTGGGTGGACTGAATCTTTTCAAACAGAGCGTCAAAGGCGGCCTTACTCATGGCGTACAGACATCCGCTGTCGCCCTTGGTGATATAGTAACCGCTGCCCAGCCCGTCCTTTAACTTGAGAGGCATACGCAGGCGGCCCTTTTCATCTATTTTGTTGTAGTAAGTGCCTATCAACATATGCTTGTCCACCTTTGAAAGTATAATAACATATAATTTGACCATTTGCAACCACTTTTAACCACTTTTTTTCACATACAGCCATTTTTTTGCAAAACTGTCCGAGTTTTTTGCCGTAAATGACCACCGCGCAGCCACCGGCAACTTATTGCAGGCAAAACTCAAG
>CAZPMG010000123.1:0-4178 GCA_964587785.1 uncultured Clostridia bacterium
ATCTCCGACTGCTCGCGCCCCTCGGCGCGCACGCTGAGCGTGGGGCGCACGCGCGTAAGCTTTGCAAGCCGGGTCTCAATCAGCGGCGCAATGTGGTTGAACACAGCGCGCTGCTCATAGGCAAACTGCCTGTCCTCGTTTACCAACTCGCCCGCGCCGGTGAGCGTTAAGTTTTGGTTTCCGCACAAAAAGTTCAGGCACAGCTGCCACCTGCCCTCGATAACCCTGCGCTCAAGCGCCCTGCGCGTAAAATCCTCGTGAACCTCGCTTGCAAGCTGTTTCTCGCGAATGTCTGCCTCGCTCTTTTTGTGCTTTTTAATCTTATCGTCCATATTACACCCCTTGCGCGCTGAAGGATTTTTCTTGATTTAATGCCGGCTGTGCGCTGTCCGTTTCCGGCTTGCTATCTGTTTCCGGCTGTTTGCCGCCGGGTTTTTCTTGCTTTACCGCCGCCTGCGCGCTTTCTGTTTCCGGCTGCTTGCTATCTGTTTCCGGCTGTTTGCCGCCCGGCTTTTCTTGCTTTACCGCCGCCTGCGCAGGTGCGTTTTTGTCATCTGCCTTTTTCGGCCGCGCATCTAAAGTTTTTTGCGGCGTTTTTTGCGGCGTTTTTTCCTGCTTTGCGCGCTCGCAGCCGCTCTTCCCCGACGCCGCGCAGAGTATGTCTTTGAGCCTGCAAAGGCACGCCGGACAAAGGTGTATGCAGTGCCACGGGTCAAACCCGAACTCCACCGTGTGCTCCGCCTTTTGTCGGCAGCCGTCCGCCTCGCATATTGTGGCGTACCTGCTCTTGTTGCATTTCATAGCCAAACCTCCAAACTTTTGTGTGCTTATATTGCCGTGCCGCTCTTTATTGCTTTTTCTGCGTTATTGCCGCATCACTCTTTATTGCTCTCGGTCTGTTCGTCTTTTTCCGCAAGCATACCCATGAGCCGCAGCCGCTCTGCTTCAAGCTGTTCGTCTGTCATGTCGCACACCTGCGCGCCGGAGCCTTCAAGCAGCGCGCGCACCGCGGACATCTCGGGTGGTATATGCTTGGTGGTCACCTTGCGCTTGGTAAGCACCAGCTCTCCGTCCTTTTCGCAGAACTCCTCTACCGTCTCAGTGGCCTGATAGCCGGAGGCGCGCAGCCTGAGCGCCTGCATAGCCTGCCCGGAATGGTCGTCCATAACCGTCTCCTGTAACTTATTTTATACGCAAGTTAAAACCGCGCCGCCAAAAGTCCGCTTGCAGCAGCCGAAGTCTGCCGCCGCTGTGTACACGTTTGCAACAGCCGCGCATCCGTCCGTTCTTTAAAATAATTTTTGCTCGCTTAACTTTCAACTCTGCGCCAAAGCTTTCCCCGCCTGTCAGCCGTACCTGCGCGCCTTTAGCTGTTTTATCAGCTTTTCCTTGTGCTTTTGCACCTCGTTTTTTTTATCGGTAAGCGCCGGGCGGCACGGGCGGCTCATTATATAATAACGCAAATCGTCTAAGGCATGGTCGTCACGCTTAAGCGGACTGTCACCCTCTCCCCACCAGTAGCCCTTGAACTCGCGTATGAGATTGGTGCAGTTTTTGAATATATACAGCCGCGGAGGCCCGTCCGCCGGGCGCAGGTATGCCTTTACGCGGGAAATCCCCGAGAACATCTCCTTGTTTACCTGCGTGTTTACCAGTATGCCATGGTCGTAAAACAGTTCGCTTACGCTCTTGCTTGCGGCAAGCGTGCGCTGCGACGCCGCAGGGTCAATCAGCGCGCTCAGCCTGCCCCTGCCGTCGCTGTGCCAGTCCAGCTTTTGCGCAATGCGCTTTATCTCGGCGGCGTGGTGCTGTACGTCGCAGCCCGCCTGATAGTGCTCTGCAACCACGTATACGTTGCCGTCATAGTCGCAGGCATAAAAGTGACAGGACAGCGGATTTTTAAGTCCGGGATCTATGCAGATGTTGTCCTGCCACTGCTGCGGCACGGCAAACGGCTCTATTACGTGCACGCGCTCGTCAAACTCCGGGTAAACCAATCCGCTGCCCGTGTGGAACTTTCCGAACTTGCGCATGGACAGCTGGTCCTCCGCAAGCTCGGCGGACAGCGCGCGCACCTCGGCGGCGGACAAAAAGGGGTTGTCCTCCCACTGCATATGAATGTGCCATACCTCGGGGCTGCTTCTTTGGTTTAAGTAAATTTCCCCGTACAAGAACGTCAGCCCCTTGAGCGGCGTCATTGTGCCGAAAATATCGCCCCTGCGGTCGAGCACGCGCATACGGCATTCCTCATAGATGTCCTTGGGCGGCTCCTCGTCGAACCACACAAAATCCAGCGACGCGCCCTGAAACTTTTCCCGCCCCTGGTCGCAGCTTTTAAATGCGATTTTTGACAGGCCTCCGAATACGTTTTTCACCAGTATATAGTCGATAATTCCGTATTCGCACGAGCCCTTTTTGCCGCTGAGCATTACCACATCGTGAATGTGGGCAGGCGATAAATAGCTGAGTATCTTGCTCTGCGCCACCTCGCGCTGCACCTGCTGCGACACCGAGACCACCCAGCCGGACACGTCCTTTCTGTTCTTGCGGTAAGGATGGTTGCCGCGCGCCATGTATACCGTCTCTGCCGCGCCGCATTCGGTCTTGCCCGTGCGGTTGCCGCCAAAGACCCAGCGGTTGCGCTTTTTGCAGCGGTGAAACATCAGCTGCTTTTTGTGCTTTTTTCTGCCGCTGTTGTATGCGGCAAGCCTGTCGCCCGCCGCGCGCTTTCGCTGTTCGCGCTCTATCTCAACGATGCGCCCGACAATGCTGTGCATAAAACCTCCCCTGCCGCCGCTTTTTGTGTATAACTTTTTGGTGTTTGAGTAACTTTTATGTTTGGTTCTGCTTAGGTATAGCCGCATTTTGCATTTCGACATATTTATGTAATTTAAAGCAATATACGGCATTATAAAACCGCCGGATTTGGGTATAATTATGCTTACCCGCCCCCGGCGGCGGAGTGCTTTTTTTGCAAGCCCATGTTCTTAAGTTTCAGCAGGCATAACGGCATTCGGAGTTTTCATCGGCCGTCTAAGCCCGTTGATGCCGTAAGAAGAATTACATCCGGCGCTTTATCCGCGCGCCGTCCGCACTTCGGAATTGACGGGCGCGCACCGGCATAATGTATAATGTGCGGGCTTATCCGCTTAAGCAGCAGCTGCTGCATCAATTTGATAAAAAATTAATTTACTATAAATATGTTGAAAGGAGACGCACTGCCGCATGAAAAAGGCCGCAAAGCCGATTTTTGTCATATTGTCCGCATTGATAGTGCTTGCCGCGCCCGTGCAGGCGTTTTTGCCGTGCGTTTCTGCCGCCGAAACCGCCGCCTGCGTGCGTGTGGTTGAGGACGGCGTTGCCTTTTACCGCCGCGCGGACGATTCGCCGGACAGCATTGTATTTTATCTGTTCAAGTCATATTACCTGACGGTGTATGACAGCGCGCACCCCGATTTTTACCGCACGCGGTACGGCGACGGCGAGAATGGCCTGCCCTCGATTGTGGGTTACGTCAAAAAAAATCAGGTCATGCCCATTGACAGCGCGCCCGCGCAGCTGTATCCGCAATATACTGCAGTGCTTGCCTCTGACAGCAGCCTGCTGCCTACGCCGGACGGGAGCTCTGCGCCGGTGTTTTTTTTCCGCGGCGAAAGCTTTGAGCTGCTGGGCACATACCCGTCTGGCGAACAGACGCTCTATTATGTATACGGCGAGCAGGAGCAGTGCTTTGGCTATTTTGAGCAGAGCCGGCTGGAGCTGCCCGAGCTTGAGCTTCACCCCATTCCGCTGCCGGTTGTTGTTCCTCCCGACCCTCCGCCCGGTGACGGAGACGGGCAAAACGGCGGCGGCGACAACAACGGCGGCAAGATACTTGACGACAAGATGCAGATAATACTTATTGTCGCCATACTCGTACCCGCGCTTGTAATTGTGTATATGATGTTCCGCCCGGCGCGCAAGGTGCAGCGCGATTACTCAAGGTATTATGACTGAAAAGCTGTAAATGTTTTGCGGTGCATAAGCTTTTATCTGTATGTAAATGCGCGATTGCGATAAAGCAAGCAGGAATCCCCCCGGCGCATTCGCGCCACCCCCCTTTGACAAGGGGGGCTTTGTATATATTGCAAATCTTTCGCCAAGCAGAACCCCCCGGCGCATCCGCGCCACCCCCCTTT
>CAZPMG010000124.1:0-3858 GCA_964587785.1 uncultured Clostridia bacterium
TGTCTTATGAAGACGGCTATTTTACCGACAAATATCAGTGTATGCCTGAGGATGGATACACAGAGCTTGTGCGTAAAATGCTCTCGCATCCCGGCATAGACGTGCATACAGGCTGCGACAGAAAGCTGAGGTTTGACGGACGCGGCGCAAGCGTGGAGGGGATGCCGGAGAGCGTAGACGGCATCATAATATATACCGGCTGCATAGACGAGCTTCCGGGCATAAAGCCGGGCAGCTTGCCCTACCGTTCGCTGCGCTTTGAACTTGAAAACCATGCTGTATCCGGCTTTCAGCCCGCAGCCGTGGTGAACTATACCGGGCCGCAGCCGGCCTATACCCGCATAACCGAGTTTACGAAGTTTACCTGTCCGCCACGGGAGAATACGGTGATAATGAAGGAATATCCCATGCCGCATATACAGGGCGAAACCATTCCCTATTATCCTATAGAGAGAGAGGATAACCGGAAACTATATGAAACTTATGTTGCGCGATTTAAAAAAGCCGGCAACTTTCATTTGCTCGGAAGACTTGCGGAGTATAGATACATAAACATGGACGCAGCGGTAAAAAACGCGCTGGAGCTGGCAAGTAGGATAGTGAGCTTAAACGGGCTTAAACAGTTAGAAGGGGCATAAGAATTTATGGCTTTTAAGGTTGCGATTGTAGACGACGACAGGGCGGAAAGCGCGGTCATTCATGACTATCTCAATAAGTATTCCCGTGAGACCGGTGACGAGTTTACGTCCGACTTTTTTGAGGACGGCGACACCATAGCGCTCGACTATAAGCCGATATACGATATTATATTCCTTGACATTGAGATGGAGCTGCTCGACGGAATGTCTACCGCCAAGCACATCCGCCGTATAGATAAAAACGTCGTCATCATATTCATCACCAACACCCCTCAATACGCCGTCAAGGGCTATGAGGTCGACGCGCTGAGCTATCTGCTCAAACCGGTTTCCTATTTTGCCTTTGCGCACGAGGTCCGGCGCAGTGTGGAACGTCTGAAAAAAAGGAGGTCGGCATTTATCCTTCTCACCGGCAAATACGGGGCAGAGCGGATTGAAACCCGGGATATCCTATTTGCAGAGAGCATGAAGCACAAGCTCATCATATACACGGTGAGTCAAAAATATGTACAGTCCGGCACCATGAAAGACATTGAAAGAAAGCTGTCCGACCACGGTTTTTTCAGGTGCAACAACTGCTATTTGGTCAATTTGGCGGCCGTTACCGGCGTGCGCGACAACACCGCGTTTGTCGGAGACTTTCAGCTGCAAATCAGCAGGCCAAAGAAAAAGGCGTTTATGGAGGCGCTGACCGCCTGGTTCGGCGAGATGAAGCTGTGATACAGGGGCTGATAGAAGCGCTGTATCCCGCGGCCGTAAATCAGGTTGAAACCTCATTGCCCGATATACCCAGGTTCATTACGGGCGTAGCCGAGTGGGCTGCTTGTCTGATATACATAATTCTTTCAAGAAAACGGGTGCGCATGTCGCTTTTGGTTGTGCTCATCGTATTTGCGTTTGCCGTGCAATGCGCCTTTCATCACTTCGCGGGGCTTCTGCCCATAGCCCTCTGGATACCGGGAATGATAATGGCGGTGGTCCTGATGTTCCTGTTTATCTTTGCGTGCTGCCGAATCTCCCCGGTGTCGGCGCTGAGGCTGTGCTTTTCGGCGTTTATAGTTGCGGAATTCGCCGCATCGCTGGAGTGGCAGCTCTTTTATTATTTCTTCAAGGATGGGGCTTTGGCAGCCTCTTTTCTGACAAAGGCTGTCTTTATGGCGGCGGTTTATGTTGTGGTGTTTCCCGCGCTGTTTGTCCTTGAGGCGCGCTATATAAAACATATTACGGCCGAGACCGGACTGAAAGAGGTGCTGTCGGTAGCGGGCATAGCGCTCGCCGCGTTCACAGTTAGCAACCTCAGCTTTATCTCCAGCAATACGCCGTTCAGCGGCCGCTATGCGATGGAGGTATTTTATATCCGCACATTGGTGGATTTCTGCGGTATAGTACTGCTGTTTTCCTACCGTGAGCAAAGGCTGTGGGCATACGCAAAGGTAGAGCTTGCCGCCATGCAGAACCTTTTGCTCCGGCAATATCAGCAATACCGCCAATCCAAGGAAAGCATAGAGATTATAAACCGCAAGCACCACGACCTCAAACATCAGATAGCCGTCATCCGTGCCGAGGCCAACCCCGAAAAGAGGACGCGCTACCTTGAGGAAATGGAGCAGAGCATAAGGGTATACGAAGCGCAGAACAAGACGGGCAACGACATACTCGACACCGTGCGGGCGGCGGATTGCTGGGTTTTATGGATGTTATGGATATCTGTTCGACATTCGGCAACGCCATGGACAACGCTATCGAAAGCTCAAAAAAAGTGGCTGACCCTGACAAGCGGATAATCAAGATGATGCTGTATACCCAGAACGGACTGCTTATAATCCGTTTTGAGAACTATTATGAGAGCAGCATAAAGATTATAGACGGAGAGTTTGCCACCACAAAACATGACAAGACAGGCCACGGCTACGGCATCAAGAACATCAAGCGCGCCGCAGCAAAATATAACGGCACCGTCAAGATAAACACAGATAATAACTGGTTCTCGCTATGCGTGCTGATACCTTTGTCTTGAATGTTTGCACCGTTATTTGCGCATATATGCATCAACACTCCCGGGCGTTACCTAATGCGGTAATGCCCGTAGTTTTATACGCCTGCCCATTCAGCTGCATAAACGACAATCTGTGCAGCAAAAATGACTGTTTATGCAGGGCCGCAGCCTATTTATCGGTAAGTATGCTATATTATACAAGGCAACGTCTGAACTTTAGACAGGCAATATATAGGATGTGAAACATGGATTACAGGCAATTAATCAAGCAAATGACACTTGAAGAGAAGGCGTCGCTGACGTCGGGCAAAGATTTTTGGCAGACCGTGAATATAGACAGGCTTGGGATACCGTCCATGTTTTTGGCTGACGGGCCGACTGGAATACGCAAGCAGGCGGCAGCGGCCGACCATTTGGGACTGAACGAGAGCATAAAGGCGACTTGCTTTCCCACCTCTGCGGCGGTGGCCAACAGCTGGAGCATACGGGCGGCGGAGGAATTGGCGGCCTGCCTTGGAAAAGAGGCTGTTGCGCAAAACGTGAACGTTGTGCTCGGTCCGGGTCTGAACATTAAGCGCAATCCGCTGTGCGGCAGGAACTTTGAATATTTCAGTGAGGACCCCTATCTTGCGGGCAAGCTGGCGGCGGCGTACGTAAGGGGCATACAGTCAAGCGGCGTGGCCGCGTGTTTGAAGCACTTTGCCGCAAACAATCAGGAATACCAAAGGCATGTGAGCGACTCTGTGGTGGATGAGCGGACGTTGCGTGAGATATACCTGACCGCTTTTGAAATCGCCGTCAAAGAGGGCGGGGCTAAAACTGTGATGTCGGCTTACAATAAGCTCAACGGCATATATGCCAACGAACACAATTATCTGCTCCGCGACATACTCAGGGAGGAATGGGGCTTTAACGGCGTTGTTGTGACCGATTGGGGCGGAAACAACGACAGGGTTCAAGCGCTTATCGCCGGAAACGAGCTTGAAATGCCCACAACGTGCGGTGAGACTGACAGAGAGATAGTCGAAGCGGTAAAGAGCGGAAAAATAGAGGAAAGCCTGCTTGACGAATGTCTGGAGAGGCTGCTAAGATTGACGTTTGAAACCCACGGCGCATTGAGGGAAGGCGCTGCATTCGACCAAGACAAGCACCACGCCGCCGCGCAGGCCGCGGCGGAGGAATCCATAGTGCTCTTAAAAAACGACGGCGGCCTGCTTCCCCTAA
>CAZPMG010000125.1:0-3776 GCA_964587785.1 uncultured Clostridia bacterium
GCGTTTTCGTCGCCGTAGGCAATGTTGTCGTAAATCGTGCCGGAAAACAGCCAGGTGTCCTGCAGCACCATACCGTACAGCTCGCGCAGCTCCTTGCGCGGAAGCTCGGTTATGTCCTTGCCGTCAATGCGGATTTTTCCGCCGTCGATGTCATAAAAGCGCATGAGCAGGTTGACTATTGTGGTCTTGCCCGCGCCGGTGGGGCCGACTATGGCAATTGACGTGCCTGACTTTACGTCGAGGTTTAGCCCCTCAATGAGAGGCACGTCGGGCAGGTATGAAAAGTCTACGTCCTCAAATGTCACGTTGCCCTCAAAGCTGCCGCCGAACGGCGCGGCATCGGGGATTTCCTCGGGCTCGTCCAGCACGGAGAACACCCGCTCTGCGCCCGCCACCGCCGACTGTATGACGTTTGCAATGTTAGCCGTCTGTGAAATGGGCTGAGAGAACTGCGAGGAATACTGTATAAACGCCTGTATTCCGCCTATGGTAAGCCGCGCACGGCCGGCAAGTATTCCGCCCGCCACGCACACGGCGACGTAACCGAGGTTGCTCACCAAGTGCAGCAGCGGCATTATTATGCCCGACAAAAATTGCGCCTTAAAGCTTGCGTCCACAAGCTTGGAGTTTACGCCCTCAAAGTCGGAGACCATCTGCTTTTCCTGCCCGAACAGCTTTACCACGCGGTGGCCGGAGTATGCCTCCTCGACAATGCCGGTGAGCGTGCCCAGCTGGTCGTATTGGCGGGCGAACATCTTTTGCGATTTCTTTGCGATAAACACGGTGATTGCAACGTGCAGCGGCAGCGTGGCAAGCATGATAAGCGTCATGGACACGCTTATGGTGAACATCATTACGGTTATGCCTATTATCGTGCATACGGCGGAGATAATCTGCGTGATTGTCTGCTGCAGCGTTCCGCTTATGTTCTCGATGTCGTTGGTAACCCGCGAAAGTATGTCGCCGTGGCTGTTGGTGTCAAAGTATGAAAGCGGCAGCCTGTCAAGCTTTGCCTTTATGTCGCTGCGCAGACCGTAAACAATTTTCTGGCCGAGCGACGCGGTGATAAAATGAGCAAAGAAACTAAACAGCGAGCTTGCCATATACAGCCCCGCGGTAAACAACAGCACGGTTGCAATGCCGCTTAGGTCAATCGGCTGGTGGTTTTTTACGGCGGTTGCCAAGAGGTCGGTTGCTCCCGCGAGAATTTTGGGCGCAAATATTACAAAGACAGTGCTCAAGGCAGACAGCAGCATTACCGCAAATATTGACAGGCGGTAGGGGCGCAGCAGCTTCATCAGGCGTGAAAAGCTGCCCTTAAAGTCCTTTGCCTTATCCATCATGCCCAGCTGCATTCCGCCCGGCCGGTGCGAGGACTGCGGTCTTGCAACCTTGGAGGTGGGGCGCACCTTTTTGTTTTCCGCCGTTTCAGGAGTTTGTTGAATGTTTTTGTCAGGCATTTTGCAGTTCCTCCTCGGTCAGCTGTGACTGCGCGATTTCGCGGTATACGGCGCAATCCTCAAGCAGCTGCTTGTGCGTGCCTGTGCCCGCGAGCCTGCCCTCGTCAAGTACTATTATCTGGTGCGCGTTCATGACAGTGCTCAGCCGCTGCGCCACTATTAACACCGTGGCGTCGCCGGTGGCGGAGGAGAGCGCATTTCTCAGCGCGGCGTCCGTCTTAAAGTCCAGCGCAGAAAAGCTGTCGTCAAACACAAGGATTTTGGGTTTGCGCACAAGCGCCCTTGCGATTGCAAGCCGCTGCTTTTGTCCGCCGGAAAAGTTTTTTCCGCCCTGATTGACGTGGTGATAAAGGCCGTCTTCGAGTTTGCTTACAAACTCCCACGCCTGCGCCGTCCTGCACGCCTCCTCAAGCTCCTCGTCGGTGGCGTCAGGCTTTCCGAACCTCAGGTTGTCGGCAACCGTGCCGGTAAACAGGCTTGCTGTCTGCGGCACAAAGCCTATGCTTGCCCGCAGGCTTTCAAGCGTATACTCGCGTATGTCGCTGCCGTCAACGCTTATTGAGCCGCCGCTCACGTCAAAAAACCGGGGCAGTAGCCCTGCAAGCGTGGACTTGCCGCTGCCCGTGCTTCCCACAACCGCCGTTACGCGGCCGGGCGGGGCATAAAAACTGATGTTGCTGAGTGTATCTTCCTGCGCGCTCTCGGTAAAGGCAAAGCGTACGTTGTCAAACTTCACGCCGCCCCGGCCGTCCTGCGCCAGCACCTTTGTGCCGTTATTGAGCACGGCAACCTTGGTTTCCAGCACCTCGTTTATGCGGAGCGCGGAGGCGGACGCGCGCGGTATCATTACAAATATCATTACAAAAAAGATTATAGAAAACATTATCTGCATGACATATTGAATTACCGCAAGCATATTTCCCACTGCGTCAGGGCCAAGCGTGGCGTCGGATACTCCGGTCGCCGCCGACCACACCACAAGCAGCGTGGTAACCTGCATGACAAACATCAGCATGGGCATGACTATGGCCATGATGCGATTTGCCTTGATTGCGTTTTGGGTGTATTCGGCGTTTGCCTGCCCGAACCTCTTGCTCTCACGCTCCTGACGGTTGAACGCGCGTATTACCCGCACGCCCGTCAGCGTTTCGCGCATGACAAGCGTAAGCTTGTCCGTGCGCCGCTGTATGCTCTTAAAAAGCGGCAGCGCAAAATATGCAGTGACACCTATTATCAGCAGTATAATCGGCAGCGTAATAAGCAGTATAACCGTCATTTCCGCGCTCTTGCTGATTGCCATAATCAGCCCGCCGGCAAACATTATGGGCGACAGCATCATCAGCCGCAGAATCAAAAACACGGCGTTCTGTACCTGCGTAACGTCGTTTGTGGTGCGCGTGTTCATGCTGGCATTTCCGAACGACTCAAACTCGGCGACGGAAAAGCTCTCTGCCTTTTCAAATATCTTGTGGCGGATGACTCCGCCGAATTTCATGGATATATACGATGCAAGCAGCGACGCAAACACGGCGGCAACAGACACGCCCAGCGTGAGCAGCAGCATAAGCCCGCCCGAGCGCATTATATAATTTAAGTCTGCCTGCTGCACCTTAAGCAGCCCGTCAGGGTCGGAACCTGGTGCAATGGGGTTGCCGTCCGCGTCAAGGTAAACGGGCAATCCGTCCGCGCCGAGAACGGGCAGCAGCCGCCCTGTAACGCTGTCTAAAAACAAGCTGTAATCAGAGTGTTCGCTGTCAATTGCGCCAAAGGGCAGAGCCGGCTTTGGCAGCGTGGGAAAAACCCCCGCCTCAACGAGCGGCGCGGCTGCTGCTGCGTCAATGCCCAGCGCTTCGCCATATTGCGTCAAAAACGCCATATATTCCTGTTTATCTTGTTCCGATTGAGTGCTGAAATAAATAGCGCCGCCGCCTTCGCTGTGCTCCGCCGCATAAGGCGTAATTGCGCGGTATTTATAATAAATTCCGTTGTTTACGATTCCGCTCATGGTCGCCGGCAGCGAAAGCTGTGCAAACGCCTGTGCGGTGACAAGCAAAATCACCGCCAGCGAGGGCAGCCAAAAGGGCTTAAGGTACTTGAAAAGCCTTAGCAAAGTGTGAAACCTCCGTAATCCCCGCGGCCATGAAAGCGCGGCGCAGGGCATGTGTATAACTTGCAAGTAAGGCAACGCCCCGGGCTGGTTGTACGCCCGGCAGAGTTGCCTTACATATATATTATAAGCTTTTTAAATAATTATGTCAAAAGCAATGGCATGTTATACAGAAAAAGCTTTGTGAAAGTTTAATGACAGTTTTGCAT
>CAZPMG010000126.1:0-3754 GCA_964587785.1 uncultured Clostridia bacterium
CGCGCCACCCCCCTTTAACAAGGGGGGCTTTGTATATATTGCAAATTTTGTACCAAGAAAGAATCCCCCTGTCGCTTCGCGCCACCCCCCTTTGACAAGGGGGGCTTTGATTATTGTCTGCTATTGCCGCCGTTGTTAAAGGTGCTTGTACATTTTGCTATTGCCCCCCTTTGACAAGGGGGGCTTTTTTGTTATATTGCAAAGACTTATTATTTCACCTGTATACCGCTTTTTCGTACCGCTTACCCTATTTTTAACTTACCTTTTTGTAGCCGCTTACCTTTGATTCTCCTTTTACACTCCGTCTTTGTATGCCTGCGCTTAAATAGCTAATACTATGAATAGCGGCGCAGTGACTTTTGCACAAAATCATACCGCAGCAGGCCGCTGAGCGTTTGCTCAGGTAAGCCGCTTAAATTTGCTCTCACCGCGCTTACCGTACTGAGCGAAAGCGCGCGTGCGGCAGGCAGTCCGATTTCCATGCACTGACTCACGCGCTCAAGCGGCTGTCCGCGCATAAAATGCTCCACCGCAAAGCTGCGCTGCAAGGGGCTAAGCCCGCTTACCGCCTTTGAGAGCGCGGCAAGCACCTCAAGCAGCCCTGCCTTTTCCTCCATGAGCGCAAGTATGCCCTCTGCCTGCACGGCCGCGCACTCCGCCCGCCTGCCGCTGCACACGGCGCTGCTGTAAATCTTTTCCTCAAGCATACACTTTTGCTTGAGCAGCCCCCCGCTGCTGCTGAGCAGCGCCTTTACCCAAACCTTTTTCATTGCTTCCCCGTCCAAATGTCTTTATGCGAACGTTTGTTCGTTTTAAGTATAACACATAAAATATGACAAACGGGCGCAATTTAGGGATTTTGGCAAAAATAACAGGTCAAACATAAAAAAATGTTTTTGCGTTTGTTCCTAAGTTTATAATTAAAAGTGACACAGTGCCGCGCGGTAAGGTTTTGCCGCAGCACGGGCGGCGGCAAATCTTTTTATGTGTGAGGTCAAAGTGGACGAAGTCAAATCAGACAAAATTTCAGGCAGCGATTTTTATTTGCTCGGGCTTGAAGATGTTTACAGGCAGTCAGGCACAACATCTGACGGGCTGAGCGACGGGCAAATCGCAGAGCGCAGGCAGGCATACGGTCAAAACGTCTTGCCAAAGGACAAAAAACGGCCGTTTTTTCTGCGGTTTTTGGATCAATTTAAAAATTTTATGATTTTAATACTGCTGGCGGCAGCCGTAATCTCCGCGTTTTCGGACGAACTTGCCAGCAGTATTATTATTGTGGCAGTGGTAGTGCTCAACTCGCTGCTCGGCGTTGTGCAGGAGGGGCGCGCGGAAAAGGCGCTGGAATCGCTGCAAAAGCTGTCCGCTCCTCACGCAAAGGTCAGGCGCGGCGGCGTTGTGACCGAGATTGACAGCGCCGACCTTGTGCCCGGCGACATAGTGCTGCTGGAGGCCGGCTCTGCCGTGCCTGCAGACCTTAGGCTGACGCAGGCGGCGTCGCTTAAAATCGAGGAGGCCGCGCTCACAGGCGAGTCTGTGCCGTCCGGCAAAAACGTCGGGGCAATAGCCGCAAAGGCCGCGCTGGGCGACCGCAAGAATATGGCTTTTTCCGGCAGCAACGTGGTTTACGGCCGCGGTGAGGGCGTTGTTACGGCAACGGGAACAGCCACCGAGGTGGGCAAGATTGCCGCGCACTTATCCGGAGAAACCAAGCTCAAGACGCCGCTTCAGCAAAAGCTGGACGGGCTGAGCGGAATAATCACCAAAGGCGTGCTTGCCATTGTGGCGGTTATGTTTGTGGTGGGGCTGCTGCGCCTGGAGGGCGGGCTGTTCCCCGGCGGAGAATTTAACCGCGAGGGCGTGCTTGACATATTCATGGTGGCGGTAGCGCTTGCCGTGTCCGCCATTCCCGAGGGGCTGGTCGCCGTGGTCACGATACTGCTTGCAATAGGCGTGCAGCGCATGGCAGCGCAAAACGCCATTATCCGCAGGCTGTCTGCCGTTGAGACGCTGGGCAGCACGGAAATAATCTGTTCGGACAAGACCGGCACGCTCACGCAGAACAAAATGACCGTCAAGTCGGTTTTTTTTGGCGGCAAGAATTTTACTGACGAGCAGTACGAGGGCGGAAAAAACAGGTTTATGCTGGCACTTTCGCTGTGCAACGACGCCGACGAACGCGCGGACGGAAGCTATCTCGGCGACCCCACGGAGACCGCACTCACAAGGTTTGCCGCAGAAAAGGGCATAAAAAAATCCGCCGCCACGCAGGCGCATCCGCGGATTGCCGAGCTGCCCTTTGATTCTGAGCGCAAGCGTATGTCCACGCTGCACGAGTTTGAGGGCGGTGTCATTCAGCTTGTAAAGGGCGCGCCCGACGTGCTGCTTGCGCTTTGCACGCACTATGCCGGCGGCGGCGGCGAGGTTTTGCCGCTTGACGACGGAACGCGGCAGAGCTTTTTGCAGGAGGTCAGCGCAATGTCAAAGCGCGCGCTGCGGGTGCTCAGCTTTGCGTACAGAGAGCACGATACCCTGCCGGAAACCATTGACATCTCTCTTGAAAACAATTTGATTTTTACCGGGCTTACCGGCATGATAGACCCGCCGCGCCCCGAGGTCTTTGAGGCGGTTAAGACCTGCAAGGCCGCGGGTATGCGCGCCGTCATGATTACCGGAGACCACCGCGACACCGCAGTCGCCATTGCCATGCAACTGGGGATTATCGACGACGAATCTCAGGCGCTCACCGGAGAGCAGATTGACGGGTTTTCGCAAAAAGAGTTTGAGGACGGCATTGACAGATACAATGTGTTTGCGCGCGTAGCTCCCGAGCACAAGGTCAGGATTGTAAAGGCGTGGCAAAAGCGCGGCAAGGTGGTCGCCATGACCGGCGACGGCGTAAACGACGCGCCCGCGCTCAAGGCGGCGGACATAGGCGTGGGTATGGGAATCACCGGCACGGACGTATCCAAGGGCGTATCGTCAATGGTGCTTACCGACGACAACTTTGCCACCATCGTGGTCGCAGTCAAGGAAGGCCGCACCATATATTCCAACATACAGCGCGCCGTGCAGTACTTGCTCTCCACCAACATAGGCGAGGTGGTTTCGGTGTTCATAGGCTCGCTGATTCTCGCGCCAGGCACGCATCTGCTGCTGCCCGTGCATTTGCTGTGGATTAACCTTGTCACTGATTCGTTGCCGGCAATCGCGCTTGGGTTTGAGCCGCCGGAAAAGGACGTAATGGCGCATCCGCCGCGCAAGGCGGACGCAGGGCTGCTCAGCGGCGGTGTGGGTATAACCGTGCTGTACCAGGGCGTATTCGTAGGGCTTATAACGCTTGCCACCTATCTTGTGGGCGCGCGCGTTTACGGCAGTCCGCAAGTCGGGCAGACCATGGCGTTTTTGTCCATTGCCGCTTGGAGTATGTTCCAGACGTTTAACCTAAAGAGTAACACGCAGTCCATACTCAAGACTGGCATAACCTCTAACAAAAACCTGCTGCTCGCCATACTTGTGTCTTCGCTGCTGCAGGTTGCGGTAATGGTGCTACCGTTTGCGCAGTCCGCGTTCAGCATTGTGCCGCTGAGCGCTCAGCAATGGCTGGTTACGCTGGGCATTGCGTTTTTGATAATACCGCTTGTGGAAATCGCAAAGGTGTTCCGCCGCCGCGCCCAAGCACGTGCGGAGAGCGTGTAGGCTTAGGCTGTTGCTACAGGGGCGCCGCCCCCGCACCCCCGCTTCTTTTCATGAT
>CAZPMG010000127.1:0-3648 GCA_964587785.1 uncultured Clostridia bacterium
TTTTGCGTCCCCGCGTTTTGTATCACGGCATGCGCTATCGTCTCTCGCTGTGAGTCTGTTGCCTGAGCGTTCATTCTCTGTGCTATCTGCTCTGCGGTCATGCCGCCGCGCAGCGCAGCGCGCTCTGCCCTGACGCTCTCGGGCGCGGATATTGCCCATACACGGTCAAACCTCGCCGCCCAGCCGCTCTCGTACAGCAGCGGAACTTCCACAAACACTATGCCGCCCTGCGCAGCCGCAACGCGCCCATCTATCTCGTCAAGTATCAGCGGGTGAAGTGCTGCGTTCAAGGCTTTTAGCTTTTCTGAATCAGCAAAAACCTCGGCGGCAAGCTTTTTGCGGTCAATTTCACCCGACGGCGTGAGAAATTGTGCACCGAACCTCTGCGCAACGGCAAGCGCGCCCGCGCCGCCCGCGCCACTCAAATCGCGAGCCACCCGGTCGGCATCAATTACCGCATAACCGCGCGCGCTAAGCAGCTTACCGGCAAGGCTTTTTCCGCTGCCTATTCCACCGGTCACCGCCACGGTCAACTTATCATGTTTAGGCGTCATACAGCGTACTGCCCTCCGACACATTCACCTCAAGCGGAACGGAAAGGCTTACGCAATTTTCCATCTCCTCGCGCAGGATTTGCTTTACCGCCTGCCCCTCGGATGCCGGCGCATCCGCAACAAGCTCGTCATGAACCTGAAGTATAAGCTTTGCCTGCATATTTTCTGCGGCAAAACGACGGTAAACCCGCAGCATTGCAATCTTTATTATATCCGCCGCCGTGCCTTGAAGCGGCATATTCATTGCCGCGCGCTCACCGAATGAACGCAGGTTATAATTTTTAGAGTAAAGCTCGGCCAGCCTGCGCCGGCGTCCAAGCAGCGTGCTTGCATAGCCGCGGCCCTTTGCAAGCTCTATGCTCTTGTCCATATATTCGCGCACGCGCGGATATGTCTGCATATACCGCGTGATTATCTCTGCCGCCCGGCGAACGGGTATGTCCAACTGGCGCGCAAGCCCGAAGTCGCTTATGCCGTAAATTATGCCGAAATTTACCGCCTTGGCGTTTCTTCTTTGGTCGGCGGTCACAGACTCAAGGCTCTGCCCGAAAACCTCGGCAGCGGTGGAAGCGTGTATGTCTTTATGCTGCAAAAACGCTTCGGTCAGCTTTTCGTCGCCGGAAAAGTGCGCCAACAGCCTGAGCTCAATCTGCGAATAGTCCGCAGTGTAAAGCAGGTTGCCGGGCGCGCGCGGCACGAACATACGCCGGATTTCCCGTCCCTCCTCGCCGCGTATGGGCAAATTTTGCAGGTTGGGCTCGGTGCTCGACAGCCTGCCCGTGGTGGTGTGCGCCTGCCTGAACAGCGTATGGATTATGCCGTCTGCGCCCACCAGCGGCCTAAAGCCCTCTATATAAGTGCTTAGAAGCTTGCTCAGTTTCCTGTGGCGCATAATAAGCGGCACAATAGCATGCTTGCCCTCGAGTTCTTCCAGCACCTCTATGCCCGTGGACAGCCCGGTCTTGGTGCGTCTGCCCGGTTTTAAACCCAGTTCGTCAAACAATACTACCTGAAGTTGACGCGAGGAATTTATGTTAAACTGCTTGCCGGCAAGCGCGTAAACTGACTGAGAAAGCCCCTCAAGCTCGGCGGAATAACGCGCGCCCAGTTCGTCAAGAACTCCGGCTTCCACCGCAAAGCCTACGCGCTCCATGTCAAAGAGCACCTCGGAGAGCGGAAGCTCAAGCTCGCGGTACAGCTTTTCTAGCTCAAGCTCCTTAAGGCGAGCGTCAAGCAATGCGCTCAGCGCAAACAGCGAGCAGGCGGGCTGCTCTATCTTTAAGTTTTCGCTCTCTGCCGCGTCTTTTAGCCCCTTTGGCGGCGCGGAAAAATCGCATAGATATTTTTTTAAGGAAACATCCTCTGTCGGGCCGCAAAGCTCGGTGCCGTATTGCAAAAGCGCATGCCTGAGCGCCTTGGTGTCATATGCTGTCTTGGTAACCGCCGGATCTTTTAGCAGCGGCGCAACAATCTCTATGGCGCGCGCTGCGTTCAATGTGTCGTCAAAAAACGTGTCGGAAAGCTCCGCCGTATATTCAGTGTTTCCGTCAAAGCTAAGGCTCAACTCCTGCGCAAAGTCCAGCGCAACCACTTTGCCGGAAAAGTTGCTTATCAATTGTGAAAGCTCACCGGTGCTTTTAATCTTGACGGATTGCCGCTCGGGTATTTTGATTTTTTCTTCCGCAACGGAAACAGGCACGGAGTTTTGGAATATCTCTCCGCGGCGCACAAGCGCGCGAAATTCCAGTTCTTCAAACTTATTGCGCACGGCGTCGCTCAGCGGATACACATAGGTGAGTGCTTCCTGCTGTACGTTCAGTCCGAAACCTGTGTCTATTGTGGCGAGCTTGCGGCTTAAATACGCGCTTTCACGGCCGTCGCTAAGCCTTTCGCCCAGTTTGCCCGGGATTTCCTCGATGTGTGCATAAACGCCGTCAAGCGAGCCGTATTTATCCAGCAGTGAGAGTGCGGTCTTGTCACCCACTCCGCGCACGCCCGGAATGCAGTCCGAACTGTCGCCTGCAAGTGCTTTATAGTCGATTACCTGCGCCGCGCTCAGCCCGAACTTTTCGTGTATGTTCTGCGCGGTGACCTCATCTGTGTCGGTTATGCCGCGGCGCGTGAGCAGCACAACGGTGCGCTCGTCTATTAACTGAAGCGCGTCGCGGTCGCCGGTGATTATATATGTCTTGCCGGAATATTGCGCCGCCAACGCGCCCAGCATGTCGTCCGCCTCCAGACCCTCGCGCTCTACAATGCAAATTCCCATCACCCGCAAGAGCTCTTTAAGCAGCGGAACCTGCTCGGCAAGCTCGTCGGGCATTCCTTTTCGCGTGGCCTTATAGCCCTCGTAAAGCGTGTGCCTGAACGTCTTCCCGGGCAGGTCAAACGCCACGGCTATGTGCTGCGGCTGCAAGTCTGCAATGAGGCGTATAAGCATTGTAGTAAAGCCGTAAACGGCATTGGTAAATTGACCCTTGCTGTTTGTAAGCGGAGGCATTGCGTAAAACGCGCGGTTTATAAGGCTGTTGCCGTCAATGGCTGCAAGCTTGGTCATGAATAATAGCTCCTTGCGGCTGTATTTAACGCTGCGCCGGGGCGCGAAATGCGGCGGTGTTTGTGCTGTAACAAAAGGGTTTTTCTCCAATAGGAATTGTTTAACAATGATATGACTGTTGCGTGTGTTTATTGTATTTTTTCGGCTATGCCGTTTGTATATTTTGCATATGTTCGCTTAGGCAGTGTATGTTTTGCGGAGCGTAGCACACACAGTTAATCGATAAGTGGTGTGCAGTGATTATGGTAATCATGTTTTCTGTAATTTTATAGTAAGTATCTTATAAATGTTTGAGCAGAAGTGCGAGTGATTTTTTTGAGTTCAAAGATGACCAAAAGTGTAGACCATAAAGCTATGGGGAGAGTATTTGGGGCGGCTTTTAGTCCAAAAGATGCCGCTAAACAATTACAAGCGTATTATATATCAAATTGCCAAATGTAATTATTGTTGCGAACAGTTTCCAAGAAAAAAATCTACGCTTGCAAAATGACCGTGAAAAACAAAATTGTCTGCACCCGCCACGGTTTATTGACCGGT
>CAZPMG010000128.1:0-3631 GCA_964587785.1 uncultured Clostridia bacterium
AGCGGTGCTATCTCTGTTGCATACGGCATATCGCGCTTAAAAAACAGCCATGCGGCATAGGCTGCAACCGCGAGGGATACCGCCACGGTCAGCAGCACTGTCTGCATGCTCCACAAATTCCCGCTGCCCAGCGTGGGATAAAACAGCCCGCCAAAATTATACACCGCGTGCAGCAGCGCGCACAGCCATATGTTTTTTGTGAGCAGCAGTACAACGCAAAGCAGCATACCCAGCAAAAATGAGTAGCCAACCTGCAGTGCCACCGCGCCCGGGCCGCTGCCCGCAAACAGGTTTACAATGTGATACAGCCCGAACACCGCCGATGACGCCACCACAGAAAACAGCAGCTGCTTTTTGTCCGTCTGCCGCTTTTCCAAAAACATGGGGAACACAAATCCGCGGAATATTAGCTCCTCAAACACGCCCACGCTCAAACATTCCAGCGCAAACAGCGGCAGCAGCGCGGTGCTGTCTATATTCAGCCTGCCGCTCAGGCTGTCCAGCCATGGAAAGTTGTTGAGCGGCACCAACGCAAGCGGCGCGGCAAGCAGCAGGTGCTTTGCCGTACTGCCCTTTAGCCCCAGGCAGTCATAGCGCATCATTACGATTACCGCCACGGCAAACGCCGCGCCCAAAAACCTTGTGAGCGCGCCCTTTAAAAGCGTCCATGCGGCATCGTCCTCAAGCAGCTGCACTCCGACCACGTCAAACGCCAAAAATGCCGCGCCCATGCACACGAGCAGTACGGTAACCAGTGCCTTCAATTTACGGTTGCTGTTTTCCACTTTAAGTCCCTGTCTTTTAGCTAATTAATTTTGTCGCTGCTGCATTGCTGTAGCCGGATAAACATTAACTGCTCCGGCGCTCAGGCCTGCAAAAATTTGCAGTACGGAGCAAAGAGAGCGTTTTTATTCAAAGCTGTGCGGCCAAGCGCAGACGGATATGTCTTGGCAGTAATTATCTTGAAAACTTCTTGCGCACAAACAGTGTTATTACGCCCAGCACTGCCAGCGAACCCAGCATAATTATTCCGGTTTTCTGCGCGGCGGTCAGCCCGTCGGGCACGGTGTATTCCGCCCTGATATACGCGGTGACCGCCTGTCCGTCCGCATACGCCTCAACCTTATGCCAGCCGTCCAAACTCTCCAACAGCTTGAGCCTTGCGCCGCTGTCTATGCGCGCAAACTCCGTGCCGTCGTCGGTATCGCTGCACAGCGGCGCTCCGCCGCCGGCGGACACCACCAAAAACGTGTATATCCGCGCAGTAGTGTCTATGCTCTGTCCCAGCGCGTGCGCGGGTACAAACGCAGGCAGCCCGTCAACGCTCAACATATACCACAGTGCGCCGTCCGAAAGCCGCATACGCGCGGCAATCTCCAGCCGCTCGCTGCGCTGTGCGGTGCTAAGCCCGTATATAAATCCGCCGCCGGCGTTCCTTGCCGCGGACGGCAGCGTAAACAGCTGCGTGTCCTCCCAAAGCGGATACGCGCTTTCCGGCACAGGCGGCAGGCTTGCGTCGTCCGCTCCGCTCAAAGGCAGCAATTCCAGTCCATAACCGAGCACAAACCCCGTCTTGTCGCCGTATAGCGCGTAATAATATTCACCCGTGCGCTCAAGCAGCACTAAAGCCGTACCCGGCTCCAGCCGCTCGGGCAGCCGGCTGTCCGGGCAGTACAGCATATCCGACGGAAACCGTTTTACAATGCCTATGCCCTCAAATTCCTGCACCTGAGCGCCGCCGTAGCTGCCGGAAAACTCAACGCTTTCGGGCAGCGGGTCGGACGCGCTCACTGTGAGCGCT
Source organism: uncultured Clostridia bacterium (assembly GCA_964587785.1). Lineage (GTDB taxonomy): Bacteria > Bacillota > Clostridia > Christensenellales > HGM11417 > CAZPMG01. Next base: position 1,802 of record CAZPMG010000128.1, read on the forward strand.
TGCTCTTTTTCAATGCGCCCCACAAACCGCGCCGCCGCGGACACAAGCACTATGCCGCCGCTTGCGCGGTCAATGGTAAAGCTGTCAAACTTTAAATCCGGCAAAAAGAAGTGCGCAATGCTGTCGATATCAAGCAGCAGTGCCTCTTCGTCTCCGCTTATGCGCAGCAAGCCGGGCGCGCCAAGCACATACAGGTTGCCGCCAAAGTCCGTCTCCGCGCAAACGGGCTCAAAGCCCGCGGGCAAATCCAGCGAATGCGACAGCTGCAGCTCTTTGTCCTGTCCGATTGAGTAAACGCTCACGCTGCCGGGAAGCAGCACATAGAAAAGGCTGGTCTTTGCGCTTGCAAACACCCACAGCGCGCCCGCCGGAACTTCGGCAATGATTTCCGCGCCGTCGCCGTCCGCGAGCAATAAACTTTGCCCCGCAAGCGCCAGCACTCCGCCGGCATTACCCTGCGCAAGCGCGGTGATTTCTTCATCAAAATCAGCGGGCAGGCTTACCGGCTCAAACTGTCCGTCCGCGCCGCCTTTTTGCAGCGTATGCCCGTCGCTTATATACAGCACTCCGCCGCCGTCCGCGCACGCAAGCCGCGCCCCGTAGCCGGCAGGCAGATATATGCTTTTTTCGCCGCTTATTATGCGTCCGCCGCCTGCGTCAAGCACAAGCGTGTGCGTGCCTGCAGATACGTGCACGGGCAGAACAGCGCGGCTTTCACCGGCAGAAAAAAGCTGGGGCTGTGCCGCGGCAAACCAGCCACCGTCAGTAATGAGCGCGCTTACCGAGCGCATATCGGTGTCTGCGGCATAAACTTTTCCGTCCGCCGCATAGATTGACGAGGGAGAGGACAGCGCTCCGCTCTTGTAAGCTGTCAAACCCTCAAATTCAAGCTCGGACTCAAGCCTTGCCTGCGTGCCGTCCAATATATAGGATTGCAGCGCGTCCCCGGTGAGCGCATACAGCTTGCCGCCGTCTGCGGAAAGCTGCAACGGCCGGCTTGTGAGCACGGCGGCGGCAACGGACGCAGAGCTGCTCTCGTCAGAGGAGTATATGCTTGTGTCGCCGTCCGCATCGCTGAGGTAATACACGCGTCCGCCCGCTGCGGCATAGCCGTATTCATGCGCGCCCGCCGTCCTAAGCGCGGTAAAGCTTGGCTGTACGCCGGAAAAATCCAGTCTGGCAATATCGTAAAATGTATTTCCGCCCGCTGAAATCGTGCGCGCCGCACCCAGCGCGTCCGGCTGTCCGTATATGGGGAATATGTCGGTAATCGCCGCAAATTCAAAGCCTGCGGGCAGCGGCGCATTTTCCTCAAACGTCGGGGTTTCCCCCTCAAAGCTCCAGCGCGACAGCTTTGTGCCGTCCTCGCCAAGCAAAAACAACGAGCTTGCCGCGGCGGCCATTTTAACGGGCAAAAAGTCAAGCTCCAAGCTTATCGGAGCGCTTTCGCCGCTCATATCAAAGCGGTATATAACCGAGCTTTCGCCGTTGTCCCCGGTGTCTGCGGCAAACAAAAAGCCGCTTGCTGCCGCAACCAGGCGCGGGCTGTAAAAGTGCGCATAAGTGCCCTCAAAATAGTTTTGCGCGGTGACCTCATATGTCTGAGTTTCAGCCGCCGCAGACGCGTGCGGCACGCCCGCAAATATAAGCGCGCACACAGCCGCCGCCGCGCACAGCGAAAAAAGCACTTTTTTCATATCGACCTCATAATATTACCTTAATAAAACCCGGGCGCAACATTTATATCCGGAAGCAAAACATTTGCCAGCTTACATTTTAGCATATTATAACATATACTGTCGCAATTTGTAAATGAAAAAGGAAAACAGG
>CAZPMG010000129.1:0-3583 GCA_964587785.1 uncultured Clostridia bacterium
CGACTTAGACAGCTTATATATAATACCACAACAACAATCCTTTGTCAACGGTTTATCCATAAGTTTTTAACGAGATTTTAAAGGAATTTGACGCTTTTTAAAGCCGTCTATAAAGGTTTGCGTTTTAAGGTTCTTTTCTGTTACACTACTACCATACATTCTCAATATTATATCTTAGGTTCCTTGTTTTAAAATAAAAAGCAGAGGCAAATTATGAAAAAAATTAACAATACGATAGTATTTCTTTCAGCTATCTTTTGCACATTGATGTTTGCTCTTACCATGTCGGCTTGCAACGACCATTCGCATGATTGGGGCGACTGGGAAATAACCGCACCCGCAACTTGCACTGAGGACGGCGTGAAAACAAGGACTTGCAAATCCGACTCCTCGCATATCGAATCACAGCCTATAACTGCGCTCGGGCATGACGAGGGTAAATGGCACACCGTGTCAGAGCCGACTTGCACGGAAGCCGGAGCAAAAGAATTGCGCTGCACAAGGTGCGGTGAAGTTTTGGATACCGATACGGTTGATGCGCTTGGGCATGACGAGGGAGCGTGGCACACTATATCAGAGCGGGCCTGTACGGAAGCCGGAGCAAGGGAATTACGCTGTACAGTTTGCGGTGAAGTTTTAGATGCCGATACGATTGCTGCGACCGGGCATGACGAGGGAGCGTGGCACACCGTATCAGAGCCGACTTGTACGGAAGCCGGAACAAGAGAATTGCGCTGTACAATTTGCGGGGAAGTTTTGGATATCGATACGATTGCTGCGACCGGACACGATTGGGGCAACTGGATTGTAACGGTTCCGCCCGGCGAAAGAACGGAGGGCGAAGCGACAATATACTGTAAAAACAATCCGCTGCATAAACAAACAACCATCTTAGACGCATTGGGAACGGAAGGACTGATATTTACCGCTATCGACAATTACGCTGCGTACTCGGTTTCGGGTGGAACGGCAAGATCGGCAAAGGAAATCTTTATTCCGCCTACACGCTACGGCAAGCCTGTGACGGTTATCGCCGACAGCGCGTTTGAAAATTGCGCCAACCTTGAAACTATACATATACCTGCCGGCATAACGACCATAGGCAAATTTACTTTTCGTAACTGCACTAACCTCGATACCGTAATGTTTGCCGAGGATATAAAGCTAAAGACTATCGGCATGCAGGCGTTTGAAAATTGCGCCGGCCTTGAAAGTATAGATATTCCTGTAAGTGTAACGGCTATCAACAGTTATGCCTTTTTAAATTGCGAAAACTTAAAAGGTATAGAGTTTCTCGAGGGATGTGAACTTGAAACTATCGGCGGATCCGCGTTTAAAGAATGCATAAATCTGATAAGCGTAACCTTTGCGGCGGACAGCGTGCTTAAAGTTATCGACAGCGGCGCATTTTTGGGCTGTATAAGCTTAGCAAACATAATTATTCCCCAAAGCGTAACGAGTATCGGCGGCGGAGCATTCGGCAATACCGCAATATTTAACAATGCGCCCGGCAACAGCGTGGTATATGTTGACAAATGGGTTGCCGGGTATAAGGGAACGATAACAGATGTGGCCATAGATGCCGGCACTGTGGGAATTGCAAGCAACGCGTTTAATTCCTGTAAAAGCCTAAAAAGCATAACTATCCCATCAAGCGTAACAATCATCGGCTCGGCGGCGTTTTATTTTTGCGAAAACCTAATAAGCATAACCTTTGCGGAAAACAGTAAGCTAAAAGCCATAGATAATCTGGTGTTTATGAATTGCGAAAGCCTGACAGGCATAATTATTCCAGAGGGCGTGGTATCTATCGGCAATGCCGCATTCTATTATTGTATAAAGTTAACAAGCATAGTTATTCCGGCGACCGTAACGTTTATTGATGACAGCGCATTTGTCTATAATCCCATGCTGACGAAGGTTTTTTACAGCGGCGCGGACAAAGCGGCGTGGGATACCATCGAAATAGACCCTAACAATAGCTTTCTTAAAAACGCGGTTCGACTTTATTATTCGGCGACACAGCCTGTAAGCAATCCAAGGTCGTACTGGCATTTTCTAAACGGCGTTCCTACGGCCTGGGAGAACGCATAACATCACAGCGGTCGGCGGGAAGCAAAAAACCTGCCGCCGGTTTATTATTCATAATAATATGCGCATGGTCGCTATCATATAGCGTGGTCACTTGCTTCGCTCTCACTTGTCAGCGCAACGCTTTCTCTTGTGTCAAGTACTACGTTCCCTTGACATATAGCGTGGTTACTTGCTTCGCTCTCAACTTGTCAGCGCAACGCTTTCTCTTATGTCAAGTACTACGCCTCCTTGACACGCCGCTGCTAAGGGATGCGTCAAACTTTCAGCAACCAAGGCGCAGTTAAAGCTTATCAGTCCATTTTGCGTACAGTATGTTTTCGTGATACTCTCCCTCGGGCGAAAACACCGTGTCGCTGTCAAAATTCCATAAAACAGCGCACTCGCTGTCTTTGTGCCAGCCGCCAAACTCATAGCCCTCGCGCACGGGCTTAGGCGGCAGCTGTTCTATTTTTGAGCCGTAAGCAATGTCGTCTATCCAATGCACGTCATGCTCCGGACGGTCGTTGTAGCCCAGTAAAAAAGTTACGTTTGCCGGGCGCAAATGTTCTTTTTCCGCGTACTCGGCCTTACACCACGCGTTTGCAATATATATGTGCCGCACTATGCTGCCGTTTTCGTCCTCGGCAAGCTTGCTGTTTTGTGTAAAAGCAAATGAGGGCGGGGTGGTGAGTATTACCTTTTCCAGCGCAGTGCAGCGGGCAAACACCGAAGTGTTTATGTGTATGCTGCCTTGCAAAAACACCTTTTGCAGCGCGCCGCTCTCCCAATGACCGGGAGCATTGCGTACAAACAGCCTTTTTTGCGGAAAGCCCAAAGAGCCCACATATGTTTCTTGAATTTTTACGGGAACAACGATTACGCTTTGCTGAGCGCCCTTATCCGTCAATCCGAGCAACGCAATGTTTCCGCCGAAGCTTGGCGTGTAATTAAAAAAATCCGTCTGCCGCACGGGTGTAAACAGCCCGAATATCCCTCCAAGCACAAAAAACATCAGAATAGCCGGCACCACAAACATCAATACAAACAGACCCAGCCAGCGCTTTGCCATGGCTTGCAATCTTACTTTGCGCGGCAGTGACGAGGGCGGCTGCTGAGGCTGTTTTGCCCTGATTACCATTTTTACAATGATTATAGCAATTAATGCCGCAATGGGAGATAAAAAATAGGGCCAACCATACATATATAACACCTCTAAAGACCGGCAAGCCTTAAGGCGCTTGCAGAGCTGAACGGCATTGCCTTTAATAATGTTATTTAATGAGATGCATTGCGGCGTTGCCTTTTAACGATATATTATATTACAATCTGCCGCCGCCGTTTATTGGCTTTTGCACTACACTCTTTCTTATGTCAAATACTACGTCCCCTTGACACGGTGGGTAGGGTCGCTTTGTAGCGAGAAGTTACCTCTGAGAGGCAAAACCCTCATATTTTGGTTCATATTTATAGTGCATTACTCCTTCAATCAACTCCAGAGTGAAAACACCTA
>CAZPMG010000130.1:0-3581 GCA_964587785.1 uncultured Clostridia bacterium
CGCGCCGCCCATTGTCAAACATAACCGCACCCGCGCAAAAATCCGCGGTTTTTTTTGAGCGCTGCACACCGGTTATGCACATTTCAATCACATACGGCAGGCAAAAACCCGTAAAGAAAGAGCAGGCATAACGCCGGCTCAGCGGATTGTTGCCGTCCGTTTTACCCGCAATGTAAATACGCTGATTTTGCATTCGGATGTGCGCGGAGTAAACAGTTAAACGCGAAAAAGCATTTAAAGCAATTCACCGTTTCTCTTGATATACAGACCCTTGACGATCTCCGCCGCAACCGCATACGCTATAAGCAGCACGGCAAGGTAGCCTAAATAATACAACGGTAAAACCGCCATGTCAAATAAAACTGCTGCCGGCGTAAAACCTACGGCAAGCGCAAGGAAAACCACAAGTATGCCTGAAACCATCAGCGGTTTAGATGCCCGACTCTTAAAAAAGGGCAGCCGGTTTGTGCGGATGATATGCACTATTATTATTTGTGAAACGGTGCCGAAAACAAACCAGCCTGCGTGAAACAACGCCGCATTTGCCGGGCTGTCAGCGCCGAGGAAATACCAAAGGACAGCAAAACACGCAAGATCAAAAATAGAACTGAGCGCACCGAAAACCAAAGTAAATTTTACAAGGCTCTTTGTGTTCCAGCGGCGCGGGCTCTGTTTGTATGAAAAGTCCACATTGTCAAACGGAATACCTAACTGCGAAAAATCGCAAAATAGATTTTGCACCATAATATGAACGGGGAGCAAGGGAAAAAACGGCAGAATTACACTTGCGGCAATTATAGAAAGAATATTGCCGAAGTTTCCGCTGACTGCCATTTTGATATACTTGATTATGTTCCCGAAAGTTTTGCGCCCCTCTAATACTCCGCGCTCTAATACCATTAAATCTTTTTCAAGAAGTATTATATCCGAAGATTCTTTGGCTATGTCCGCGCCGCTGTCCACAGATATGCCAACATCCGCGTGAGAGAGAGCGGGAGCATCATTAATTCCGTCTCCTAAAAAGCCCACGGTGTGCCCGCCGCTCTGCAAAGCTTGAATAATACGTTTTTTTTGCAGAGGATTGAGCTTGGCAAACAAGTTGCAATTGCGCACTGAGTTGAGCAGGTTATCGTCACTCATGTTCTCGACATCCTGCCCTGTATAACAGACGTCTGTAGAAATGCCTACTTTTTTACATACCTTGACAGCAACGCCTAAGTTGTCGCCTGTAAGCACCACCACCCGCACGCCCGCGTCCTCAAGCGCGGCGATGCTTGCTTTGGCGCTCTCTTTGGGCGGGTCCAAAAAGCCTATAAAGCCAAGCAATACAAGCCCGTTTTCATCAGAGACGTTAAACTGTCCTTCTTCCTTTAAAAAGTTTTTTTGTGCGACCGCTAAAATTCTAAGCCCGTCACTGTTATGGCGGTTTATAACTTCTATGGATTGTTCAAGTGCACCGCCCTCAAGTTTTACAACCGTTCCGTCCAAATCCGCGTGCGTGCAAACGGACAGCATCTCTTCTGCCGCGCCCTTTGTTATGAGTTGGCGCTTGCCAAGCTTGTCTTCTATTATTACGCTCATTCTGCGGCGCGCAAAGTCAAAGGGAATCTCGTCTATTACATCATAATTTTCTAACAGCCGGGAAAAACCGTACTGCTCGCCGCGGCTTATAACGGCGACATCTATTAAGTTTTTAAGCCCCGTTTGAAAGTAGCTGTTAAAATAAGCGTGCCTGAGCACTCTTTGGTCGTCGTCGCCTTTGATATTCATGTATTTTTCAAGAACGATTTTGTCCTCGGTAAGCGTGCCTGTTTTGTCCGTGCAAAGAACGTCTATTTCGCCGAATGTTTGTATGGCGCTCTGGTTTTTGACAATGGTCTTTAAACGCGACATTGTAAGCGCGCCCCTCGATAATGTAGTCGTTAAGATTACGGGCAGCATTTCCGGCGTCAGTCCCACGGCAACGGTGACGGCAAACAATAAGGATGTGGAAAAGCTGTCTTTAATGAGCCAATTAAATAAAAAGACAAGCGGCACTGTTATCATCATTAATCTGAGAAGCAGCTTGCTGACAGACTGCACTCCCTTTTCAAAACTGTTTTTCCCGCTCTTTACGGTAGCCGCCGCAAGCTTGCCAAAAACAGTATTGTTGCCGCAATTTACGGCTATCGCCGTGACACTGCCGCTTATCATATTAGTACCCATAAAGCCTACGCTCTTAAGCTCAAGAGTGTCGGTTGATTTTAGGTTTGCCTGCGGTTCAGAAGCGAATTTTTCAACGGGAAGAGATTCACCGGTCAACGCTGATTGTGACACAAATGCATCTTTCGCGTTTAAAAACCGTACATCGCACGGTATAATATTCCCTGCGGACAACCGGATTATATCTCCCGGCACTATCTCCTTTGCGGCAATCTCTGCCGCGCTGCCGTCGCGGATGACCATGACGGTATTTTCCACCATTTCCATTAGTTTTTGAGCGGCAGAGTTTGCCCGCTCGCTCTGTATAAAAGATACGGCGGACGAAACTATGATAAGTATCAATATAATTATGACCGTCGCATAGTCGTCTGTGCTGCTAAACACCACATCGGTAAGAAAGGTAATCACCGCTATTATCAGCAGCACTATGTTAAACGGATTAAACAGCGCCTCGGCCAGTCTCTTTAACGGAGTGCTCTCATTGCCGGTTTTAACAATGTTTTTACCGTATATGTCCTGTTTTAGCAGTACGGTTTCGGCTGAGAGTCCGTTTATATTGCTCTCTAATGCGTCGGTAAGCGCCTGCGGCGACATCTTAGCAGCGTCTAAAATGTTGAGCGCAGTCTTTGTTTGTTCGGCAGCCTGTCTGTTTTTAAAAAGTTTCATTAAACCCATCCTCCTTAAATGCGATAAAGCGGATTGTTTTTTTGCTTAAAAAAAACACAAAAACCTTGCGTATCTAAAATACGCCCCTTCATAATGCAATTTAAATGCATCTTGGGTGGTTTTTGTGTTAAATTTAAATATACAGTCAATTAACTTGTTTTACATTGCATCTTCAGCGTCTATTTGGTCTGTAACGGAATAAAATGCTCGACTTTAACGCACGTTTTAGGCTGCACTTTTATCCCGTTCTGTATTCAAATATCACTCGAAGCTGCTGTACTAAGTTTCAAGCTAATTGGCTATAACAAAAACAGCCCGGTATGTAATCGTGCCCAAAGTAATTAAAGCAAAGATTATTACTTTCCCGAACTGCCTATATAAAGTTAGTTTATATTTAAAGGGCAATCCGGTTGTTCATCTTCGTTTAAACTTCGATATTCCATTATGCCCTCCTGATTAATTATATATTATAAAAATACACTATTTTGCAAGTTTTTGCAAGCCTATTTAAACTCAAGCATAAGTAGCCGTATAGGCTGAAGCAATAAAAGCATATACTTCATTACATGCACATAAAAAAACTCCCGACCGCAAACAAAGTTTTAACGGTCAAGAGTTAGCAGCGTACAAACCCGAACAATACATTCGGCTTTAACCGCCGCATTTTGGTGGAGATGAGGGGACTCAAACCCCTGGCCTCTTAAATGCGAATC
>CAZPMG010000131.1:0-3542 GCA_964587785.1 uncultured Clostridia bacterium
TTTGCGCCGGTCTGAGGCGGATAGCCGTCTAAGCGGCGGCCGAGTATGTCCTCCTTGCGCAGCGCCTGCTGCTGCTCAAGCTTTTTGCGATCGTGCTCCTCGTCGTGCGCCTTTACGTCAAAGCCGGTGGCAATTACCGTCACAGTCACCTCGTCCTCAAGCTCCTCGGATATGCCCGCGCCGAATATGATGTTTGCGTCGGGGTCTACGACCTCCTGCACAAGGCTGGCGGCCTCGTTTACCTCGTCGAGCGACATATCAAACCCGCCGATTACGTTGATTATAACGCCCGTGGCGCCCTCTATGGTGGTTTCAAGCAGCGGGCTGGACACAGCCTGGCGCACTGCGTTTATCATGCGGTTTTCGCCCTTGGCGCGGCCTATGCCCATGTGCGCCATGCCCTTGCTCTTCATTATCGTGCGAACGTCGGCAAAGTCAAGGTTGATGAGCGACGGCTTTACGATAAGGTCGGATATGCCCTGTATGCTCTGGCGCAGCACGTCGTCGGCGATGCGGAAAGCGTCCACCATTGTGGTGCCCTTGGGAACAACCTGAAGCAGCTTGTCGTTAGGTATGATGACCAGCGTGTCCACAAACTTGCGCAGGTTGGCAAGCCCGGCGCGCGCGTTTGCCTCGCGCGTCTTGCCCTCAAAGGAAAACGGACGCGTGACCACCGCCACGGTAAGTATACCCAGCTCTTTGGCTATGCCGGCGATTACCGGCGCGGCGCCCGTGCCCGTGCCTCCGCCCATGCCCGCAGTGATAAACAGCAGGTCTGTGCCGCGGATTATCTCCATTATGGCGTCGCGGCTCTCCTCGGCGGCCTTTTCACCGATTTCCGGCGAGCCGCCCGCGCCAAGTCCGCGCGTGAGCTTGTCGCCGATCTGAATGCGCGTCTCCGCCTTGGACAGGTAGAGCGCCTGCTTGTCGGTGTTTACGGCTATAAACTGCGCGCTCTTGATGTTTGCGTTGATCATGCGGTTGACGGCGTTGTTGCCGCCGCCGCCCACTCCTATGACCTTTATTTGCGCTATCGCGGAAACCGGCAATTCTTTATCCATTTTGTACTCCTCAAATCTGCCCCTTACACTTTGCGCGGCCTTAAACGCGTGAACGGGGGCGGCGTTTTATTGGCCGAAAAATAATTTGCTGAAAAAACCCTGCGCGCGCGGCGGCTGCCTTAAGTTGAGCGCGTAATCAAGCACACCGTAAACTGACGATAAGTGCGGCTTGCTCACCTGCGGCACGGACGGAACCGCAACCTCAACCGGCCTGCCCAGCAGGCGGGAGAGATGCTCCTTTGCGCCGCGCATATAGCTGATTCCCCCGCCGGTCAGGTGTATGGGTATATACTCGGGGAAGGGATAAGGACATTCCTTTATGCACTGCTTTATATAGTCTGCGATATCCTCAAGGCGCGCTGCAGCAATCTTGTGAACCAGCGCGCTCTCAAAGCTCTTTTGCTCGCCGCCCACGTTTATATCATAGGTATCGCCCTCGGCGGCCTCAAGGCTTAGTTCAATGCGCCGCTTTAACGCCTCGCCCTGACTGAAGCCTATCTTCAGGCACTCGGACAAATCGGCTGAGATGTGCCCGCCGCCCAGCGGTATTGTCTTGAGATAGAGTATTCCGTCGCCGCGCGCTATGATTAGGTTTGTGGTTATGTAGCCGATGTCGATTAAGAAAACAAACCTGTCGCGCGTTTCCGGGTCGAACAAAAACAGCGTCTCCGCAAGCGGTGCGGACACATAAGACACGTTCTTTATGCCAAGCCCTGCAAACAGCTTGTCCATAAACGATATAAACTTGTTTTCCGCCAGCATAAAGCACAAAAATCCCGCCATGCGCGACGCGCTGTGCCCCTCGGGCCGGACTATGCGGTTGTCGCCGTCAAGCACATAGTAAACGGGCGTACGGTTGATTACGTTGTAATCGCCGGCTGCCCCGAACACGTCTGCGCTTTTAAACAGCTCGTCCACGTCAAGGTCAGTAACCTTGCGCCTGCCCCGGAACGCCATGGACGCCTCGCGGCATACCGCGGTGGAAAACTCGCCGGGAACGCCCACGTGCAGCTCGCGTATGCGGTACTTTACAGACGATTCCGCAGCGCGGATTGCAGCGGAAATTGCAGCGGGCAGCTTTTCCGGTTCGTAAAACTCGCCGCCGGAGAACCCGCTGTATTCGCACTCGCCGGTGCCCTTTACCAAAAAGGTATTGTTTATGCCGCGCTCGCCCACCAGCACCGTTACTTTTGATGAGCCGATGTCGAGCACCGCAGCCTCGTTTCTCCTTGCCAAAACCTGTTCCTCCTGCCCGCTGCCTTGCCGCTCAAAAGCTTATGCGCTTTGCCGCCTTTTGAGCCTGCCGCAAGGGCATTTGATATTATGTGTGTACGCTCTGCGCGGTTTAATATAGCCGATTAATCTTAAGCTAAACTGACTATATTAATAAGCGTAATGAGTAAGCATAATTAGTAAGCGTAATTGAATTTGCCGCTCTCAAGCGTTATGTTAAACACCGCCGTACGCATTGCGTGCAGGTTGTTCTTTTCCAAATTATACACTGTATAGAGTGCGCGCGCAAACGCCTTTGCGTCTGTGTCATACGAGTTGAGCACAAACTGCGCGCCCGCCGCCGTGCTTATCCGGGCTATGCCGTGCATGGATAAATCCACGCGGGTTATGAGCTGGCGCAGCCAAATTTCATTCTGTCCGGACTGCAGCAGCAGCTGGTTTAATAATTCCGCGTAAGCGGCGCTGCCAAAGCTTGCAAATCCGCCTGCCTCCGCGCCGGTAAACCTGCCCTCGGGCAGCAGCACCTCTATGTTTTCGTAGACCGCCGCCGACGACGACGAGCCCTCTATTATCACAGACGCCGTGCGCCCGGGCTTTTGCGCAAGAACCTTGCCTAAGCTGTCTATATGTAAGTAACCCTGACCGTGCTGTATGCAGTAAAGCTCGTAGCGCTCGCGCACGTGCAGCAGGATTGTAGACGGGAATACCCTCTCGATATCCTCTACCGCCGCAAGCGGATAGTCGCGCTCAAGCTGCGCCTTGAGCTGCTTTTCAGACAGCGCAAGTATGCTTGTCCCGCCAAGCGAGGCGGTGAGCGCCTGTTCCATCTCCTGACGCGCCTGAAGGTCAAAGCGCAGCTGCGGCGTGAGCAGGTTTACCTCCACCCCCTCGACGGCAAACAGCACCCCCGACAGCACCACCAGCGTAACCGCCAGCAGCAATACGCAAAACAGATAGAGTATGCGTTTATTTCTCATATCCCGCTCCTGTCATCCTTTTTACGTATCCTCTGTGCTTCAAATCCGCCGCGATTTATGGCGGAAACCGAAAAGCTTCCCAAGTCTTTATGACGAAAACCGGGACTTCCCCATTCTTATGCGCCTATTGCCTAAAAGCAGCAGCGATGCAGCCCATGCCTTTAAGCACTTTTTCCCTAAGGGCAGCCGGAGCTTTCCGCCGCCCTTTAAAATAAGCTGCGCGCCCCGCATAAGCAGGGCAGCGCGCCCCTGTGGTGTTTAATTATGTATG
>CAZPMG010000132.1:0-1109 GCA_964587785.1 uncultured Clostridia bacterium
CTGACGTCTCAGCCATTGCAAGGCCTATAAACATGGTTCCGCGTATGGAGCCTGCGGCCTCGGGCTGGCGGGCAATGGACTCTATTGCCGTTGCCGCGATGTTTCCCTGTCCGATAGTGGTAAGTACACCGTTCAAAAGTGCTACGGCAGCCGCAATATGTGCAACCGCGATGATAAATGCCAAGGGATCTTGCATATTGTTTTCCTCCGGGGTTTGTTTTTTGTGTATAATAAGTTTATTTGAAATCGTAGTGTGGGCTTGCTTTGGTCGGTTAGGCGTACAGTAACTTTATTAATAAAACCTGTTTTGTGCGGTAATTGCGTTTATAATTATTAACGATGCCAAGCTGCTGCGGAATAAGTTTTTGGCCGCCTGCGGTGACGTTACTTGAGCTACTCCGTTGCACCCCTTATGAACATCACACTCAGCACGCAGAATATATATGCCTGAAGCGCACCGGAAAACAGATCAAAATAGGCGTGCAGCGCGGCCGGGATGCCAAACTGCACCAGCATGGGCGTCAGCGAATAGACCAGCGTCATGAGTATCAGCCCGGCAAGCATGTTTCCGAACAGACGGAAGCTAAGCGATATCGGGCGGGCAAGCTCGCCTATCAGGTTTAACGGAAAGAATATAAAGTGAGGCTGGAAAAAACTCTTTAAATATTCGCCTTTGCGGTGCTTGATGCCCATTACCTGTATGAGTATAAATGTTGCCATCGCAAGCGCAAACGTGGTCGCCCAGTCGGCGGTAGGCGGCCGCAGCCCCAGCAGTCCGGCTACACAGGAGGCCAGCAGCAGGGCAAACACCGAAAAAAACCAAGGCCCCAGCGGCTTGAGCTTGTCGCCCGCGGTGTTTTTCATAAAATTGTCAAATATCTCTACCGAAAGTTCAACCACATTTTGAAAGCCTTTTGGCGTCTCTTTAAACTTGCGCAGCTTTATGCGCACAAATATGGCGGCGGCTATAAGCACAGCCATAATCAGCCATGTGTTGAATATGGTGCGTGTAATCCAAATTTCCACGCCGCCTATCTCCCACACCCAAAGTACGTCTATTTCAAAATTCAATGTTCATCACCGCCCGTGTTTGAATTTTGTGTTTCCGC
>CAZPMG010000132.1:1209-3479 GCA_964587785.1 uncultured Clostridia bacterium
TTTTTGGATGTAGCCTTAAGCACATACAGCGCAAGCTGAAATGACAGCACGCCCGCTGCCGCGCCCCAAAGGCTGATTGCGTCCACAAGCGCCGCCAGCACAAGCACAGCGCCGCTTATGAACATGCGCAAAAGATGGTTCAACCGCACATGGTTTGCCGCCGCCTGCGTGTCTTGGCTCAGCGACTTGCCCACCGCACGGGCAAGCATAATGACTTTGAGCACGCTCACCGCAGATCCGAGCAATGTGCCGTATACAAACGGAAGACACTCCGCCGAGCGGTAGTATACCGCGCTTGCGGCAATGAACACCGCGGCCAGTATACCTATCGCCGCAATCATCTTTCTTTTGATGTCGGTAATATCCATAGCAACAATTTTTCCTATTATACTAAAGCTCTGTTATAAAGCTCTCACAAGTTTCAAGCGGCACTGACGCGTCAAATGTGCAGCAGGCGTGGCGGCTATTCACAGCAGAATCGCGCTCAGAAATCTTTGCCTGCCTGCTTCTGCCTTTACTTGTTTCCCAAATCAAATACCGCCTTGAGCGCGGCGCCCGCGCCCAGCAGGGAAAAGACCAGCAACAGCCAAGGCGAAGTGCCTAAAAGACCGTCCAAAAACTTGCCCAGCAGCACTCCGATAAGCACGCACGCAGCCATTGTGATGCCTATTTGCGAAAAAAACGACAGCGCGCGCAGCAGCTCCCTGCCCGGCCCGCCCTTTTGGTTGTCTGTGTTTTTATCTTCTTTGTCGGGCATGTCTATATCATCCCCCGCACGGCAGAAAAATATATGCCGCATATGTATAAATATTGCGGCGGCGCGCAATAATTCCTGTTTATCCGCAACAAAAAAGGATGGGAAAATTAATTCTCCCACCCCAAAAAATACTCCGCCTTTGCCGTGTAAAGGGAATATAAAGGCCGTATTCCCTTTCTATACCTTTTACAAATTATAACATATAATAATTATAGTGTCAATCCTTAAAGTCCCGGCCCCTATGAAAACGCGGTGAAATTTTGCAGTATAAAACAAACCCGCAAGCCCGATTTTACTATTGAACGCTGCTTTATGCTTGCGGTTTTGGCGGGCTGCAATAAGCCGATTTAAAGCAAACTTGCCTGCGCCGCGATGAGTGAGCATATATGTTTGCCCGTAAGGTTTGCTGCGGCTTGCCGGGCAGCCTTGCTGCTTGCGGGCAGGCCCTTTAAGGCGTTATCCAACTCTGTGTTTTTTCCAATTGCTTGGCAAATATTCTGTTTTCGTCCTTGGAAAATTTGGACTGGTGAAAGGCAAACAGCATTGTATCCTTGTCTGAAAGCCCCAAAACTTCAATTTTGCCCTTTTCCGTAGACATTATGTAGCGGAAGCACTTTCCTTGGCCGTTGAGCTGTTTGCGCGCTCCGGATATGATCTTGTATCCGTCAATGAGCGGAACTTGAAACTGGTTTTTGACGCCCGAGACCGGCCGGCACTGAAACACATAATAGGGTATCACGCCTATGCGCGTCAGGCCGTTTAGCAGCGATGCCAGTGTATCCGCACTGTCGTTTATGCCCTTTAGCAGCACAGTCTGGTTCTTTATGATTACTCCCGCATCCAAAAGGCAGCGCACGGCGCGCCTTGCCTCGGGGGTTATCTCGCGCGGATGGTTGAAGTGCGTAACCACATAAATTTGCTTTTTGTCCTTATATTTTTTCAACAGGCTCAAAAGCTCGGGGTCGCCGTAAATCCGCGACGGCAGCACGGCGGGAGTGCGCGTTCCAAAGCGGATTAAGTCAAGGTGCTCAATGCCGGAAAATGCCTCAAGGTATCTTTCTATCTTTGCGTTGCTGTTTAAAAAAGCGTCGCCGCCGGATATGAGCACGTTGCTGATCTCTGTGTGACGCCTTACATAATCTACTGTGTCCTCAAACTCTTTGCCTATCTCGTCGGCGCTCACGCCCACCAGCCGCTTTCTGAAGCAATGGCGGCAATACATGGCGCATCGGTTTGTAGACAGCACCAGCGCGGTCTTTTTATACTTGTGCTGAAGGCCGCGCATTACGGTATTGTCCTTTTCGCCGCTGGTGTCAAAGCTGCCGCTGAGGTCGGTCTCGCTGATTGAGGGGATGCACATCTTCCTTATTACGTCGTGGGGGTCGTCGGGGTCTATGAGCGACAGATAATATTTGGGCACAGACATGGGAAACCTGCCGATGATTGCCCTGTATTTTTTCTTTTCCTCTTGTGAAATCCGCTCTCCGAAATATTCAAACAGCTGGTCTGCCGT
>CAZPMG010000133.1:0-3214 GCA_964587785.1 uncultured Clostridia bacterium
AAACAAAAACCAAAACTTACATTCATACGGTTGACAAAACTATGAATCTGTAATAGTATATTATTACATGATACATACCCCACGGGGGAGGGGTGTAGAGCGTGTAATGTGTTTTTATTACAAAAATAAGTATGCAAATGCTTATTGCTGCAAATTTTATATAGTGTTACGCGGCAAGTGTGGGCATTGAAATTATATAAGCGTTTAATGCAATTAATTGCAACACTGCACGGGCAATCAATTGCAACACTGCACGGGCAATCAATTGCAAGCCTGCGCGGGGCATCAATGGAAAGCCTGCGCGGATAACAATTGAAACCCTGTTAATAATGAGCGAGAAATTTTTTAAGGAGTAAGCGTATTATGCAAAAAAAGTTTGATATAACCGGCATGACCTGCTCTGCGTGTTCGCAGGCGGTAGAGCGTGCGGTCAAAAAGGTAGAGGGGGTAAGCGAGGTAAACGTAAACCTCCTCAGCAACAGCATGAGCGTGCAGTATGAGGAAGGCGCGGCGCCCGACGCGCAGGTAATCGGCGCGGTGGAAAACGCCGGCTATACCGCTAGCCTTCACAACGCGGAAGCCGGGCAGGCGGCAGTTCCCCAAGACCCTGCGCTCACTGAGCTTAAGGATATGCGCTGGCGGCTGATAGTCTCCGCAATATTCCTTGTGCCGCTGCTGTATATTGCAATGGGACACATGATAGGTATGTGGCTGCCGCCGTTTTTGCACGGTGACGGTAACGAGATTGCGTTTGCATTCACGCAGTTGCTGCTTACGCTGCCCATTGTCTATGTAAACCGCAAGTATTTTATAAACGGCTTTAAAGCAGTGGCGCGGCGTTCTCCCAACATGGACACGCTTATTGCGATGGGCACGGCGTCCGCTGTGCTATACGGCATATTTGCCATTTACCGCATAGGCTACGGGCTGGGGCACGGCGACGCCGAGCTTGCGCGCAGCTACGCAATGAATTTATATTTTGAGTCGGGCGCAACAATACTCACGCTGATTACGCTGGGCAAATATTTTGAGGTGCGCTCAAAGCGCAGGACGTCCGACGCAATTTCCAAGCTGATAGACCTTGCTCCGGCCACGGCAACCGTACTCAGAGACGGCAAGGAAACCGAAGTTGCGCTGGCTGAGGTTCAAATAGGCGACATAGTATGCGTAAAGCCGGGCGCAAGCATACCCGTTGACGGTGTGGTGACCGAGGGAGCGTCCGCTGTAGATCAGTCGGCGCTCACAGGCGAGAGCCTGCCCGTGGAAAAACAGCCGGGCGATAACGTGCTCGCCGCAACCGTAAACCTCACAGGTTACTTTAGGTTTGAGGCGCAAAAGGTGGGCGCGGACACCACTCTTTCAAAGATAATCGAGCTGGTAGAGGAGGCGTCCTCGTCAAAGGCGCCCATATCCAAGCTTGCCGACAGGGTAAGCGGGTTCTTTGTGCCTGTGGTGATAGCAATTGCGGTTATTGCCGCGCTCATATGGGGTTTTTCCGGCCAGACATTTGAGTTTGCGCTCTCGGTTGGCATCGCCGTGCTGGTGATTTCCTGTCCGTGCGCGCTGGGGCTTGCCACGCCCGTTGCCATAATGGTGGGCACAGGCAGGGGCGCGCAAAGCGGCATACTGGTAAAGTCCGCAGAGGCGCTTGAGATTGCGCACAAGGTTGACACCGTTGTGCTTGACAAGACGGGCACAATAACCGAGGGACGCCCAAGGGTAACAGATATAATAACGGCAGACGGCGTGCAACAGAAGCTTTTGCTTGAGCTTGCCGCCGCAATAGAAAAGCCATCCGAGCATCCGCTCAGCGTTGCCGTGCTTGAACGCGCCGCGGCGGAGAGCATTGAGCCTGAGACCGTGCAGGATTTTCGCGCGGTGCCGGGCAGGGGCGTGCAGGCAAGCCTTTCAAAGGAGCTGCTGCTTGCAGGAAACGCCGCATGGATGGGCGACAACGGCGTGGATATATCCGCACTTGAAACGCGCGCACAAAAGCTGTCCGAAGAGGGCAAGACCGCTCTTTACTTTGCGCGCGGCAACAGCCTGCTTGGCATTGTCGCCGCCATGGACACGGTAAAGCCCACCAGCCGCGCGGCAATAGCCGACCTTAGGGCAATGGGCATAGACGTGATAATGCTCACCGGCGACAACGCGCGCACGGCGGAAGCGGTGCGCCGCGAGCTTGGCATTGACCGCGCGGTGGCAGAGGTGCTTCCGCAGGACAAGGAGGCGGAAATCCGAAAGCTTCAGCAGAACGGCAGGCGCGTTGCCATGGTGGGCGACGGCATAAATGATGCGCCCGCACTTGTGCGCGCGGACGTAGGTATTGCAATCGGCGCAGGCACGGACATCGCCATAGAATCCGCCGACATAGTGCTCATGAAAAGCGATTTACAGGACGCGGTTGCCGCGCTTAGGCTGAGCAAGGCCACGCTGAGGAACATCAAACAAAATCTGTTCTGGGCGTTTTTCTACAACGTGGCGTTTATTCCCGTGGCAGCCGGCGTGCTCTATCCGGCTTTCGGAATTACGCTTGACCCCATGTTTGCCGCCGCGGCAATGAGCTTAAGCTCAATATTTGTGGTGGGCAACGCGCTGCGGCTGCGGCTGTTTAATCCAAATAAACACAGCCGTGCGGCAATAAAACAAGCATAAATTTGCATAAGGAGATAGTATTATGAAACGAATAATTGAAATCAACGGCATGAGCTGCGGGCACTGCAGCGCAAAGGCAAAGGCCGCGCTTGAGGCAATAAGCGGTGTAAAGGCAGACGTGCAGCTTTCCAAATCGCGCGCGGTTGTGACGGCTGACAGCAGCATAACCGACGGACAGCTTCAGTCTGCGGTGGAAAACGCGGGCTACCGCGCGGGCGCTGTAACCGTAAAAAAAGGACTGTTCGGCTGAGGAGAAACGCATATGAAAGCGGATAAGACAAAGATAAACCGCCTGCTAAAGACGGCGCGCGGACAGATAGACGGCCTGCTCAAGATGGTAGAGGAGGACAGGTACTGCATAGACATATCCGTGCAGCTGTTTGCCGTGCAGGCGGTGCTGCGCTCGGCAAACCGTGAGGTGCTGCACGCGCACCTTGAGACCTGCGTGGCGGACGTGCTGAGCGGCGAGGGCAGGCAGACGCTAAAGGAAATAACCGATATAATAGACAAGCTGTCAAAATAGGACAAGGGGGATAAGCAAATAGCTTATCCCCTGTCA
>CAZPMG010000134.1:0-3127 GCA_964587785.1 uncultured Clostridia bacterium
AAGTTTTTTGGGTTTTGTGTGTAAAAGAAAGGGCTTTCCTTTATAAACACAATCACTGCGGCTATCAGCATGGCAATGCCCGGTATGGTGCCCAAGGTTCCCTGCCCCATATTCTGCGCGGCGACAAGGCACAGCACCGAGCCGGTTATCATGCAGGCCGCCGCCGCTGCCGCCACCAAAAAATAATAGCGCACGTATTTAGAAAGCACGCCGAACAGGTTTATGGCATATGCCGCAAGGTAGAGCCCGTCAAGCACCAGCCCCACAAGGAAAAACCTGCCGGCGGTCACCACAGTATCCAGCACGCCGCTATCCTTTAGGTACACGGCTCCGGGTGAAGTAAGCTTTCCCGTCGAAAGCTTTACAAGGCCATATCCGCTTATTTTGATCTCTTCCGAGTGCAGCCTTAAAAAATCCACAGTGCCGAACAGCACAAATACACTGGCCGCAAGCACTATGCCGGCCAACATAAATATGTTCATGGAAAGAGACCTGCGCTTGAGCATAACGTCCTCCCGTTCAGATCCGACTGCGCACCGCCGTCCCGGCATAAGCAGATACACTTGCGGGGTTTTATTGTCGATTAATTTTATTATGCACTCATCTTTGGCGTCTATTTGGTCTAAAACTATATAAATTACTCGCCTTTAGCACCACTAAAGGCTGCGCATTTATCCCGTTTTATCCTCAAATATCCATCCAAATCTTCGTGCAACTCACAGTTAATCGACTATAAGGGGGCACAGAGCGGTGTAAGTTTGTGTACATTATAGCATTTTTAGCGTAAGGGCACAACTAAACGGCGTTTAAATTTTTGACATAAATAAGGCCGGAAACCGCTCTCTCAATTTGAGCAGGCTCCGACCTGATGCTGCTTAAAGCCGCGTCAGCTGTAAAGCTGCTTTATTGCCGCAACCTCCGCAAGCACGCGCTTTGTCAGTGCGGCGGGGGCCACCACGCGCAGCTTGTCGCGGAAGCTGAGTATCTTTGCAACCAGTTGACGGTCGTCCGCCAGCATTGCCGAGGCAAAGAGCTGCCCGTCCTTATCCTCATGCACGTTTTCTATGGACAGCCATTCCTCCACCTCAGTGCGAATATCCGGCGAAAGACTGAACCT
This sequence comes from uncultured Clostridia bacterium, assembly GCA_964587785.1. GTDB lineage: Bacteria > Bacillota > Clostridia > Christensenellales > HGM11417 > CAZPMG01. The sequence goes on from CAZPMG010000134.1 coordinate 1,118, forward strand.
TACGTCTATGAGTGCGGGCGCACCTTGGTTTATCAAAAAATTAAGGCTGCTGCGGTCTATGCCGCGGCGGTCAAACTTTTTGTCCAGCGTGCTCAATTTAGCCACGCGTGACAGCTTAAACAGCCTAAAATCAGATTTCAGACGGCAATACGCATACACATACCATTCGCCGGCTTTTAATACCAGCAGATGCGGCTCTACCGTCCTGTGCGTGAAGTCCGATTCCCGGCTGTGGTATTCTATATCAACGGGCAGCCGCTGTTTTGCGGCGTTTTCAAAGTCACTTAATTTCCGGGCTATGTCCGGTACGCTGTTCCAAGGACAGTGGTCAATCAAAAGCACGTCTTGCGAAATCTCTGTGTTTTCGCCGGGTAGCGGTGCAATACAGTCTAATTTATCCTGAATTTTTTTGTATGCGCCGCTGTTTTCCTCGGAAAGACCCTGCACGCTCAGCAGGCACTGCTGCAGGACGCGCATCTCGTCATACGTGAAGAACATATATGGAAAACGGTAATTTGCCGGGAGGTGCACACCGCCGCTTACGCCGCGTTCGGTCACCAATGGCACTTCCAGCGCCATTGCGTCAAGGTAGCGGCGTACAGTCCGTACAGAGATCTCCATACTGTTCGCTATCTGGCGGGCCGTAAGTTTGTCGTGTCGCAAAAGCAGAGAGAGGATGCCGAACATAATATGCAGTTTCATGAATTGCCAACCTCGAAATTAAAAATAAATCAAATAAATCAAATGAGAAGCTAAAAAATGACGGTACCGCCTTGCAGAAAGCCCGGCACAGTACCATATTATCATTGTAACATCTGAAACGCCCGCTGTCAACGGACACGCACAATAATACATGCGGCTTTAAAGCAAATTTTTTTTGAATTTTAAAATATATTGGGAATTTTTTAAAAAAAGCTTGAAATTGTTCAAATACGGCATTATAATCAAAGCTATGAACAGGGGATTTTTTACAGCTGCATTTATTTTTGCCGCGGCGGCCGTGCTTGCCGCCTTAGGCTGCGCGCGTACAGACGCGGCTGCCGCTTATGCGCACGCCGCAGTTTACGCAGCGGCGCCTGTTGCCGCGCAAACAGCCGCACCCGCGCAAAAGTGTTGCTCCGATCTTTATATTACCATAGACAAAGAGCCTGTCCAGCCCCGTGAACTGCCGCCTGCCGACGGCGCGGCGACCGGTTTTTTTGCGGAGTTTGTGCCGGAAAAATTTTTTACCGGCCTTCCGCAAGACAAGTTTTTTATACGCTACCAATGGGAGAGCGGCGGCCTGGAGTTGTTGTATACGGCGGATACCTCTGACGAGGAAAGCGCCGGCATGTGCATATTGAGCGCAGAGCTGATGAGCTTGGGCGGCCCCGCGGTTCCCGTGTTTACGCTGCCGCTGCCTAAAAATACACCTGTGAGCATATTGCTTTCAACTGCGGCAAACGGCTGGGAGTATCTGGTTGAGTGCAGCGGCCAGCCTTATTCCGGCAAAATAGATTTTTCTGCGGAAGAGCTTTTATCACAGCAGCAGGCTGAGTTAAAGTTTGTGCTGGAAGTGCCAAACGTCACCCCCTTAAATCTCTCCTCGGTAAAAATTGTGCGCGCAGGCTATAACGCCGCGGCGCAGCAAAGCGGCGGCGGTGAAAATACTGAAGATGAGGATCCGGAAGATAAACAGCCGGACGATAGAAAAAGCATATCCGCGGGTACTTTGGCCGCGCTGTACGGCGCTGCGGGTCTTGCCGCGGCCGCGCTGGTGCTTGCAAGAGGGCAGCGCGCAAAGCTGAGGTCAAAGCAGCGTTTTGACGAATAATTTTTCATATTGCAACAGAGCGCATACGGTGGGTATGCGCTCTTAATATTTAAAGCTGATATAGATATATAAATAAAACTTGGGCAGAAACGTGCTGAATATCAGAAACGTGCTGCGAGGATAAAGATTAGAAGCGGCTATGCCGTAATTTTCGTTTAAATGCACAACAGGCGGCCGTGCGGCCGCCTGCTATGCAT
>CAZPMG010000135.1:0-3089 GCA_964587785.1 uncultured Clostridia bacterium
TCTGATGCGTCCTCGTCCGTTTCCTCGCCCGCGGCAAGTCCCTCGCCTGCGTATGCCTCGCGCACCTTGCGCTCGATTTCCTCAAGCATACCCGGCTGCTTTTCTATATACGCCTTGGCGTTTTCCCTGCCCTGGCCTATGCGCTCTGCGCCGTACGAAAACCATGAGCCGGACTTGTCTATTATATCCTTTGTCACCGCCATGTCAAACACGCAGCCCGCCTTGGATATCCCCTGACCGTATATGATTTCAAACTCCGCGGCCTTGAACGGCGGCGCAAGCTTGTTCTTTACCACGCGCACGCGCGTCTTGTTGCCCACAAGCTCCTTGGCGTCGCCCTTTACCGTGTCGAACTTGCGCACGTCCATGCGTATGCTCGCGTAAAACTTGAGCGCCTTTCCGCCCGTGGTCACCTCGGGGCTGCCAAACATTACGCCCACCTTTTCGCGCAGCTGGTTGATAAACACCACGCAGGTCTTGGACTTGGAGATTATGCCCGCAAGCTTGCGCAGCGCCTGCGACATAAGCCGCGCCTGAAGCCCCACGTGCGTGTCGCCCATCTCGCCCTCAATCTCCGCGCGCGGAGTGAGTGCGGCAACAGAGTCTACCACCACGATATCCACCGCGCCGCTGCGCACAAGCGACTCGGCAATATCCAGAGCCTGCTCGCCGTTGTCGGGCTGCGAAACGTAAAGCTCTTCAAGGTTTACGCCAAGCTTTTGCGCGTAAACCGGGTCAAGCGCGTGCTCGGCGTCGATAAACGCCGCCGTGCCGCCCAGCTTTTGCGCCTCGGCGACTATGTGCAGGGAAACCGTGGTCTTGCCGGAGGACTCCGGCCCGTAAATCTCTATTATGCGGCCGCGCGGCACTCCGCCTATTCCCAGCGCAATGTCCAGCGGCAGGCAGCCCGTGGGTATGACCTCCACCGCCTGAAAGTTGGACTCGCCAAGCTTCATTATCGCGCCCTTTCCAAACTGCTTCTCTATCTGGAGGATTACCTGATCCAGCGCCTTTTTTTTCTCTTCGGCGCCGCTTTTGACGGTAACCGCCGCTTTTGTGGTCTTTTCTGCCATGGTTTCTCCTTTAAGCCGCGCAAATAAGCGCGCCGTTACTTTATGGTTGTAAGTTATTATGATTGCTATATTATTTATGAATGTAAATTATTATAGTTAAGTTTATGGCTATCAGTATATTGTATGGCTTTAAACTTACCGAAAACCAAACGCACCGAAAACAATAATAAATCAATTTATTACATTATTTGCAAACGGAACAATTCAATTTATTGTAATGTTTGTAAGCCGCATATCGCCGCGCAGCAGCTTTTGCACGCAGTAGAACATTGCCGCGTCGGCGGCGTTCCTGCGCACCTGGCTGCGGCCGCCGGAAAACACGTGCTCAAACACATGGATTGCCTCGGGCGTGCCTACGCCTATATACGTCAGCCCCACCGGTTTTTTGGCGGTTGCGCCGCTTGGGCCGGCTATGCCCGTGGTGGATATTGCAATGCTGCACTGTCCGCCGGCAAGCAGACCTGCCGCCATTTCATACGCGCACTCGCTGCTCACCGCGCCGTAATTTTTGAGCGTGGCGGGCGATACGCTCAGCCGCCCGGTCTTAGAGCCGTTGTCGTAGGCCGTTATGCCCTCGAAAAACACCTCGGACATACCCGGCAGCGCAATCAGCTCTGAGCATATCATGCCGCCGGTCAGCGATTCGGCAACGCTTATACGCTTGCCGCGCAGCTTTAAAAGCTCGAACAACCTCTGCGCCAAGGACACGTCCTCGCCGGCGTATATATAGCGCGCAAACAGCGTGTTTATGCTTGAAAGCAAATCGTCAACCAGCACGGCGGCAAGCTTATCGGTTGGCTTTGCGCGCGGGGCGACGCTGAGCAGCACGTCAAGGCCGCTGCCGTACACAAAAAAATCAGCCACCCGCCGGTACTCGCGGATGGTGTCCGTAAGCTGGTCAAGCACGGCGGCGCGCGGCAGGCCGAACAGCTTTAAATGTGCGGCAGAAAGCTTTTGCGCATCCGCGCCCGTGAGCAGCGGAAGCAGCGCGTCCAGCTGGTTTGGGTCGCTCAGCAAAAATATGCTGCCGTACGCGCTGGAGATTGCCGCCGCGGGGATTTCTCCGCCAAGCTCTGCAACCTCTGTGCCCGGGGGCAGCATACACAGCTTTTTGTGCTCGCGCGCGGGCTTTATGCCGCTGGCCTCTAAAAACTCATAGAGTGAGCGCTCATACTGTTCGCAGTGCTGGTTTTCCGCGCATAAGAAGGCGGAAAGCGCTGCTTGAACCTCAGAATATGAGGCGGGATAGCCCAGCAATACAACGGCGTCGCTGCCCGCTTGCAGGCTTTGAAGCTGAAGGTAAATATCGTTTTCCGACGGACAGACCAATGCGCCCGCATTGAGCGCACAGCCGGCGGAGTAAAGATGGCGCTCAAATGTGCCGAGCGCGCCTATGCTCTTTGTCGCCGCGGTCTGTGACAGCAGCGCAAGCGTAACGCGCATAGTCTCACCTGCCGTCCGTTATGACTTTTATATTTTTAACAACATAGTTTATGCCGGATATGATTGTGAGCGCAACCGCAGCGCCCAGCAGCACATAGCCGATTATGAGCAGCGGGTTGTAAAGCGCGCCCAGAGTTTGGGCGGTGTCTATGCAGCAAATCAGCACGAACAGCGCGGCGTCTTGCAGCACGGCTTTGATTTTTCCGCTGCGGTCGGCGGAGATTATCACGTTGTTTGCCGCGGCTATCTGGCGAAAACCGGATATGGCAAGCTCGCGTGCAATTATCAGCGAGGCGCTTATCGCCGCGTACGGCGCGGGCACTATTTGGCTTTCCACAACCAAAAACAGCGCGGCCGCAACCAGCACCTTGTCGGCAATGGGGTCTAAGAACTTGCCCATGTTGGTGACCTGGCCGGTGCGCCTTGCGATATTTCCGTCAAGCGCGTCGGTTGCCGCCGCCAAAAGGAAAATGCCGGCGGCTATCAGCGTGCGGTGGGGCAGCGCCTGAATATAATATGCCGCGAACATAAGCGGTATCATGCATATGCGAAGCAGTGTTATCTTGTTGGGCA
>CAZPMG010000136.1:0-3040 GCA_964587785.1 uncultured Clostridia bacterium
TTTTTTTGAACACCCGGCTGAAATAACAGGCGTCGTCATAGCCCACCTGTGCGGCAATTTCGCCCACTCCTAACGAGGTCTTTGACAAAAGCTCCTTGGCGCGGCTCATCCGCTTTTGTATTATATAGTTTGTGACGGTCTGGCCGCAGGCCTCCTTAAACCTATGCGTAAGATAGTATTTGTTTATAAAGAGCTCTTTGCATATCTTGGAAAGCGATATGTCCTCTGTATAATTTTCGTCTATATATTTTTTTGCAAGGGCGTAAGAATCGCTTATGTCGGCATAGGGCGTGCCGCCTGTGGACAGCAGCCGGAAAACCGTAAGCAAAACCATGGTGAGCGCCGCCTGCGCAAGCTCCGCGTGGTAAAAGCCGCGCGCATCCGTCTCTCTGACTATGCGCAGTATCAAGCTCTCCAGCTCCTCCAGCTCCTGCCCGGCGGGAATTACGCAGTGATTGCCGTCCTTTAAAAGACATTCCTCCTCAAGTCCCTCTATACGTATGTTCCGCAGCCCCAAAAACAGCATCTCCATGGGGTCATGCGCAAGTGACCGCTCGCTGTGCACACAGCCGCGGTTATAGATTACCAAATCACCCCGCCCGACGCGCAGGGATTTTCCGCCGGTGCGGATTTCGCCGCTGCCCGATGTCACCAACATTAGCTCGCAAAACTCGTGCCGGTGGTTTTTGTCGCTCCAATGCGGCGACTTGGTAAGCTTTCCAGCATACAACAGCTCGGGCTTAAGCGTAAGCCTCTGCTTTCCCTGCGGCACAAAGTGCTGCCGCTCCGCTGTGTTTTCCCTGTGAATAGTGCGCAAAAAACCACCTCCTCTCGCTGGGCAACGCCCAAGTTGCCGCCCGTTAAAGCAAACAGTTCACGCATCCGCCCGCATTTGCAATAGGTTCACCGACTATATAAAAATTATATCACAGTCGCCGCCTTATTGCCATAGTTTAAATATAAAGTATTTAACGCAAGGAGCGAGCAAACGGTAAAAGTTGCACTATATTGAGCTGCAACTGAGCAACTTTGTCCATTGCTTTGGCGCGGAATTTAATTTACAATATAGCGTGTACAGGTATGCAGACGCGCGGCTTTTGCTCAGGCGGGCAGCGCGCAAAGACATTATTTTCAAATTGAAATCAAGCGTTGAAGGAGTGTGGCAATGAAAGTAAAAATAGGCATACGGCCGGTAATTGACGGCCGCTGGGGCGGAGTAAGGGAGAGCTTGGAAAAGCAGACCATGGACATGGCAAAAAACGCCGCTGCGCTGATTGAGCAGACGGTATTCTATTCAGACGGCACGCCGGCAGAGGTGGTCATCTGTCCGCACACTATAGGAGGCGGCAAGGAGGCAGCAAGCTGCGAGGAGTTTTTCTCCGCGCAAAACGTCTGTGCAACGCTGTCGGTGACGCCCTGCTGGTGTTACGGCAGCGAGACCATGGATTTAAATCCGCTTACGGTAAAGGCGGTGTGGGGCTTCAACGGCACCGAGCGTCCGGGCGCGGTATATCTGGCGGCGGCTATGGCGGCGCACGCACAGCGCAACCTGCCGGCGTTTGCCATTTACGGCCGCGACGTGCAGGACGCAAGTATGAGCGGCATTACGCCCGACGTGGCGCAAAAGCTGACGGCGTTTGCAAAGTGCGCGCTGGCGGTGGGGCAGATGCGGAACAAGGCATATGTAAGCATCGGCGGCGTGTCCATGGGCATAGGCGGCAGCTTTTTGGATCCGCAGCTCATGCAAGATTATTTTAATATCCGCGGCGAATGGGTGGACATGACCGAGGTGCTGCGCCGCATTGACCTGGAAATTTACGATGCGTCAGAGCTGGAAAAGCAGCTTAAATGGATAAAGGAAAAGTGCCGCGAGGGGCGCGACCTCAACGAAAAGGAATGGGGAATGGGTGCGCTTCCGCGTGAGCAAATGGACGGGCATTGGGAATTTGTCGCAAAGATGACGCTTGTAATCCGCGATATAATGCAGGGCAACGAAAAGCTCAATGATTTGGGAAGGCACGAGGAGGCGCTCGGCAGAAACGCTGTGCTGGGCGGCTTTCAAGGTCAGCGTATGTGGACGGATTACAAGCCAAACGGCGATTATACCGAGGCGGTTTTGACCAGCAGCTTTGACTGGAACGGCAAAAAAGAGCCTGTTGCTCTTGCCACGGAAAACGACAACTGCAACGGGCTTGCCATGTTGTTTGCAAAGCTATTGACGGGCAGTGCCAGCGTGTTTGCCGACGTGCGCACTTACTGGTCGTCAAGCGCCGTGCAGCGCGTGACCGGATGGCAGCCCGAGGGACTTGCCGCGCAGGGATTTATTCACCTGATAAACAGCGGAGCCGCCGCGCTTGACGGCACGGGCGTATGCAAGGACAAGGATGGAAATTCCGTAATCAAAAAGTGGTGGGAAGTGGAGCAGCCGGACATTGACGCCATGCTGGAAAACACGCAGTGGATGCCTGCAAACCGCGGATATTTCCGCGGCGGCGGTTTCTCCAGCAGCTTCAGCACGCAGGGCAGTATGCCTGTTACGCTCATAAGGCTTAACATGGTGGCGGGCATAGGCTATACCATGCAGATAGCTGAGGGGCATACTGTGGAGCTGCCGCAAAACGTAAACCAAGCGCTGCTCGCGCGCACCGACCCCACGTGGCCGTCCACATGGTTTGTGCCGCTCACTGACGAGAAGGACACCGCTTTTTGCGACGTGTATTCCGTCATGGCAAACTGGGGCTCAAACCACGGCGCGTTTGCGTACGGGCACATAGGCGATAAGCTCATTACGCTTGCGTCCATGCTGCGCATACCCGTATCCATGCACAATGTAAATGACGGACGCATATACCGCCCGCACAGCTGGAGCGCATTCGGCACAAAGGACAAAGAATCCGCCGACTACCGCGCCTGCGCGCACTACGGCCCTCTGTACCGCTAAAAATTGCCTTTTTTTGCGGCGGCTCTGCCCAAGCTTTTAAAGACTATTTGCGGTGGCTCTGCCCCCGCGCCCCCGCTTCTTTTCTTGTGACAAGAAAAG
>CAZPMG010000137.1:0-1321 GCA_964587785.1 uncultured Clostridia bacterium
CCGTTCCGATGCTCAGCCTGCCGCCCGCCGGAACAACGGTGTCCTCCGGCAGAGTTCGGCCGCTTATGGTAAAGCGGTAATTATTTAAATCTTCAAGGCCTACGTCCACGCCCTCGGACAGAAAGAAATACAGATAATCACGGGGCAAAAGCTCGGCAAGCGTGTAATATTTTGATTCGCCCGAGTCGTTCGGCTCCGTCATAACCACCCAGTGCGAGAGCAGCCCGCCCTGGGGTATGTCGCCGCTGCGTATGCTTTTTACCGTTTCGGACTTTGTGTCGCCCGCCACAAGCGTAAGCGGTGCGGAAAAGTTTACAAAGCTGCCGTTTGCCTTGATTACGACCTCTATATCGCCGCGCTTTACCACATATTTGTCATAGCGCGCGGCTATGGATATCCCGCGCCCGGCGCAGCCGCTTAAGCAAAGCAGCCCTGTCATAACCAGGCACAGCACAGCTGCGGCATATCTAAAAGCTCTATTCATGGCTCCTCCAAAAAAAAGGTCTGACATTATTATTACCATATATCCGGCGTCTATTTGGTGTAAAACGCATACACACACGCCTATTAAGCAAAGCGCGGGCACTGCCCGCACCTTTTTTTAACTGAGTAATTTATCTGTACAATATGTTTTTCATTACCGCAGGCATTGCCCTTCCGCGCAGCGCAAGCTGAAATATACCGTAGCCTGCCATCGCCCCAATGAGGTTTATCAGCACGTCGTCAATGCTGCACGTGCGCCCGTAAGGCAGCACAAGCTGCAAAAACTCCGCCGTGACCGACACGGTAAGCGCAAGAAGCACGGTCTTGAGCAGTGCGGGCTCACCCTTTAGCTTGCTGTGCATATCGGACAAAAAACCCAGCGGCAGATAGAGCAAAAAGCCGGTCAGCCCCCGCAGCAACAGCCCGCCAAATGCCGCCTTGTCCGCGCGCAGCCACTCTGCAACGGGCGCAAAGTACAGCCCGCCAAGCTCCTCGGGCGCATAGGGAAACAGCGACATTACAAACAGCACTGCGCAGTACATAACAATAATATTGACATAGACTATGCGCCCGATGTCTAAACTGTCGCGCTTGCAGTAGGCTATTGCGCCCAGTGCCGAAGCGTAAACAGAAAACACCAGCGCCGAAAAGGTCAGCGCCTCCATATGCCTCCGCACCCGCACCCGGCAGGCAAAGTATTTTTGTTTAAATTGTAACATTTTTCAGCATATTTTGCAACTTCAACCGAGCAAGTTTAACGCAATTTTCACGCGCTTGGTCACAAAATTTCACACGCCGCGGTTTATGCTGTGCTGTTTCCTCTTTTTATAGTTATTTA
>CAZPMG010000137.1:1421-2936 GCA_964587785.1 uncultured Clostridia bacterium
GTATTGCGTTTCTACCTGCGTGCCGCGCTTGTTTGCTTTACTTTTCGGGCGATTTGGCTTATAATCTTTAAAAATGATTTTTAATTAAGTTTATTCGGAGGTTTTGTTACCTATGTCAGTCAGCCCGAGGTCGGTTACCATGGACAAGCTCACCGCGCTGTGCAAAAGCCGCGGCTTTATTTTTTCCGGCAGCGAAATTTACGGCGGCCTTGCCAACACCTGGGATTACGGCCCGCTGGGCGTGGAGCTCAAAAACAACGTAAAGCGTGCGTGGTGGAAAAAATTTGTGCAGGAGTCGCCCTACAACGTGGGCGTTGACTGCGCCATACTTATGAACCCCAGCGTTTGGCAGGCAAGCGGACACGTGGGCGGCTTTTCCGACCCGCTGATGGACTGCAAATCCTGCAAGGCGCGCCACCGCGCGGACAGCCTGATTGAAAAGCACCTTGACAAAAAGGGCGAAAAAACCGTAATTGCCGATTGGACAAACGAGCAGATGGCAGGTTACATCGCCGAGCAGGGCATTGCCTGTCCCGACTGCGGCAAGCGTGATTTTACCTCCATACGCAAGTTCAACCTCATGTTCAAGACTTTTCAGGGCGCTGCCGAGGACTCGGCGAGCACGGTCTACCTGCGTCCGGAGACCGCGCAGGGTATATTTGTAAACTTTAAAAATGTACAGCGCTCCACGCGCAAGAAGGTTCCGTTCGGCATAGCGCAGATAGGCAAGAGCTTCCGCAACGAGATTACTCCGGGCAACTTTATATTCCGCACGCGCGAGTTTGAACAGATGGAACTGGAATTTTTCTGCAAGCCGGGCACCGACCTTGCGTGGTTTGATTATTGGAAAAACTTTTGCCACAAGTGGCTGCTTGACCTCGGAATTTCCTCCGACCATCTCAAGCTGCGCGACCACACCAAGGAAGAGCTTTCGCACTATTCGCTTGCCACCACCGACTTTGAATACCTGTTCCCCTTTGGCTGGGGAGAGCTGTGGGGCATTGCCGACCGCACGGACTTTGACCTCAAGGCACACCAGACTCACAGCAAGGAGCCAATGGATTACCTTGATCCGGAGAACAACGAGCGGTATGTGCCCTACTGCGTAGAGCCGTCGCTTGGTGCAGACCGCATGGTGCTTGCGTTTTTGTCGGAGGCATACGACGAGGAGCAGCTCGAAGGCGGCGACACGCGCACAGTGCTGCGCCTGCACCCTTACCTTGCGCCGCACAAGGCCGCCGTACTGCCGCTGCAAAAAAAGCTTGCGCCTCAAGCAGAGGAGCTGTTTGCAAAGCTTGCAAAGGATTTTTCTGTGACGTATGACGAAAGCGCCAGCATAGGCAAGCGCTACCGCCGCCAGGACGAAGTGGGCACGCCCTGCTGCATCACCGTAGACTTCCAGACGCTCGAGGACGGCACTGTAACCGTGCGCGACCGCGACACAATGCAGCAGATACGCCTGCACACAGACGAGCTGAAGGCACACATAGAAAAGATAACATCTTTTTAATTTTA
>CAZPMG010000138.1:0-1612 GCA_964587785.1 uncultured Clostridia bacterium
GCCTGACGTATTCGCCTGCGCAGCCAATGCCTATTAAAATGCAGATAATACCAGCCGCAAGCAGCGCTGTTATGGAGTTATCCTCGTTCCACTTGCCAACGGTTGTGCTGTATATCAGCGTGCGGCATATGGCATACGCACTTAAAAACACGTGCCCATTATCAAAAAAGCCGCGGTCAAAACTTTTTTCATTTTTCCCCCAAGGCGCAACGATATTATTTTATATATTATAATATTATACCGCATGAGAGGAATTTAATCAAATAAATTCCATTTATTGCGGCAATTACGCGCGAAAGCCAAAACCCCTGCCGGAGCATGAAAAGCACCGCAGCATATATTTAAACCGCACGCGGTCGATTAAGCGCAGTAGCGCGCGGTTATTAAGGCGCAGTAACTCACGGCAGCAAGCGGTATATAACATAAAAATGCGCGCCTGCCCCGCCGCTTAATTGCGTCGGGGCAGACATGCCTTTTCAGGTTCTTATGTTCCGGCATTATGCCGTCAAAGCGTTGATTATTATTGCCGTCTCAAAGCGTACGCGCCGCAAGCGCGGGAAAGACAATGGAAACACTGCAATTTTTTTCCTTTGCTCTGCCTGCCAAGCTTAAGCTATGGGCGTTATGTTCACCTTGTCAGGCGGAAGCTCGGTAAGCTCATACACTATTGTGTATATTATTGCCGCGTCCTGAGCGGTTATCTCCTCTGCCTTATACATAACTGTGATGCGGTCGGAACCGGAGCCGGCGTTTACCACCACATCGGCAAAACCGTGTCCGGTGATAAGCACTTCAAGGTCAGCCTCAAGCTCCATGCGCCTGCGCAGCGCAAGCTGTTCTTCCGTCGCGGTTATCCGGTGCTGTTCAAGCCCCGGCTCGGTAGTGGCAAGTATCGTGTCGAATATCAGCATCTGGGCGTTGAAATTGGTGGTGCGTTCGGTGCGGTACATGGTGAAAAAGCTGCCCGTCTCCTGCGCCTGAGGCTCGCCGCCGTCCGCGCTTGCAATGATGAAATTGACTACCGCCGTTGCTATAAGCAATAAGAACATCCCCGTGAGCACAACTATTTTCTTTTTCTTTGACAGCATGTTTTGTTCCTCCAAGTGAAATTAGGGAGTGTCTATATGAGTGGAAAAGAGTGGCCTTTTGTCAGCTTCTGCGCTTGGCACTGCGCTTTTTTTACCGCAACAGCTGTAGCTGTGGCAGGAAAAACATACGCAGCCGGGCGCAAAAAGGGGCAAAAAACACCTTTGCAAGCTCATATGAACACGACTTAATATACTTTATTCTGCTGCGCCTTAGGTTATGCCTGTTTTTTGCGCAGGGTGTTTATTTTGCGTTTTGCAGCAGGCTGTAATGCTCTGCGCTTGTTTAGTGCTTGGAGAGAATCCCTCCACCGCTAAATAAAGGGGTGATTAGCAGGAATCCCTCCGCCGCTTATGCGGTCCCCCTCCATTTGGGCTGGGGAGGCTTTGGTAAGCAGTATAAGCCCCCCTTGTCAAAGGGGGGTGGCACGATTAGTGACGGGGGATTCCTGCTTAGCACAAAGCTCTGTGGTTATTCGAATCCCTCCACCGCTTACGCGGTCCCCCTCCCTTTAACAAGGGAGGCT
>CAZPMG010000138.1:1712-2871 GCA_964587785.1 uncultured Clostridia bacterium
TCTATGCACTTTTGGTCTACGTCAAGCAGCGTCTGCACTGCCTTGAAAAGCTCAAGCTTTACCTTTATGTTTGACGCGCCCTCGGCAACCACTATCACGCCGGACACCTTTGGCTGAATCTGGCGTATTATCACAGGCTTTCCGCCCACAATCACCATCTTGTCGCCGCCCTCAAGCGCGGGCACAAGCTCGGCGCTGGAATCAAAGTGCAGCATAACCGATACCTTGCCGGCGCCCTCTATGTCAGACAGCACCTCGGCAAGCCGCTGCTCCATGCCGCGCGCGTATTCGGACAGCTCGTCACTGCCGCCGCCGGACGCTCCGCCGGTCGCCGTGCCAAAACCGTTGAATATCACAAGCAGCACCACGCACGCAAACACCGCCACCACTATGATTTCTATGTGCTTTACCGATTTCAGCCGCTCAAGCAATCCGGTTTTTTTGGACTTGCCCTGCTCCTTTACCTCAGACATGAACGGTCACCTGCCCCGAATTTATATTTAGTAACCCGCAAAGATGCGCGGTTACCTCAATCTTTAACTGCTGCGCGCTCAAGCCGTCCGCGCTTGCCAAGCTGAGGTCGGCAAACACCGATTCCACAAAAAACTCTGCGGAAGCCTTTGCGGTCACGGTAATCTTTGCGCCGGTTATTCCCCTTTGCTCCAGGCTCTTTTGCGCGGATTCCGACAGTGCCTCCGCCTTGCTGCGGTTTACATAGTCCACAAAGCTGTAGTCTATGCTGACCGCGCTGTCGCCGAGTATAAGCTCGCCTATATCCGTGCTGCGGCTGAGCATCTCGGGCAGCGGCGCAAGCATTACAAGCATACAGACCACGGCAAGCGTGCCCTTGATATACTTGCTCATCTCGCCGCTCGGAAGAAGGATTTCGCATACGTTTATCAGCACAACCGCACCTGCTATGCTGATTACCCAGGCGGACATAATGCCCATAAGCTGCCTCCTTTTTTGTAATGTTTTGAGCGCGCCGGCCGGAAGTTTTGATGCGCCCAAACAGAATTAGCATATAAGTGTAAACCAAATCAGTATTAGGTATAAGACAAACAAAAAAACTGCCTAAACGCCCAAACAAGGGGCGCGGTGTGGATGCGGGTGTGGGTGCGGGTGTGGGTGCGGGTGCGGGTGTGGGTGCGGGTGTGGG
>CAZPMG010000139.1:0-1170 GCA_964587785.1 uncultured Clostridia bacterium
GTGGCGCAAAAGGTCGCGGAATTTGTGCTGGGCATTGTGTCCAACCCTTACATAGCAACGGTTTTGATTGCAATGCTGCCCGTGATTGAGACAAAGGGCTCGATACCCGTTGCCATACACCTGTTCGGGCTGTCGTGGACGGAGAGCGTGGTATATTCGCTGCTGGGCGGCATGGCGGTCACCGTGCTGTTGGTTTTGTTTTTGCAGCCGGTAATTGACGCTCTTGCGCGCACCAAGACATTTGCAAGGCTTGCCGCAGGCATTGAAAAACGGTTTAAGAAAAAATCCGTAAAGCTGGAGCAAAAATCACTGGAGCGTGCGCAGGGCAGCGGCAGTAAACCCAAGGATTTTTGGCGGTTTTGGGGCATTGCCGCACTTGTGTCCGTTCCGTTGCCCGGCACGGGCGTGTGGGGTGGAACGGCAATTGCGCTCATGTCGGGTATGCGCGGCGAGAGCGCAGTGCTTGCCGTAACCATAGGCAACTTTGCCGCCGCTATTATATTGACAGCCGTATCGCTGCTGTTTTAAATCTTGATTATATTTTGTGCGCAAGCGGCGGAAGCTTTATTTTTAACGGCAAGTAAAAATATTTTTGCAGGCAAGCATTTAGACTTTGGAACAATCATTATTTGTCATAATTATTATTTTTGTATAGTCATTATTTGGACAGGTTATTATTACTAACAGAAAAAAGTTTTTGAGGTAATTGTTTATGAACACAATTGATTTTGACAAGCTGTATGAAGCCGCGCTTGCGGTTGCGCGCCCCAGAGAGCTTTCCTCCCATGCAATAGCCGGCGGCGTGGGCTGCGCTTTGGCTGCCGAATCGGCAAACATTTACACCGGAGTGTGCATAGACGCCGCGTGCTCGGTGGGGTTTTGCGCGGAGCATGCGGCAATCGCCGCCATGGTGACCGCCGGCGAAAACCGCATAACCCATATTGTCGCCGTAAACCATGACGGAGAGGTGCTGCCGCCCTGCGGGAGGTGCAGAGAGTTTATCAGCCAAGTGCATACGCTCAACCGTGACGCGCTTGTAATGTATGCGCGCGGCAAGGTGTGTGCGCTGTCCGAACTCTTGCCCCACGATTGGAAATCGGTGATACAGGACGATTACACAAAGACGCTATAGTAAAGCGATTACACAAAGACACTGTAATTTATCAGGCT
>CAZPMG010000139.1:1270-2863 GCA_964587785.1 uncultured Clostridia bacterium
ACTTCATTCCGCATAATTGCCGCATTTGCCGTCATAAGATAATATAGCCAACTTTATTGCTCAGTCAATGAGGTTTCCGCGAAATAAACCGTCCGGAGTTTTTCATGAAAAAAAAGCTTTTTATACTTGCCGCGGCGCTGTTTGCCGCTCTCATGCTGCCCATGCTCTTTAGCTGCGGCGACGAGTTTGATCAGCTCAAGGACGAGGTCACCGTCTATAAAATGGAGCTTATTTACAACGACTTTAACAAGACTTTGTCCGGCAAGAACACGGTAGACTACCACAACAGCGCGGATGTGCCGCTTGAATCCCTGAGCTTTATGCTGCACGCAAACGCCTACCGCCGCGACGCGCAGTTTCGGCCGGTCAGCTCCATGCATTATGTAAAGGCATATCCGTCGGGACTGAGCTACGGCGGAATCGAGGTGAGCAAGGTGGAAATCGGCGGCAAGGCGGCGGAGTTTGAGACAGGCGGCGATGACCTCAACGTGCTGAGCGTGCGCCTGCCGGAAAAGCTGTACCCCGGCGACCGCGTGGAAATCTATATGGAATATACCATAAAGCTTGCCAACATACGCCACAGGCTGGGCTATGCCGAGGACACGGTAAATTTGGGCAACTTTTTTCCGGTTGCAGCGATATATGAAAGCGGCAGTTTCAAGACATATCCGTATTATTCCGCCGGCGACCCGTTTTACACGGAATCGTCAAACTTTGAGGTCACTCTTACCGCGCCCAAGAGCTTTACCGTTGCCGCCACGGGGGAAATTCTTTCGCAGACCGAGCAGGGCGACAACAAAGTTACCAAGATAAGCGCGCAGGTGGTGCGCGACTTTGCCATGGTTCTGTCGGAAAAGTTTGAGGTAATCGAAACCGAGGCGGAAGGCACGCGCATTTTATATTATCATTACCGCGACGACGGCGCGCAGGAAAACCTCAATGCCGCCGCCGATGCCGTAAAAACCTTTAACCGCCTGTTCGGCGAGTACCGCTATCCCACGCTCTCCGTGGTTAAGTGCGACTTTGTTTTTGGCGGCATGGAATATCCGCAGCTGGTTTACATATCGGACACACTTTCAAAGCTTGTGTTTACCGAGGTAATCGTACACGAGATTGCGCACCAGTGGTGGTATGCCATGGTAGGCTCAAACCAAGTGGAACACGCCTGGCTGGACGAGGCGCTTGCCGATTTTTCCACCGCGCTGTTCTACCACGAAAACCCCAAGTACGGCGTTACGCTTGACGAGTATGTGGAGAGCTGCGCGCAGAGCTTCCGCACATTTACCACCGTATACAAGCAGGTGCTTGGAGAGGTGGACACGTCCATGAACCGCCCATTGGGGGGATATTTGACAGAGCTTGAGTATACCGCAGTGGTATACAGCCGCGGCACGGTTATGCTAAGCCAGGCAAGAACTTCCATGGGCTCGGAAAAATTTTTGAAGGGACTGCAAAAATATTTTGAAAGAAACTGCTTTAAAATCGCCTCGCCCGCGGAGTTTTTCGGGTGCATGGACAGTGCCGCGCGCGCAAAGGTATCCGCGCTTATGGAGAGCTTTATAAACGGCGAAGCGGTGATTTAATGCGGCAGAG
>CAZPMG010000140.1:0-2805 GCA_964587785.1 uncultured Clostridia bacterium
TATCCCACCAGCCTTACGGGCAGTACCAAGAACAGGTATTCGTCGCCCTCGACCGGCCTAATCACGCACGGCGACACCGGCGAATTAAAGCTGAACCGTATAAACTCGTCGTTTACCGTGCGCAGCGCCTCAGAAAAATACCGCGCATTAAACGCAATCAGTACGTCCTTTCCGTGCAGCGACACTGCAATGTTCTCTTTTATGTTGCCTATGTCGGAATTAGACGTCAGCGTAAGCAGCTTTTCGCGGATATCAAACTTGACAAGGTTGTTTTTGGGATTATTCGACAATACGGACGCGCGCTCGATGCCGTCCTCAAGATGCTTGCGGCTGACTGTCAGCGACCCGGCGTATTCCGCGGGTATAATCTGGCGGTACTTGATAAAATCGCCCTCTATCAGCCGTGAAATCAGCGTGGTGCTGTCAAGCTCCGCCATGAGATAGTTTTTGGCCACGTTGACAGTGACAATGCTCTCTTCGTTGTCGGACATCAGCTTGGAAATTTCAAACAGACTGCGTGCGGGAACAATGACAGAAAACTTTCCGGCGTTGCTCTCCAGCGGCTTTTTCACCATTGCAATCCTGAACCCGTCAAGCGCAACCGCAGTAATCTGATACTCGTCCACCTCAAGCAGCACGCCGCGCAGCACCGGTCGCGTATCGTCGGTAGCCACGGCAAACGCACTGCGCGAAATCAGCTCTTTAAACTCTTTTTCAACGATGCTGAAAGAATGCTGCGCTTCCACCCTGGCAATGCGCGGATAATCATCGGGCGGCATACACTGCAAGAACCCCTCGGAATCGGTGTACGTTATCTTGAGCTGGTGCTTGTCGCTCAAATACAGCTCTATCTGCTCGCCGGTCAGTTTTTTTACAAACTCCGCAAAGAACTTGCCGGGGACAACTGTTTCTCCCTCAGTCCTAACGTCCGCGCGTATTTTTTTCTCCAGCGAAATCTCAAGGTCGGTGGCCGAAAGCTTTACATAGTCCTCCCTTGCCTCGAGCTTGATGCCCTCAAGCAGCGGATTAGTGCTCTTTGCGCTTGCCGCCTTTACAACCCTGAGCACCGCGTCGCTCAGGTCCAGCCCGTCACATACAAACCTCATATTAAAAAACTCCTCAGGCAAAAAGCCTGCCTTAAACCCGTGCGCAAACGCCAAGAGAAAGCTGCCTTTCCCGCCGCGCCGCGCCGGTATATTATAATTGATTAATTATTATTTATATTATAAATAGTACTATTAGTATAGGCGGTTAATAAGTGGACAACCTCAAAAACCCCCTATTTTTTGCGCATCGACCCAAAAAAACCCGCAAAACATGGGCAAAAACTTGGACAAGCCCACGGTTTTAATGTGGATAAGTGTGGTTTTTTGTGTTGACAGAGGTGTGAATACAAAAAAATGCGTAAATTTTATGTAAAATTATGAATAGTTATCCACAAATCTATCAACATTTCAACATAAAATGCGTTTTCTTCGTGCACTTGTCAACGTCCGTATATTTACTGGTAAAACCGCAGTTTTTTGTGCGGCGTGCCAAGGGTTGTCCACTTTTTTATGCACATCAGCGGCGAAGGCGCTCGAACAGGTGGTATATCCGGTCTATGTCGTCCGCGGAAAAATAGTCTATGGTTATGCGGCCCTTGCTCTGGTTGCCCACGGCGGAAACCTTGGTGCCCAGCACGCGCTGCATGGTCTGTACCAAGTCTTTCAGCTCTAAACTGGACTGCGGTTCCTGCGGTTTTTTTGGCGCTTGTCTTGCGCTGCCGTTTGCCTGGGCTTTTTCCGCGCCGGCGAGCTTTTCCAGTTCGCGCACGGACAGCTGGTTGTCGCACGCGGCAAGCGCGAGCTTGGTCTGGCGGTCGGTGTCCGTCACCGGAACCAGGCAGCGCGCGTGGCCGGACGACAGCCTGCCATCGCGAACAAGGCCTATTACCTCTTGGCTGAGCGACAGCAGACGCAGCTGGTTTGCCACCGCCGGACGGGATTTGCCTATGCGCTCTGCGACTTGGTCTTGCGTGAGGTTATGTATTGTCATCAGCTGCGAGATTGCCTCTGCGGCTTCAATGGGGTTTAAATCCTCACGCTGCAGGTTTTCTATGAGCGCAAGCTCTTTTACCTGCCGGTCGTTGAATGCGCGCACCACTGCAGGCACTGCGGCAAGCCCGGCGAGCCGTGCTGCGCGCCAGCGGCGTTCGCCGGCGATTATTATGTAGCGGCCGTCCTTTTTGGCGAGGATTATGGGCTGTATAATGCCGTGCAGGCGTATCGAGTCGGCAAGCTCGTTCAGCGCCCCGGACTCAAAGTGCTTGCGCGGCTGCGATGGATTTGGGTCGATGAGTGAAATGTTTATCTCTGACGGCTTGCCGTCGGAAACAAACTTGATTTTTTCTACCTCTACAACCTGAGGTTTTGCCGCGTCGGACGGCGCCGGAGCAGCCGCTGCTGACGTTTGCTCGTATTCCGCGCCCGTGTCCGCAAACAGTGCGGACAGGCCTTTTCCCAATCCCTTCATCTTAACTGACATTTTTTTCTCCTGCTGCCGCGGACGGACTTGCCGTTGCCGCTGCGGTTTTTCTGCTCAAGGCGCGCTAATAGGCGCAGCCTTTGGTTATGTATAATGCGGTGGCTCTGCCCCCTGTGCTGTGCTATGCAAGCCTTTGCGGTGGCTCTGCCCCCGCGCCCCCGCTTCTTTTCATGATTGAAAAGAAGCAAAAGAACAATATTTTTTTATTTATATGGCTTAATATAAATAAAACATATGCGCCGTGTCTGTGAAACTTCGTTATTTGCGATGAATCGACAG
>CAZPMG010000141.1:0-2531 GCA_964587785.1 uncultured Clostridia bacterium
GACGGCAGCGGCCAGTGTTTTTTGGATACAAGCGTCTCCAGCTCGTCGGCGACCGTGCGCAGCTCGCTCATGCTTGAAAATACGTTTTGGCGGAAGAACTTTGCAAGCTCAAGCGTGTCTTTGCAGTGCTTGCTGTTTTCCACAGAAACCTCAAGGCAGTTAAGCCGCTTCAGCAGCAGCGCGGACAGCGCGGAAATCTTTGTGAGCAGCGTGTGTTCAAGCGTGCAGTCAAACGCGCCGCAGGCGTTCTTTTGCACGAGAAGCCCGGCAAGCTCCGACTGATATTCAAGCACCGCGGGCACAATCTGCCGCTTTACTATGTCCGCAAGCGTAAGCGCCTCGATGCTCAGCGTCTTGCAGTAGTTCTCCAGCATAATTTCATAGCGCGAGTGCAGCTCTGACTGCGTAAACACGCCGTGCGCGGTAAACAGCTTTACGCTCTTTTCCGACACAAACTCGGGCAGCGCGTCCGGCGTTGTCTTGAGGTTGTTAAGCCCCCTGCGCCCGGCCTCTTTTATCCACTCTTCGCAATAGTTGTTGCCGTTAAAGATAATGCGCTTGTGCGCGCTGAGCGTGGATTTTATCAGCGCGTTGAGGTCTGCGGTAAAGTTTTGCGAGCCCTCCAAACAGTCTGCAAACTCGCGCAGCGACTGCGCAACCGCGGTGTTGATAACTATGTTCGGCCCGGCAATGGAAAACATCGAGCCGGGCATACGAAACTCAAATTTGTTGCCGGTAAAGGCAAAAGGCGAGGTACGGTTGCGGTCGGTGGTGTCCTTGGGAAACTGCGGCAGCACGTTTACTCCGATTTCCATAGACGCCTTGCGCCTGCCGGGGTAAGAGGAGCCGTTCTCTAACGCCTTGAGTATGCCGGTAAGCTCGTCGCCTAAAAAGACCGAAACAATTGCGGGCGGCGCCTCGTTTGCGCCCAGCCTGTGGTCGTTTCCCGCGCTTGCCACGGATACGCGCAGCAAGTCCTGATACTCGTCGGCCGCCTTTATCACCGCCGCCAAAAACAGCAGAAACTGCGCGTTTTCAAAGGGAGTGTCGCCCGGCTCTAAAAGGTTTATGCCTGTGTCAGTGCACAGCGACCAGTTGTTGTGCTTGCCGCTGCCGTTTACGCCGGCGAACGGCTTTTCGTGCAGCAGGCAGGCCATGCCGTGACGGGCGGCGACGGTCTTCATCACGCTCATGGCAATCTGGTTGTGGTCGGTTGCTATGTTGTTTGTGGAAAACACCGGAGCCATCTCGTGCTGGCCGGGCGCAACCTCGTTGTGCTTGGTCTTTGCCGGCACTCCCAGCGCCCAAAGCTCGGCGTCAAGGTCGCGCATAAACGCGGCGATGCGCGGCTTTATGCTGCCAAAATAATGGTCTTCAAGCTCCTGCCCCTTGGGCGGGCGCGCGCCCAGCAGCGTGCGGCCGGTGTTCACAAGGTCGGGGCGCTTTAAAAACACCGATTTGTCGATGAGAAAATATTCCTGCTCCGGGCCGACGGTGGCGGTAACCCTCTGAACGTCGGTGTTTCCGAACAGGCGGAGTATGCGCAGCGCCTGGCGGTCTATTGCCTCCATGGAGCGCAGCAGCGGCGTCTTTTTGTCCAGCGCCTCGCCGCCGTAAGAGCAGAAAGCCGTGGGGATATACAGCGAGCCCTCGCGCACAAAGGCATACGAGGTGATGTCCCAAACGGTATAGCCGCGCGCCTCAAACGTAGCGCGAAGCCCCCCTGACGGAAAGCTTGACGCGTCCGGTTCTCCGCGCACCAGTTCCTTGCCGGAAAACTCCATGATTATCTTGTTGTCGCCGGCGGGCGTGATAAAGCTGTCGTGCTTTTCCGCGGTGATGCCTGTCATGGGCTGAAACCAGTGCGTATAGTGCGTTGCGCCCTTTTCGATTGCCCAGTCCTTCATTGCCGAGGCGATAACGTTTGCAACGTCAAGCTGCAGGTGCGTGCCGCGCGCAATGTTTTCACGCAGCGCGCCGTAGGTTTCCTTGGGCAGCCTTGCGCGCATGACAGAGTCGCTGAACACCATGCTGCCGAAAAGCTCAGGAATATTTTTCATAAGATTTCACCCGCTCCTTGTGTCGCTGAAAAGTATGATAATAATGTATACTTAATTATGATTAATAATATATACTTAATAATGTATATACCGCAATGAATATATATAGTGTATGCCCGTAACCGGATATGCCCGATAACATTAAGCGCGGCGGCGCGCACACGCATATTTACAAACAAGTACAATCAATTGTGCCGTCGTAAAATGATACATCAGCAAAAACAGCCCATAGCGCTAAACCCGTGCCTGCCGCGGCGTATCAGTCTATAAAAATTGACGCTGTAAACCTAAATTTAGGTTTACAGCGTCCATGCTGCCTACCAAAAATAATAACACCAAAGCATTGGCTTTGTCAACTTTTTTATTTGCCGCCGCCTAACTTCTGTTTACCGCACGCACTTTACGTTTAAATTGCCTGTATAGTATTGTTCGTGATTAAAACAAAAATACTAAAGTTAACTTCAAAAGTTG
>CAZPMG010000142.1:0-2477 GCA_964587785.1 uncultured Clostridia bacterium
AGCAAGCCGTTTCAAAAGTTGTGAACAACTTTTGAAGTTAACTTTAGTATAACATGAGTAATAATAACATGTGCGCGGGCGGTAAGTCAACGCAAAGCCGGCGTATAAACACAGCCGGCTGCCTGTTTTTTAATGCAAATGATTTTTTAGTGTGTCAATGCTTTATGCAAATGCTTGAAACTGCCGCATAGTTTGTGATATACTGAAAAAAGGGCCGAGGGGCGGTATTGCCGCGCCAAGGGCAGTAACGGGAGGTAAATATTTTGACGGCTAAATTTAACAGCTTGCAGGACAGCTTTGAACTCAACAACGGCGTAAAGATACCCTGCGTGGGCTACGGAACATGGAGGGCAGAGGACGGAGACCAGGCATTTAAGGGCGTGCTGAGCGCGCTTGAGGCGGGCTACCGCCACATAGACACCGCACATATATACGGCAACGAAAAGAGCGTGGGCGATGCGGTAAAACAGAGCAATATTGCACGCGGCGACGTGTTTATCACCAGCAAGCTTTGGAACTCCGTGCGCGGCGAGGAGCAGACCCTGCGCGCGTTTGAAGCTTCACTAAAGCTGCTCGGCACGGACTATATGGACCTTTACCTTATACATTGGCCAATCCCTAAGGATTACGCGGACAGCTGGGCAGGCGCAAACGCAAGCTCGTGGCGCGCAATGGAAAGGCTGCTGCGCGAGGGAGCGGTGCGCGCTATAGGCGTAAGCAATTTTTTGCCGCACCACATAGACAAGCTCATGGAGACCGCACAGGTCATGCCGGCGGTAAACCAGATAGAAAACCACATAGGCTATCCGCAGCAGGAGGCGGTGGACTACTGCCGTCAAAAGGGCATACTGCCGCAGGGCTGGAGTCCGCTCATACAGGGCAGGCTGGACAGCGGCGCGCTGCAGGGTATTGCAAAAAAATACGGTAAGACGCCCGCTCAGGTGGCGCTCAGGTGGTGCCTTGACAGGGGAGTGCTGCCGCTGCCAAAGTCCGTAACCCCGCACCGGATAAAGGAAAATGCCGATATATTCGGTTTCAGCCTTACGGAAAGCGAGATTGAGGTGCTGGCAAATCTGCCCGGCTGCGGCAGGCGTGGCGCGCATCCCGACGAGGCTACGTTCTGAGGCTGTGAACTAAGCCCATACGGAAAGCCTGCGTTGCGCAATCAAACTGCAAACTGCCGCAATGCATTATTTGCAACAGCATACAAAGCTGCAGCAATCCGAATTAAGGGTAAACGTTTTTGGGCAGGTTATCAATTAATTATTATGAGACAATTATTTATTAAGTAACTATAGTTTTATATAATCATTTAAAGACTTGCGGCAGTTCATTTGCCGCAAGTAAAAAAACCAGCCCGCCGGGATTTCCCGACGGGCTGGTTTTTTTGTATTAGCTTGTGCAAGTGCGCTTATGCGGCTTTTGTTTCCGCCCTATGGCTTTAGCAGGCGGCTGCCGTACAAAAGCTCGTTATGCTGTCCTCGTTTTTACTCTGTATCTGTGCCGTCAGAGTTCTCTTGCTCACTCTCAGCGGTTTCCGCGTCGTCCTCGTCGCTTTCCAGCGCCTCGGCTTCAAGGGTAATTTCCTCTTCAAACTCGTCGTCTAAAATCTCGAGTTCATCCTCGTCCTCATCCTCGTCGTCGTCAGCCTTCTTGCGGTCATAAGAGGCGCGCTTTATAGCGGCGGGTTTCTTTTTGGGCTTATGCTTGACGTTGCGGTCATAGCTCACCTGCTTGGGTGCGCCCTTCTTTTTGAACCAGCCCGCTTTACGCATCTGACGCCATACCACTGAGCCAAGCGCAAACAGCAGTATCACGGCAATCAGCACCGTGGATATGTTCCACCAGTCAAACTCGCCGCAGCCGGTTTCCTCTATGATGTCCGTGCCGTCGTCGTCGCTGTCCTCGGTGGGTTCAAGATCCTGCTCGGCAGGCTCGTAGTAAAGCTTGCTGAAGTCGCGGTAAACTAAGGTGTAACCATAATCGGACGCTGCGGGGTCTGCGCTCTCTGCAACCGCCGCGGTAACGCCTGCGGGCAGATAGTGGTCTTCCATCAGTTTTGCAAAGGCTTCCTTAGAGGCGACTGTCTGCACGTTTGCAACGTCAAAGAACGCCGCGCCTGCCGCAGTGGTTGCGCCGTCTTTGCTGCCCACCCATACCTCAAGGCTGTATGTGAGCGACTGGCTGCCCGTTGCGATAAAGAATGAATATTCCTTCCAAGCCTCGGTGGAGGTGGTGGGAAGAGTAGCTGTGCTGTTTGCGCCTGCGGCCTTAAAGCCCATCGCCGCGGCATTTGTCACATCCGACAGGGCGTCCTTGATAACCGTTTCGTCCTCGTCCTCATACTCGGCAAGCAGGCCCTCATACTTGATGACCTCGCCGTTTGCATCAACAAGGTAAAGATATACGGGGGTGGACGCCTCAAGCGTGCGCACTCTCACGCTTACGCGCGTGTACGAGTTTGCCGAAAGAGTGCC
>CAZPMG010000143.1:0-2422 GCA_964587785.1 uncultured Clostridia bacterium
TATGTATGTATTGCCGCGGCTGTTTATATAGTCAATTAACTTGAAATTTAGCGCAGCAGATTCGAGTGGAGATTTGAGGATAGAACGAGATAAAAGCGCAGCCTTTAGTGGGGCTAAAGGTGAGCATTTTATACCGTTATAGACCAAATACACACCGAAGATGCAAGGGAAATCAAGTTAGTTGACTTATGTAAGGTTATGTCGCGTTTGAGCCTGTGCTATGCTCCCGGCACTCTCTTTATGTCGCCGCCCAGTTTGCCCAGAACATGCTCCATGCCCTCATAGCCGCGGTCGATATAGTGGATGTCGCACACTTCGCTTTGGCCCTCTGCCGACAGCGCGGCAAGCACCAGCGCTGCGCCGCCTCTTAAGTCATGCGCATATACCTTTGCGCCCATCAGCCGCTCTACGCCGCGCACAACGGCGACCTGTCCGCGCACGGTTATGTCCGCGCCCATCTTGTTCAGCTCTGCGGCATGTTTGAAGCGCGTTTCAAATATCTTCTCTACAATCATACTTGTTCCGCCGGCGACTGACAGCATTGCCATGGCCTGAGCCTGTGTGTCGGTGGGGAACCCCGGGAAGGGCGAAGTCTCTATGCTGGGTATGCCGCGCAGCCGCCCCTTTTGTTTGATATATATTTTATCATTTTTATAATCGATAAGGCAAGCACTTTCACGAAGTT
The DNA here is from genome assembly GCA_964587785.1 of uncultured Clostridia bacterium. Taxonomy (GTDB): domain Bacteria; phylum Bacillota; class Clostridia; order Christensenellales; family HGM11417; genus CAZPMG01. Next base: position 686 of record CAZPMG010000143.1, read on the forward strand.
TTGCTATCAGCGAGTAAATGTGCTCGGGCACGCAGCCGGTAAGCTCCATGTCGCAGCCGCACATCGCGCCCGCCATGAGGTATGTTCCGGCGACTATTCTGTCGGGAATGGGCGTAAAATCGCAGCCGTGCAGCCGGTTTACACCCTCTATCTCTATGGTGGGAGTGCCCGCGCCGCTTACCTTGCCGCCCATTCGGTTTATAAAATCCTGCAGGTCGCAGATTTCCGGTTCCTTGGCGGCGTTGCGTATCACCGTACGGCCGCGCGCCTTTGCGCCTGCAAGCATTATATTCTCAGTTGCGCCCACGCTGGGAAAGTCAAGGTGCACTGTCCCGCCGCGCATATTCTTGCCGTCGCACTCGATGAAACCGCCGCTCTCGTCAATGACTACGCCAAGCTGCCGCAGCCCGTTTATGTGCAGGTCTATGGGGCGCAGGCCTATGTCGCAGCCGCCCGGATAGCTTACCTTGCCGTAGCCGAACCTGCTGAGTATGGAGCCGAGTATAAAAATTGACGAGCGCAGCTCCTTTGCAAGCTCCTGCGGTATCAGGTGCCTGCTGGCGCTGCCGCTGTCAATGGTTACGCTTGAACCCTCGTGCCGGATTTTGCAGCCCAGCTTTTCCAGAATCTTCAGCATGTTTTTTACGTCGGTAATGCCCGGGCAGCGGTGAAGCGTCACCGGCTCCTCGGTAAGTATGCTGGCGGCAAGCAGCGGAAGCACCGCGTTTTTGGCCGTTTGAACCTCTACGCTACCGCTTAGCCTGTTCCCCCCGTTTATTATGTATTTTTCCATGTTTCCTCCAATCCGCTAAAAGCCGCTAAGTGCAAAGCCATAATCAGGCGTTGCACAGCTTGTAACGTTTAAGCGCACGGGCAAAAAGAAGCAGACTCAAATGACCGCTCCTCTCCCGCCCTAAGCTGCGCGCGCCTGCCGCCCGCGCGCACAATAAAGCGCCCAGCCGTATTGCTTTTGAAACCTTATATATCATAATATGGTTTTTCTCCCGCCGTTGTTAAATGAGCTTTGAGAGCGTTGAAAATGCCCATGCTTGCCGGCGGCAATTTGCTTTGCCGCTTTAGTTTGACAAAGCGAGCGCGCGGCTGTATAATTATTTAATTAGTTTTTTATGGGAAAGTTATTTATACAAGTTTATCGGCCGAGCCGTGCGGCAGCCGTATGCGTTGGGATGCTATGCAATTATATTGAGATTGTAAAAGCAGCGATTATAGTTATATAATGTAAAATATTGAGATTGTAAAAGCAAACTAATATAGTTATAAAATGCAAACACATTGAGATTGAAAATTTTTAGCCTTAGGAGGTCATATAATGCCTAAATGTGCAGTGTCCGGCTACCCGCGAGTGGGCAGGCTGAGAGAGCTTAAGTTCTGGACGGAGGACTATTTTAAGGGCGCGCTCACCGAGGAACAGCTGCTGCAAAACGCCTCGCGCCTGCAAAAGGAGCAGTGGCTGCTGCAAGAGCAGAGCGGCATTGATTTTATACCGTCAAACGACTTTTCCCTCTACGACGGAATGCTTGACACCGCCGTAATGCTGGGCGCAGTGCCGGCGCAGTACAGCGCGCTGGGGCTTTCACCGCTTGGAACTTACTTTGCCATGACGCGTGGCTATCAGGGCAAGGAGGGCGACGTGCGCGCGCTGTCCATGCGCAAATGGTTTAACACCAATTATCACTACATAGTGCCTGTGCTGGGCAAGGATACCGCGCTCAAGCT
>CAZPMG010000144.1:0-2204 GCA_964587785.1 uncultured Clostridia bacterium
ATGCGTATATGTCACAGGACGGCGGCCTCAGATACAACGATAAAATGTTCTATACTCTGCCCGATTTTGAAAAGAGCACAAGAATGTTTGTGTCCGAAGAAGAAATAAGGGTACTTGACCTAACTGCCGGTGTCGCCGACAGATACAATATCAGCTATGCACTCTACAAGGGCGGCTCGCAAACCGCACTGCTGACATTTGATACAGGCAACGCACCGCTTTATACCTTTGACGAGACCGGTTCATACAGGCTTGTGGCAACGCTTGAAAACAAGGTCAGCGGCGGGATAAGGGAATATGTTTACTATTATTATGTAGGCGATGAGTTCGACCCCCTGATGCACATTGTGCCCGAAGTGCCGGATGTTGCGGAAGTAACATATATAGACTCTTATAACGGCAAGGGCATGACGCTGCTGTTGGATACGCACGGCGATGAGGATAGGGGCAGGGTATTTACCTTTACCGAGGAGTTTTTGGCTTACGCCCGCCAGCAGGGTTATGCAAAGATGAAGTTTGAGTATCATCCTACCGGCAGCACGCCCTCACGCGTGTTCAACGCCGACGCGACGGTACAGTTCGGATTTATCAACCCCGCTTGGAATACCTTTGAAATAGATATCTTAAACGAGGGTATTCTGGATATCAACAGAAAATTCGGTCTTCTTATAACTTCCCCGCAGGGCTATATAAGGAATATCAGCTTTGTTTCGGTGTACGCGCAGTCAATCACACAGACCACAGGTACCGGCGAGAGCGTTATAATTGACGATGTAACCAAAAAGATTAACGCGGCAAACTTTGACAGCGTAAAATATGAGGTTGTAGTAAACGGCGAAGCTATAGCGGAACTCACGCCCGACTCAAACGGCGTATATAAATATGTGTTTGCAGAGCAGGGCACTTATACCATTAAGGTTACACTCTATAAAGACGGCGGGGCCGTCAAGGAATTTATTCCCTACACCTACATTGCCGATCGTGGGCTGAGCGAGGAGGAAAGGCAGTATATAAGCCTTGCTGAGGGAAATACGGGCAGCATTGCAACGGCGCCGCTCAGTGACGACTTTTTCCTGAAGCTTACGCCTTCCTCCGCAGATGCAGAGTTTATATTGTCCAAAGAAAAGATAGACGAGGAGATAGGCAAGGGCAATACCTTCCTTACATTCGAGCTCTTTTTTGCAGACGGCGCTGAAAAGTTCATTCATTTCAACAGCCGCAACAGCGGATTAAAGGACGGCGGCATTGCCGGTTGGGCAAGGGTTGCCGTGGATCTTGCAAACAGCCAATACGATTTAAGCCAAGGCTTAGTGTTTACCCTTGACAGCGCGGCTTTTATATGCAATGTTGTCTACAGCAAGCCTGTATCGGAAGCGCACTCAAATGGCTTCAGCGCAAAGGCACAGGCGCAGGGCATGAGCTCAGGTGCAGTGGTTTACGGCGCGGATGAGGGCGTGATTGTGCTGAAATCCGGCGGTATCTACAACGGAAACGGTAAAACTTTTTTAATTACACTGTCCCAAGAAGACGTAGGCAAGATGCTCACATTTGAGGTTATATCGCAGCAGGGCCATGCTTTTTTGCTCAACGGCAAGATGTACACCAACACCTCGACTACTTGGGAAAAGTACGCGGCAGCAATTACCTCCCAAGAGCTGACATTAGTAACCGGCAGCGCGGCGCAGTTTGCGGACTTTTTGATACGGAATGTTGATGTAGTCGATATGCCCGGCGACTACGCAGTAACACCGGTTGCCGCTGATAATCCGGGTACGGTGTTTGATGCGGGCGAAGTTCACGGCAAGACAGGCGTTCTCGAGCTTGTGCGCGGAAGCGACTCCGGGCGTATGTTCCGGATAGTCACAAGGGAAATGATTGACGATGCAATACAGCAAGGCAAAACTCACCTTACCTTCAGCCGCCGCAGCGTGTATCATGCCGGCTCGTGGATTTTCTTTGAAAAGAAGTCCGGAGGCATACAAAATAAGTGGATGGCGACAACCGCATGGGAGGAGACAAAGATATCTCTGACCGATGCCGAGGCGATTACAGCCAACGGTTTTACACTGCTTATTACAACAAACATCTATGTTGCCGATATTGCGTTTATCACTGAGTAACCGCCTGATATAGTCAATTACCTTGAAACCTGCACCAGCAGTTTTCAAACAGCAAGCAAGCTTGCTGTGCGGCGCAAAGCCGCG
>CAZPMG010000145.1:0-2168 GCA_964587785.1 uncultured Clostridia bacterium
GCGCAACAGCTCCCCGTCACAATAAGCGCTTGAACCATCTGTTTTGTTAACTTGAGTCAATAAGACTTAAAAAACCGGTTGAAAATTTCAACCGGTTTTTTAATTATATGAACAAATCTTTACGTGGGTTTTTTAATTATATACAAACAATTCTAAAGTTGCAGTAAATTTTTATACTCTTGCGGACGCAATGTCACGGCTTACAAAGAGCCGATTTAAAGCAACTTTGTCTGCGTCCGCAATAGGGATTTATTTTAATCGTGGTTTATTCACTTAATGTCAAGCTTTTGACTTACAACGGTAAGGCGGAAAATTTCCGGAATGCCGTCCTCGCCTTTTACTCCAATATCTGCAGCGGCAAACGAAAATCCGTCAAGCTCTGCTGCGGCAAGTGCGCCAAACTTTTTTCTCAATGCGGTTATGCATTCGTCCCTTATATCCTTTGCTTTCATAGTTTCCCTCCAATTGCTAAATAAACATGATTATACATCGTTTAGTGATGTACGTCAAGCATTAAAGTGATGTATTATTATAATTAAACTATGGCAAATATAAAGAAAGAGTTGGGCGCTAAGCTTAAAGAGGGGCGGCGAATTAAACAGCTTACACAGGCTCAAGTGGCAAAGATGATGAATATGACGCAACAGCAATATAGCCGCTTTGAAAACGGAGTATTTGAGTTAAGCTATGCTCAAATAGTTTTTTTGTGCAAATTATATGATATTTCCAGTGATTATTTATTAGGGATTTCTGATTATTAAACAGCCCCTTTACATAAGGGGGTGGCGCAAATAGCACCGGGGGGATTCCTGCTTAGCACAGAACTTTGCGTATTTTAAATTGCACTTACTAATCCGTCCCTTATATCCTTTGCTTTCATAATTTCACTCCATTTGATATTTACGCTATGATACATTAAGTGTATCATTACGCTTTTAATTATACATTTAATGTATCATAATGTCAACAAAGATTTTTATGGACTGTTGACATTATGAAAGAATCTGTAGGTAAAAAACTAAAAGAGTGCCGTGAGCAAGCTAAGCTATCACAGCGAGATGTGGCCAAACTGCTTGGAGTTGCGCAACCTGTGTATCAGCGGTTTGAAAAGGGTATATTTGAATGCAGTTATGAGCAACTGGTAAAGCTATGTGATGTTTTTGATGTTTCCGCCGATTATCTGCTTGGCAGAACGGATTTTTAAAAGCTACACAAAGCCCCCCTTGTCAAAGGGGGGTGGCGCGAATAGCGCCGGGGGGATTCCTGCTTAGTACAGAACTTTGCGGTTTACTGAATCCCTCCACCGCTTATTTGCGTTAATCTGCTTACTCCGAATCCCTCCACCGCTTACGCGGTTCCCCTCCCTTTGACAAGGGAGGCTTTTTTGTTTCTACAGATTTTATGCTTTTTGACAAGGGAGCTTTATTCCATAATTTTTGTTTATTAAAACTTTTATCTCTTACAACAACAAAAAACCGACTGAAATAACTCAGTCGGTTTTTTGTGCGGAAACAGCCGTTTTTAATTTGTTTAACACCCATTATATATTGCGCGCATATTCTATAACGAATTTCCCTGTGAATCGTATACTTCAAATATTACCTCTCGCACTTTTTCGCCAAGCTCTACAGCATTTTGGGTATAATAATACTCGTCGTAGTAAGCATATAAGTCTGCAATAAACGCAATGGTATGGGTTTTATCATCGCTATAATGCAGCGTAACAGACCAGGTAGTGCCTGCCACCTGCTTTTTTGTGGTTTTTTTGAATCGCACGGCCTTAAGCAGTTCGATAACCTCCTGCGCTTTTTCGCCGGTAACCTCTACATCGCGGGGCGAGCCTTGGATACCGTAAGTGCAAGTTACCTTTTCTATACCCTCATAATCTAAATCCTTATACCGCTTTATTGTGGAAAGCTCCCCGTAGCCACACGCATAGAGCGGAAATATAAGAATAAAAGCCAACACGGCAACCGCCAATTTTTTCATATGGCCCCTTTCCTTTAAAATTTCGACTTTTAATAACGTACTTTGCTCTATGTAAAGATACCATACAACTGTTGCTGTTGTCAATACCGCAAAAACAAAAAACCGACTGAAATAACTCAGTCGGTTTTTTGATTGGATACGGCGACGTCCTACTCTCCCGGTCCGTTGCCAGACAAGTA
>CAZPMG010000146.1:0-1998 GCA_964587785.1 uncultured Clostridia bacterium
TTAGCAGATATATATCTTATATTATAACGCAAAACCGCAAAAAAAGCAAAACCCCATTATTTTTGCCGCTTTCCTTGCGTTTGGTTGCAACACAGTTCCCCCTCAGCAGCTTAACTTAACACATAAAAAATCCGCCTCGTTGAGGCGGATTTTGAATATAACAACCTTATTTAGTTATCTAAATGACCTTTGCTCACTCACTTATATACAGGTTTTTTTTAAAAGCAGCTCATCCCCTGAAACAGTGAGATCAATAAACAGCGGACGCTCGTTTGGCGTTTGGTTTGGTGCGTGTATTGACAAAACCGTGCGGTTGTCAAAGGTTTGAAATATCATACCGTGCCCGCCGTCATCGTCAAACAGCGGCTGCTTAAAGTGTGTCCATTTGTCCAGTAGCGAGGAACTGACCGCTTGGCCTATGGCATATTTGCCGCCTTTGCCGTAGCTTGACCATATCATGATAAGTTTGCCGCGGCCGCGCACTATGAACGGCCCGTCGGTTACCAAGCCGCTTTTTATGTCTTCGTGTTCAATGCCTGCAACCCAAGGCGCAGCGGAGGCCTTGAAAAGTTCGACGGGCGCGGACACGGCGGTTTTAAGGTCACCGGACAGCTCCACCGCGCAAATTCTTCCGTCCCTGACCTGTAGCCACTCATGGCAAAACACCATATAGGGCTTTCCGGCCTCTACCCACAGCGTGCCGTCAAGACATTCCCAATCGGGGGGCGTGACAGGGAACTCGGTAAGCGGCAAGAAATTGCCGAGCGGAGTATCTGAAACAAGCACTTGAGTGCCGCGGCATCTGCTTTCACTTTTAAAAGATGCAAGCATGTAGTATTTGCCGTTATAGCGGTGCACCTCGGGCGCCCAATAATTCATAGTTGCCCAAAAGCCCTCGCAGGAGAACACTTGAAAAGGCCCTTCCCAATCATTTAAGTTGCGCGAGCGGTAAGCGTTGAAGCCCTCAGGCTTTCCCCTCCAAGCGTTTTTGTCAGTAGTGCCGTACATATAATACCAGCCGTCTTCTGCCAAGATGAAAGGGTCGCGTATACGTATTTGATTGGTTTTAAGCATATTTTTCCGCCTCCGCTCCAAGCGCCCGCAATATCCTTCCCGCTATATTTTGCATTCCGAGGTCATTTGGGTGTATGGAAACGCCATGATGCTCATATTCATCCAGCGCCTTGCAGTCACTGCGCGCGCCTAAATCCCCTATGTATACCTGTGTATAGCCGTTGTCCGAAACAACCTTTCTTATGGGTTTGTCTATGTCATCCCACGCCCAAAAGAGATCGGTCACCGCCACCTTGGAGGCGGGCTTTGCATTAAAATATTTTAACATGCCGTCAAACTTCGGGTACAGCGGCTGCTCTTCAAGCATATCCCGCGAACCCCATATGTTTTCGCCCAATCGGCAGATAATTATATCGGCGGCAAACTCCCGTGCCTTTACATAGCTTAAAAGGATTCCGTCATCCCAATATTGTTTTTCCCACCTGCCAAGCTGGGCAACGCAATAGTTCACGCGCCCCAACTGCTTTTCCAGCCCGCGCAGCACAATGTGCAAATAATCCGACTCCGGCGAGCTTGCAGCCATTCCGCAGTCGCGATGCCAGCCAATCTCCGGTTTTGGTAGATGCCGCGTAATCGAGTTGCCTATGAAAAGCACATTGACCGACCCGCCGCGCATATAGGTCTCCACAAAACAGTCATAAACCTGCCTGTCAGGGTTGACGGTGTTGTCCGAAATTCCCATCTGTCCTCCGTCAGCGGATTATTACGCTGTCTATGCCGAGCGCGTCGGCTATCTTTTTTATGGTTTCTGCCTTGTGCCCTATACCAAGCGCATAATGGTGTGTCGGCCCCTCCATGCACCAGCGCTTTATAAAGTCCTTGGTGTCGGGAGGAAAACTGCCGCGCGTGTTGCTGTTGCCCGTGGGCGGTATGGGGCCGGCCTTAGAATAACCCTCGCCTATGACAAACTTATAGCTGCCGTCG
>CAZPMG010000147.1:0-1723 GCA_964587785.1 uncultured Clostridia bacterium
AACATTCCCAATGTTCAGGATTGCTGGAAGATGGCGGCAGCTTTGGGCATTTCAATAGATGAATTAGTAGGAAAAGATTGTTAGACGGATAAAGGAGGGAACCCTGTTGAGGTTTACAAAAATTTGCATAGGTCTTGCTCTGTGCCTTTGCCTTTGGGCGGGCATATATCTCTTTGCGGCCTCTATGATAGACGAGCCTTATAAAGCCCCATATGCCCATTACACCGACATCGACAGTCTTATTGCAGACAATTCCGAGCGTCACAACCACCGTATCTACAGCTATATCGTAGCCGAAAGTTCGGTTATAACGGGCAATCAAACCTATTACGGCGACCTGTTTATCAGCACAAGCCTGCTGATAATCGACGGCGACATTGAAATAAAGGGCAAGCTTCAGCTGCTGGACGCCGAGCTTTTGATCAGAAACGGCAGTTTAAAGGTTGGGGACTTGTCCTTTTATCATGAGAATGATTCTTACATATCTCTCCGTGTGCATACCGCAGGGCGGCTTTACGTAACCGGGCTGTTGCATGACGATTGGGACATGAGTTTTTCAAACGACGGCTATGCGGAGATAAACCGCAGCAACCTCCGTAAATACACCTGCAACTACGAGAGCGTAACTAAGATAACCCGGCAGGAGCCGTGGGCGCACTGCGATATAAACCTTTATTCATACAGTAATTTTACCCTCGCGGGCGCAAGCGATTTACGTATTGTTGTAAACAAATACTCTCGGGAGGTAACTTACTCTGTTCCCCCCGGCAACAACTTCAGCGAATACCCGCAAAACTACGATAATTACACTCTCCTAAAGGCCGCGCAGCCTGCGGATTCGGTCAGTCCTTGGCTGATTGCGGCAATTGTATTTGCTGTGGTTATAACATCGGCTGTATTGACCGCCGCCGTGGTGCAGCGCAGGCGCAGGCTTTCGGACGCCAAAAATCGCCTTGATATAAGCGTTTTTTCCTTTTCTCTTCTTTTGCTGGCGCACGGGCTGCTCAACCTCGCCACACTGTATACCTTGCGCCCATATATAGACCGCATATTTTACACCCGGCTGGTTTCGTGCGCGGTTGCGGACGGGCGGCACTTGAGCTTTAACGCCGATGCCGACGAATACTATTTCAGCTATCTCGGCGAATATATGCTGACGCTCATTACCCTTGGCATATTTTCCTTTTGGCGTATCCCGCGCTATTATAATTTTGTTGCCTCGGGCATTAGCTTTCAAAATACGCAGAGCGGCAAAAGTTATTTTACGGGCAAGGCTGGCGATGTATTTGGTGTCTATCTTCGTATGTTTTTAAGGATGCTTGCTCTTGCAATCGCCGCCGTGTTCGTTTCGGAAGTTATCTTCCCTATCCTCCGTTTAGCAGGCCTGCAAGTTGTCGCAATGGTGTTTTTGTTTGCGCTGCTGCTGCTTTTTGTTATGATAATTTTTTGGATTATAAACGATATACTGGATTTTATATTGTTAAACACAGTAATATCTGACCATACAATTGCATATACGCCTGTTTCCATGCGCCAATACCTTAAGATAATGCTGCTGTCCATAATTTCTCTGGGCGGCTATCTGTTTGTTGTGGATTTCCAAATTGCTTCACAGCTGCTTAAAGAGCTCAGATTTGTCCCGCTATACATACCTGCCAAGCTGCCGGCGCGCAACAGCTCCCCGTCACAATAAGCGCTTGAACCATCTGTTTTGTTAACTTGA
>CAZPMG010000148.1:0-1717 GCA_964587785.1 uncultured Clostridia bacterium
TTGCAATGCATATTATCGCCGATAACTCGGTATGGTTAGTACAGGGGAGTATATATATGGATAACGCAAAGAAGTACAGCGAGGGCTATTTTCTTCCGCCGCAGCAGTGCACGGACTGGACAAAAAAAGACAGGATTCAGCACGCGCCCATATGGTGCAGCGTGGATTTGCGCGACGGCAACCAGGCACTTATAAATCCCATGACGCTGGAGCAAAAGCTGGAATTTTTTACGTTTTTGACAAAGCTTGGCTTTAAGCAGATAGAGATAGGATTTCCGGCGGCGTCCGACACAGAATACGCGTTTGCCCGCCGGCTGATAGGGGACGGACTTATACCGGACGATGTGACCGTGCAGGTGCTTACGCAGGCGCGCGAGCACATAATAAAGCGCACGTTTGAGGCGCTTAAGGGCGTAAAGTCGGCAATCGTACACTTTTACAACTCGGTGTCGGTTGCCCAGCGCGAGCAGGTGTTTAAAAAGTCGCGCGAGGATGTAAAGCGCATCGCCGCAGAGGGAGCAATGCAGGTGTCAGACTTGGCGCAGGGCTCAAACAGCTTTTTGTTTGAGTATTCGCCGGAGAGCTTTTCCGGCACCGAGCCTGAGTATGCACTTGAGGTGTGCGACACCGTTTCGGAAATAATTGCACCCACGCCCGAACGGCCGCTCATAATAAATTTGCCCACCACGGTTCAGCTTTCCATGCCGCACGTGTTTGCGTCACAGGTGGAGTTTATGTCCAAGAATCTAAAGAGGCGCGACAGCATAATATTGTCCGTGCATCCGCACAACGACCGCGGCTGCGGCATATCCGACGCCGAGCTTGCCGTGCTTGCGGGCGCGCAGCGCGTAGAGGGCACGCTGTTCGGCAACGGCGAGCGCACCGGAAACGCCGACATTGTGACGCTTGCGCTCAACCTGTATTCGCACGGCGTAACGCCCGGGCTGGATTTTTCCGACCTGCCCGCGGTTGTGCGCGCATACAAAAAGTTCACCGGCATGACCGTGCACGAGCGCCATCCCTATGCCGGAGATTTGGTGTTTACGGCGTTCTCCGGCTCGCATCAGGACGCAATCGCAAAGGGAATGAAGTGGCGGCAGCAGAGCCGCGACAACGGCATTTGGAGCGTTCCCTATCTGCCCATTGACCCCAAAGACATCGGCCGCGACTATGACGGCGACATAATCCGCATAAACAGCCAGTCGGGCAAGGGCGGCATAGGCTATATTTTGGAACACAACTACGGCTTTGACCTGCCGCCCAAGATGCGCGAACAGTTCGGTTACGCGGTAAAGAGCGTTTCCGACAAGCTGGAGCGCGAGGTTTCCTATGAGGAGATTTATCAGGTATTCCAAAGCGAGTACTTGAACGTAAGCTCGCCTCTAAATTACGTGCGGGCGAGTTTTACGCACAACGGAGAGGTGTGCGCCGGACTCACGTTTTTACACGGCGGCAGAGAGATAACCTTGCAAAGCTGCGGCAACGGCGGCCTTGACGCGGTGGCAAGCGCGCTGCGCAAGCATCTTGGGGTAAGCTTTCCCGACCTGACATACAAGGAGCACGCGCTCACCACGGAATCAGATTCTCCGGCGGCGGCATATGTGGGCTTTGGCACTTCTGACGGCGGATACGTATACGGCGCGGGCACAGACCGCGACATAATGGCGGCATCTGTAAAGGCACTGTTCTCTGCGGTAAACAATATGCTTAAAGCGCA
>CAZPMG010000149.1:0-1563 GCA_964587785.1 uncultured Clostridia bacterium
ACACCAATTATCACTACATAGTGCCTGTGCTGGGCAAGGATACCGCGCTCAAGCTGAGCGCAAGCTCGGTGACCGGCGCATACGCCGCCGCGCGCGCCGCCGGCGTTGATACCCGGCCGGTGCTGATAGGGCCGCTCACATTTTTATTGCTGTCGAGTTATGAGGACGGAAAAAGGCCGGCAGACTTTGCAGCTCAGGCGGCGCAGGCTTACGCTCAGATGCTGACATTGCTCGGGCAGGCGGGCGCGCAGTGGGTGCAAATTGACGAGCCTATACTCTGCACCGACCTTACCGCAGGGGACATCTCGTTGTTTGAGCGGATTTACCGCGCGGTGCTTGCCGCACCCGGCCGTCCCAAGGTAACCTTGCAGACGTATTTCGGAGATGTGCGCGATGCATATTCCGCAATCATCGGGCTGCCGTTTGAGGGCGTGGGGCTGGATTTTTGCGAGGGAAAGAAAAACACGGAACTCATTAAGACACACGGGTTTCCGCAGGGCAGGCTGTTGTTTGCCGGCGTTGTAAACGGCAAAAACATATGGAAAAACGACTATCAAAAGTCGCTGAAGCTGCTGGGCTCGCTCGCTGAGCTTACAGACAGGCAAAACATTGTTGTTTCTACCTGCTGCTCGCTGCTGCACTCGCCTTACACGTTGCAGCACGAAACCAAGCTGTCCGAAAGCGCACTTAACGTGTTTGCTTTCGCCGAGGAAAAGCTTGCCGAGCTTGCTCAGCTTAAGCGGCTGTTTCACGCGCCGAACGCCGAGAGACTGCCGGAATATATTGAAAACCGCGCGGCTATTTTATCCAAATCAAAGCTTTTGGATGCCGCCGTCCAGGCAAAAGTAAGCGCACTTACAGAGCGCGACTTTGTGCGCTTGCCCGGCTTTGAGCAGCGCCAGAGTGCGCAGGCAGAGGCGCTCAAGCTGCCGCCCCTGCCCACCACCACAATAGGCTCTTTTCCGCAGACGGCAGAAGTAAAGGCCGCACGCGCAAAGCTCAAGAAAAACCAAATTACCAAGGACGAATACAGCGGGTTTATACGCCAAAAGATTGCGCAGTGCATAGAGCTGCAGGAGCAAATCGGTCTGGACGTGCTCGTGCACGGCGAGTATGAGCGCGGCGACATGGTGGAGTATTTCGGCGAAAACCTAAGCGGCTTTCTCTTTACTCAAAAGGGATGGGTGCAGTCATACGGCACGCGCTGCGTAAAGCCGCCTATTATTTTCGGGGATGTAAGCCGCGCAAAGACAATTACCGTGGAGCTGTCGGCTTATGCGCAGTCGCTTACAGATAAGCCGGTAAAGGGAATGCTTACCGGGCCGGTCACCATACTCAATTGGTCGTTTCCGCGCGAGGACATTGCCCCCCGAGAGTCGGCACTGCAGATTGCGCTTGCAATCCGCGAGGAGGCCGAGGACTTGGAGCGTGCGGGCATACGCATAATTCAGGTGGATGAGGCCGCGCTCAAGGAAAAGCTGCCGCTGCGCCGCGCGGATTGGCACAGTGATTATCTTGACTGGGCAATCCCCGCGTTCAGGCTGGTTCACAGCCGCTTAAAGC